>NZ_WBUS01000247.1 GCF_008933605.1 Albidovulum sp.
TGGTGTCGGGTGCCATCCGCAACCACAAGCCCGAGATCATGTTCAAGGCCTTCGAGCTGGCGGGCTACGGCCGGGACGAGGTGGAGAAGCGCTTCGGCGGCATGGTCAAGGCCTTCAAGTACGGCGCCCCCCCGCACGGCGGTTGCGCCGCCGGCATCGACCGGATGGTGATGCTTCTCGCCGACACCGCGAACATCCGCGACCTGCCGGCCCGTCCGCACGTCCTCGAAGATCAGATAGCTCGCAAGCTGGAGGATGCCCGCGCCGCTGCGGGCGGCGGCGACGGCCGATTCCGCCGCCTCGAAGGCGAGCCGGCCGCGCACCGCGAAGGTCGTGTCGCGGCCGTCGATGCGGAAGCGCCAGGGCTGCGGCTGGCCGGTCCGGGACGACAGGATCGGGATGCAGGCGTGACCTGAAAGGTCATCGGGGTGCGCGGGCCGTCCGGCAAGCTCCAGATAGGCCGGCGCGGCGACGGTCAGCGACGGAAGCTGGCCGATCGGGCGGGCGACGATGTCGAGTTCCGGCAGGGGGCCGAGCAGGACGGCGGCGTCGAGCCGCTGGCCGACGAAGTCCGGCGTGTCGGTCCGCGACAGGATCTCGAGCTCGATCTCCGGATGCGCGGCGAGAAAGCCCGGCAGGGCGGGCGCGACGATGATCCGGGCGATGCCGGGCGGAAGCTGGACGCGGAGAAGCCCGCGCGGGCTGCGCTCGGCCGCGCCGATCTCGTCCTCCAGATCCTCCACGTCCGCGATGATCCGCCGTGCCCGTTCGAGATAGCGGGCGCCGTCCTCGGTCAGCCGCATGCGGCGGGTCGTGCGCTCCAGAAGCTGCACGCCGAGGTGGCGTTCGAGGTCGGCCACGGTGGCGGAGGCGGCGCCGCGGGCAAAGCCGAGGTCGGTCGAGGCGGCGGTGAGGCTGCCCAGTTCGGCGACCCGCACGAAGAGCCGCATGGCGCGAAGGTGGTCCATGGATTGTCCGAAAAATCCGGAGAGTGAAACCAGAATGCCGGTATTTTCAGCGAAAGGGAAGCGCGCTATCTCCGCCGCCATTCACCAGTTCATTTGCACACCAATTAATGGAGAGAGGACATGAACGTCCGAACGGCATTTGAGACACCTATCACCAGGGACCTCTATTACGCGGTCCACAAGGGCATCCGTCTGGCGAACGCACGCATGCTCATCGCGCTCGGCCAGGCGGATCCCGGTGACGAGGCGGGGCTGATGGAGGTCCTGGGCAGGCTTTCCGCGCATCTAGAGATCTGCCTGTCGCACCTCACCCACGAGAACGAGAAGATCCACGCCGTGGTGGAGAGCCGCGTGCCCGGCGGTGCGGAGCACCAGGGCGAGGACCACGACCATCACCTCGCGGCCTTCGGCGAGTTGCGCCGCATGGCCGAGGAGGTGGCGGTGGCGGGCGACGACCGCGCGGCGAAGCTGCGCCGGCTCTACCAGCGGTTCGCGATCTTCGTGGCCGACGACCTCGTGCACATGCACGAGGAAGAGACCGAACTGATGCCGCTCATCGCTGCCAACTTCTCGGCGGAGGAGATCGACGGGATCGAACATGCGATCGTGTCGAACATCCCGCCGGCGAAGATGGCGGGGTTCGGTCGGTTCATGCTCGGCGCGGCGTCGCGGTCGGAGCGGATCGCGATGGTGACGGGCATGCGCCAGGCGATGCCGGTCGAGGCCTTCGACGGGCTCTTCGCCGCGATCATGGGTGAGCACTGGCGCTTCGGCGACTGGGAGCGGATGGAGCAGGTGCTGTGCTGAGCAGCGCCTGCGAATCCTGCCCGCGGCACCGTGCCGGGCTCTGCCCGGCCGGGCGGCGGGACGCGGAGGAACCGGCACAGACCAATCCTCTGACGCAGCCGTGCCGGGACACAAAGACCTTCTCGCCCGAGACCTGCTGACGGAAGCCGGGCGGAAACCGCGCCCGGTCACATTTCTTCATTTCTTTACAGCATATTGGAGACTTTCATGAAAAATGTTGCGAAAGTTGCGGCCATCCTTGCCGTCGTGTCAGTCGTTGCCCCGTCCCTTGCTGCAGGCGCGGCGTCCGATCCGGGCGAACGCTATTTCGACGCGGTCGCCGCGAGTTTCGATCGCGCCGGCATGCCGGCGCCCGGGCACCGGGTGACGGCGGAGGACTACCGCGTGCTCATCCTCGGGAGTTTCGAACGCGCCGGCATGCCGGGCCCGGTCGCGGAAGTGTCCGATGCGGCCTATGCGTCGTTGATCAGCGCGAGTTTCGAGCGCGCCGGCATGCCGGCGACCGGGCGCCACGCGACGGCGGATGGCTACCGCGCGCTCATCGTCGGGAGTTTCGAACGCGCCGGCATGCCGGTTCCGGTCGTGGAGGTGTCCGGTGAGGCCCATGCGGCGTTGATCCGCGCGAGTTTCGAGCGCCAGGACATGGTGGCGACCCCGGCGCCCTGCCAGCCCGGGTCCTGACGCGCCGCCGCCGGCCAAGGTGGCATTCCGGGCGAGTCGAGGTCATGCCCCGTGTCCGGCCGGTTCCGGGAGAAAAATGCAGGCGGCCGCGCCCCAGGGCGCGGCTTCCGGATTCGTTTGGCGGTCGTCCGCTCAGAACGCCGAGGCGGCGGTCGCCACGATGGAGAAGGTCAGCGAAAGCACGCCGATGCCGAAGACCGCCCAGTGCGCGCCCTTCACCAGCTTCTCGTTCATCGCGAACCGGATGATGTCCTTTGCCATGTCCGTCATCCCCAAGACACCTGAACACATGCTCCGACTGTCCTGTCCGATTGCGGCGGGATTGGGACAGGGCGGGGACAGCTCCGCGGCAATTTGACGATCATTTCGCGCCGAGGCGGTGCTTGCGGGCGCCCCCCGTGCGCCTATGATC
>NZ_WBUS01000065.1 GCF_008933605.1 Albidovulum sp.
ATGTCGCTTGAAACGCTCGCCCGCGTCACCGACAATCCCACCGTCAGGCTGCCCGCCGTGGCCACCTGATCAAGCTTGGACCTCTTCGAGGGGCGGCGCTCTTACACCATGCCGTGGGGCACTATCTGCTTTCGCGAACACGTTGGCCGTGTCATGTTCAGAAATGTGGAGTTTTCGAACACGACATGCCATCATGTCAAAGTCGGCCTACATCCTGCCCACGCTTCCACCGTCTGTGCCGCTCGAGCACATCCTGAGGACACCCAATCGCGCGCCTAGAGTCCTCGCGGATCTGACGGGTTAGGCACGGACGATCCCGAGCCGAGGCATCATGATCGATACGCTGGGGCTTTACGGGGTTAGGCGACGAGGTGATCGAGCACCAAGCCCGGATAGTCTATGGCGTTCACCAACTCGACCCGCTGTTCGAGCATCCCCTGAGGCATGATGCCATACCGGCCAGTCATCGAGCCCTCTGTGTGACCGAGGATGAAGCCGAACTGGCTGTCAAGATATCCGGCCCGGCGCAGGGCATCAGCCGCTCCGTGTCGGAACGAGTAGAGGGACAGTCCACGGCCCTCCTTGAGGCCGATACGGGTTAGATACTTACCGAATTCACGCGAGAAGTCCGCCATCATCTGACCGCGCTCATTTCGTCGCGCACCGGGAAAGAGCTGCGTGTCGGAAGTGTTAAGACGGGCAGCGTGATATTTTAGGAAGCCCAGGCGCTCCAACTCAGGATGAATAGGGATGACGCGCATGGAGCCTGCCGTCTTGACCGATTTCCCTTCGGCATGGGCGTCACCCTCGGTCGTAATGTGCATTATCCAGTGACCGTGTTCCCGGCGGACATCGCTGACGGCGAGCTGACCGATCTCACCAGGCCGTGCCCCGGAAAACAGCATGATCAGCGGGACCCAGAAGCGGTGATCGCGGATCAAGACATTCCCAGGCCGTGATATGTATCGCCACTGTGAATCGCTCTGGGCGCCCGCGAAGAGCGGTGACTTGAACAGCCGGTTCAGCTGTTCGCTCGTAAAGGGCAGGGTCTTGGCTCGACGTTCCTTCGGCAACGCCATGCCGGAGCAAGGGTTACTCGCGATGTATCCGTTGACCTCGGCCCAAGCACAGAATGCCGAGAGGCTGGATAGGTATCGGTTGACGGTCCGATCTGACAGAACTGGGCGCTTCAAGTCGTTGTTCATTTCGACGGTCTGACGCATGTTCAAGCCTCGGAAGGCCACGACCTCCGTCGCGCGCACTGGATACTTCATCAGCAGCATCTTCCAATCACGGACGTGCTTCTTGGTGATCTTGGACACCGGGAACTTCGGGCCGACGATGTCCATGAAGATGCCAATGTCGCGGCAGGACTCGTCCATGCGGCTCTTCGAAACGCTGCGAGGGTTCTCGTTCCTGAACGCCTCCAGCGCCTCCAGCAGGCTCTCGCCGGGAGAGGCTGTTACAGGTTCTGCGCGCCGAGGCACCGTCGGCGGCCTCACGAGCGGATCCCTGGGCTCGCCGCCATAGTTCCCGGCATCACGTTCCAGCGTTCGCTCAAGAGCCTCAATCTCGGCTCGCATGGTGTGCCTGGCAAGACTGATCCATTCAGGCGTCGAACGATCTACGAAGAGTCTGTTCTGTCGCAGGAACTCGTCGACCTCGTGCGCAACCAGTGCGGTCTCGCCCTTCGCGAGATGTTTGCGGAGGTCCGCGAGCTTCGCCTTGCGAAAATTACTCGAGAGTTCTCCTGCCTTCTGAGCCACCTGCAGTTCAAGGGTCACATCCAAGATCGCGAGCGGATCAAACCCCTTGATCTCGCCCCGGTCAGCTCTTGAGAGAAGTTCGGCGGTCGCGGCGTCGATATCGGCCTGACCTGGACGCGTCGCTCGTTCTGTCTCGTCGCGCTCGAGCACGGCGGTGTAGAGATCCCACACCGCATGCTCTCTGTCAGCGGAGACGAGCGTGCTGCGGGCGCGCAAGTCTTCGAACTCGCGCTGCCACTCCGCGATTACGGGCAGGAGGCGCCGCTTGGCCTCTTTCTCATCCTTGGTCTTGAGAGAGAGCTTCTTCGTCTTTCTTTTGAGGATCGGAACCAGATCTTCAGGCACATCCATGCGCGCGTAGTAGACTGAGCCACGTTTGCATAGATACGAAATCCGCCTCATGAAATCCCCTCCAGCCTGATCTCCGGAACACTTCCCCGGAACAGTCAACCGGAACACTAAGCTCACTAGAACACACCTATTGTCAATAACTTAACTCTTATGAACGGGTTGTCGAAAAGTGGGTTATGTTCCTCTCGCTCCGACCAATTTCCCGCAAAATTACAAGTGATTAGCGCTACAGATCGGGGTGTCGCCCGGCACTTGGACCTGTTCCTCATGCCAGGAACGGGCGGCGCGGACCCTTCGGGTGAATCGCTCGGCAATATAACTCGGACGCCATCCCGCGAGGCGCTGTTGCATCGAAACCTGAACGGGGACAAGCCCCCCCCCCGCCGCCGCGCCCCTTGCGCTGGCCGATCCACTGAATGCCGTGCCTCGCCGGGGCAAGGACACACCTGCGCCGCGGTGGCCAGAGTTTCCGCCGCACGCGTCTGCATTGCGCGCGGTGGTTGGCGGACGGGAAGCGAGCTTCTGCCCGGCGGCGGTTCAGGCTGAGCGATCGGTCGCTTGGGCGGTCCCGCCCAACGCTGCGAGTTGCAGGAAGTCGGCGACCTGCGCCGCGTTGTCAGTGGCCCTCACTCCGTCGGGCCGAAAGAGGTTGTTCTCGAACCCGATCCGCACCTTGCCGCCGGCGCGCCGCGCGGCCAGGAGACAGGCGCTTTCCGCCGGACCGAAGGCGCAGGCGGCCCAGTCGGGAACGACCGGCAGATGCGCCTGTGCGGTGAGGGGCGCGGCCAGGTCTTCGGGCGCGGCGCGCTGGCCGGTGACATAGCGGCCGAGCACATGCAGCACCTGCTGGCGACCCTCGGGGATAATCCCGCCGGCCTGGAGCGCGCCGAAGCGGGCGACGTCGCCGGCATCGTAGAGGATGTGCTGGACGGCAATTCCGGCCTCGGCGCAGAAGGCGAAGAAGCGGCGGGTGATGCCCATGTCGGGCTCGGCCGTGATCTCCCTGAGCGCGACCGAGACGGAAGCCGGGCGCAGCGTCTCGACCAGCGCCCGCTGCTCGGACGGGGTGTAGCGGCCCGCGGCTTCGGTCGTGATCTGCACCTGCATCTGCGGCACGCGGGATGCAAGTTCCGCCAGAAGCTCCGCGTAAAGCCCCGCGTCCAGCACATGCCGACCCTCGCTGTCGCGGACATGGGCGTGAATCCCGTCCGCCCCGGCCCGGGCGCAGGCCTCGGCGCAGGCGACGATTTCCGCGATTGTCATCGGCAGTGCGGGATGGTCGGCCTTGGTCCTGGTTGCGCCGTTCGGCGCGACCATCAGCTCGGGCAGGGGCGTCATGCCGCCACGGCGCCCCGGATGGCGGAGGAGAGCTTCGCCACGAGTTCGTCAATCTGACCATCCTCGATGATGAACGGTGGCGCGAGCAGCACGTGGTCGCCGCGCTGCCCGTCGATCGTGCCCCCCATCGGATAGCAGATCAGCCCCGCCTCGAAGGCCAGCGCCTTGACCTTGCGGTGAATCCCCCGCGCCGGATCGAAGGGCGCCTTGGTCTCGCGGTCGGCCACGATCTCGACGCCGCGGAAGAGACCGCGGCCGCGGATGTCGCCCACATGCGGATGCTGGCCGAGTTCGTCATCCAGCGCCGCCTGCAGCTTCGCACCCTGTTCGCGGACACGCGGCAGGAGCCGGCGGCCGAGGATCGCGCCCAGCACCGCGTTGGCGGCGGCAGCGGCCATCGGGTGGCCCATGTAGGTGTGGCCGTGCTGGAAGAATCCCGAGCCTCCCGCGATTGCGTCATGGATGCGACCCGAGGCGAGAAGCGCACCGACCGGCTGATAGCCGGCGCCGAGGCCCTTGGCGATGGTGATCATGTCAGGCGCAATGCCGTCTTCCTCGCAGGCGAAGAGGTGTCCCGTGCGCCCCATGCCGCACATGACCTCGTCGAGGATCAGGAGAACGCCGTGACGGTCGCAGATCTCGCGGATGCGCCTGAAGTAGCCCGGCACCGCCGGCAGCGCACCGGCCGTCGCGCCCACCACCGGCTCGGCGATGAAGGCCATGACCGTTTCGGGTCCAAGGCGCAGGATTTCGGCCTCGAGCTCGTCGGCCACGCGCAGGCCGTAGGCCTCGACGGTCTCGCCCTCCTGCCGGTCGCGGTATTCGTAGCAGGGCGCGATATGGCTGGTTTCCACCAGCAGCGGTGCGAACTGGGCGCGGCGCCATTCGTTGCCGCCCGCGGCCAGCGCACCGAGCGTGTTGCCGTGATAGCTTTGCCGCCGGGCGATCACCCGGTGCCGCCGTGGCTGGCCGATTTCGAGGAAATACTGTCGGGCAAGCTTGATCGCGGCCTCCACCGCCTCGGATCCGCCCGAGACGAGATAGACTCGCTCGATCCCCTCCGGTGCATGCGCCACGAGGGAGTCGGCAAGCGATTCGGCCGCGTCCGAGGTGAAGAAGCCGGTGTGGGCGAACGCGAGGCGGTCGAGCTGCGCGTGAAGCGCGGCGCGTACGTCCGGGTCGGAATGGCCAAGGCAGGACACCGCCGCACCACCCGATCCGTCGAGATAGCGCTTTCCTGTCGAATCAATGATGTAGCATCCGTCACCGAGCTCGGCTACGGGCAGACTTCCCTTGGTCGAGCGTCCGAAGACATGTCCGGGCATGGCGCTCTGTCCTTTCGCTGCCAGTGTGTGCAAATTTAATTGCATTGTTTGTCATAATGCGCAAATGTTTTTGCATAGGATGGGTGAAACGCATCAACCACCTCGCAACCAGGGAGTCCCGCACATGAAGAAGCTTCTCGCGCTCGCCACGGCCGCCGGCCTTGTCCTCGGGATCGGCGCTGCCAAGGCCGAAGACCTGATCGTCGCCACGGACACCGCCTTCGTCCCGTTCGAGTTCAAGGAAGGCGACAAGTATGTCGGCTTCGACATCGACATGTGGGATGCGATCGCCACCGAGCTGGGCGTGACCTACGAACTGCGTCCGATGGACTTCGCGGGCATCATCCCGGCGCTTCAGACCGGCCAGGTCGATGTCGCGCTTGCCGGCATCACCATCAAGCCGGAACGCCAGGAGGTGATCGATTTTTCGGACGGCTACTATGACAGCGGCTTCCTTCTCATGGTGCCCGCCGACAGCACGATCACCGGCGAGGCGGATCTTGCGGGCAAGTCGCTTGCGGTCAAGACCGGCACCTCTGCCTCCGACTATGCCGAGGCGAACTTCAAGGACACCGAGCTGCGCAAATTCCCCAACATCGACAACGCCTATCTGGAACTGCGCGCGGGCGGCGTCGACGCGGCGATGCACGACACGCCGAACGTGCTTTACTACATCGCCACCGCCGGCGACGGCCAGGTCAAGGCCGTCGGCGCGCAGATGATGGCGCACCAGTACGGTATCGGCTTTCCCAAGGCTAGCGAGCTGACCACGCGGGTCAACGGCGCGCTGGCCAACATGAAGGCCGACGGGCGCTACGACGCGATCTACGAAAAGTGGTTCGGCACGAAGCCCGCCAACTGAGCTGACACCGGGCTGCGGCGACCCTGCGCGCCGCAGCCATCCCCTTTCCGCCGCCGGAGCGAGCCATGCAGACCGACTGGTCCGTCGTCCTGACCTTTCTTCCCCAGCTGATCGCCGGCGCGAAAATCACGGTGCAGATCACCGTGATCGGCCTTCTCGGCGGGCTGATCCTCGGCACCGTCGCGGGGCTCATGCGCGCCTATGGCGGCCGAGTGCTGAACGCCGTCGCCTTCGCCTATGTCGAGCTGATCCGCGGCACGCCGATCGTGGTGCAGGTGATGTTCCTCTACTTCGCCATGCCGGTGCTGACCGGGCTCAGGGTCGACCCCATGTCGGCCGCGGTGCTGGCGATCATCGTCAACGCCGGCGCCTATATCGCCGAGATCGTGCGGGGCGCGTTCCTCTCGATCTCCAAGGGCCTGAGCGAGGCGGGGCTGGCGCTCGGGCTGCCGCAGTGGAAGGTGCTTGTCTACATCCTTGGACCGTTGGCCTTCCGGCGCCTCATTCCGCCGCTCGGCAACCAGTTCATCGTCAGCCTCAAGGACACGTCGCTCTTCATCGTCATCGGGGTGGGCGAACTCACCCGGACCGGGCAGGAGATCATGGCCGCGAACTTCCGCGCGGTGGAGATCTGGACCGCCGTCGCCATCATCTATCTCGTCCTGACCGGAACCATGAGCGTGGCGCTCCGCATGATCGAAAAACGCATGAGGATCCTGTGAGCATCATCGAATTCCGCAAGACCTCGAAGCATTTCGGCGACCTGAAGGTGCTGGACGAGGTCGATCTCGACATCGACGTGGGCGAGGTCGTGGTGCTGATCGGGCCTTCCGGTTCGGGCAAGTCCACGCTTCTGCGCTGCATCAACGGGCTGGAACAGATTTCGGGCGGGGACCTCGTCATGGACGGGATCAGCGTGCGCGCCGGCAAGAAGCAGCTCCGCCTGATCCGGCAGGAAGCCGGGATGGTGTTCCAGCAGTTCAACCTCTTTCCGCAGATGACGGCGCTGGAAAACGTGGCCTTCGGGCCGCGCAAGGTGCGCGGCGCATCCGCGGCCGAGGCCCGCAAGCAGGCGCTGGCGCTCCTCGAGAAGGTGGGCCTGCGCGACAAGGCCGGACACTATCCCGCCGAGCTCTCGGGTGGCCAGCAGCAGCGGGTCGCGATCGCTCGCGCGCTCGCCGTGCGCCCCAAGGTGATGCTCTTCGACGAGCCGACCTCGGCGCTCGACCCCGAACTGAAGCAGGAAGTGCTGACCGTGATGCGCCAGCTGGCGCAGGAGGGCATGACGATGGTCGTCGTCACCCACGAGATGGCCTTTGCCAAGCAGGTGGGCACACGGCTGATCTTCATGGAGCACGGAAAGATCTCGGTCGACGGCAATCCGCGCGACGTGATCGAGAACCCGCCCAGCGAACGCCTGAAGGATTTCCTGCAACATGTCGAATGACGCGAATGGCCTCGGCTGGATCGCCGCCGGCGGCGATCCGCGGTCGCTCGGCCGGGCGCTCGGGATGGCCGGCCGTGACGCCGTGCACCGGCATCTGCTTTCGGCGCGGATCTGGCAACGGGTGAACGATCCCGCCAACGCCGAGGGTCTTGCCCGGATGATCGCAACCGTGCAGGCGCGCTTTCCGACGATTTGGGCGGAGATCGAGGGGCTTGCCGAGGGCCTGCACCTGCCGGTCCACCAGGTGATGGCGTGGAACTGCCGGGGTGACCTTCTGGCCTCGGTGCCCGACGGCTGCACTACGGTCATGCTGCCCGGCCCGACGCCGGTTCTGGCCCACAACGAGGACGGGTTGCCCTTCTTCCGCGGCGCCTCGTTCATCGCCGAGGTGACGCCAGAGCGGGGGACGGGCTTCCATGCCTTCTGCTATCCCGGGTCGATCCCCGGCCATACGTTCGCGGTGACGCGCGCCGGTCTCGTCCAGACCGTCAACAACATCCGACTCGTCGGGGTGCATGCAGACACGCCGCGCATGGTCCTGGGCCGCGCGGTCCTGGCCGCGCCAGACATCGAGTCTGCGCTTTCCGTGCTCAGGGCATCTCCGAACTCGGGCGGGTTCCACTTCGCTCTGTCTCACATGGCCGACCGCCGCATCGTCTCGGTCGAGTTCGGACGCGGCGAGGTTTCAGTGAGGGTCATCGACGCGCCGTCGGTTCATGCCAACCACGCCCTGCATCACGGGTCGGGCTGTGCGGACCAGATCGTCACCCCTTCCTCACGCGACCGACAGGCGCGTGGCACCGCGCTTCTTGCGCAGGGCAGGGCTGATCCGCTGGTTCTCCTTCGCGACACCGGCGGTTCCGGCCTGCCGATCCGGCGCGACGCGGCGGACGACCCGGACGAGGAAAACACGCTTGCCACGGCGGTCTTCCATGTCACACAGGAGGGGATCCAGTGGAGCATCTATGACCAGAGTTCCGACCCCGCCACCTACGCAGGCAAAACCGCCTGAAACGCTGGACGCGTTGCGCGCGCTGATGGTCGCCATCGCGCGCGGCGAGGCACCGATCAGCCTGGGAGCGAAGGCGCGCCAGGCCCTCGGCCGCATCCTCGACCTGACCGGGAATCCCGCGCTTCTCTCGATCACCTCGCTGGCCGAGGTTCTGGGCGTCAACCCGTCCACCCTGACCCGGCTCGCCCACAGCCTCGGCTATTCGGGGTTTCCGGCGTTTCAGCAAGTGCTGCTCACCGCCTCCATGGCCCCGCCGGGCGAGTTCTATTCCCGGCAGGCCCGCGCCGCGCTGGCCGAGGGGACGAGCACGCGGTCGCGCGCCATCCAGCTCTGCCACGAGAACCAGGCCAACATCGACCGCTTCGTCGAGCAGTTCGACAGGGACGCCTTCGAGGCCGCCGTCGACCTGATCATGTCGGCGCCCCGCGTCGCCGTCTACGGCATCCGACAGTTCCACGCCGTCGCGGCGTTTCTCGTCTACGGGCTGAGGATGATCCGGGCCGATGTCGCGCTTCTCGATGCCAACAGCCTCGGGATCGCCGAGGGACTGGCGATGCTCGAGAAGGGGGATGTCCTGCTCGTGGCGAGTTGCGCGCCCTATTCGGCGCAGGTGGTCGAGGTTGCGCGAACGGCGCGAGAAATAGGGCTCGCCTCCGTCGCCCTCACCGACCGCGCCAGTTCGCCGCTTGTCGACAGTTCGCGCGCGGCGATCCTGGTCGCCCATGAATCGAGCTTCATCTCCAATAGCATCGGGGCATTCACTGTCGCGGCCGAGTGCCTGATCAATGCCTGCGCCGCGGCACGGCCGGACCAGACGCGCAAGGCCCTGCTGGAGCGGGACCGGATGATCGAGCGGCTCGCGATCGAGCTCTGAGGAGCCGGCTTGCCGCGGATGCCTGCGAGATCCCAGGTTGCGTCAGCCGGCGGCGCTTGGCACTAGGGGCTTTCCGACGCGCCATCCAGCGGCACCAGCGGGTTCTTGCCGCGTGTGAGGCGCGCAACGATTACAAAGAACACCGGGACGAAAAGCACGCCGAGAACCGTGGCCGAGATCGTGCCACCCATCACGCCGGAGCCGATCGCCGTGCGCCCGCCCGAACCGGCACCCGTGCTGATGACGAGCGGAAGAACGCCCAGCGAGAATGCCATCGACGTCATGATGATCGGACGGAAGCGCAGCCGCGCCGCCTCGGTCGCGGCGCGGCGCAGGGTCTCGCCCGCCTCGAACCGCTCGCGCGCGAATTCGACGATCAGGATCGCATTCTTGCCGGTCAGCCCGATGACGGTAAGAAGGCCGACCTGGAAGAAAACGCCGTTCTCGAACCCTCCGAGCCAGGCGCCGACGAGGGCACCCAGGATCCCGATCGGCATCGCCAGCATCACCGCGAAGGGAATGGACCAGCTTTCGTAGAGCGCGGCGAGCGACAGGAAGACGGCTGCGAGTGAAAGCGCGTAGAGCAGGGGCGCCTGTGAGCCGGACTCGCGTTCTTCCAGCGAGAGCCCGGTCCACGAGACGGCGAAGCCCGGCGGAAGCTGCGTTGCCAGCCGCTCGATCTCGGCCATCGCCTCCCCGGTCGTCACACCGTCGGCGGGCGAGCCCTGGATCTGCATCGACGGAACGCCGTTGTAGCGGGTCACGCCCTGCGGGCCGTAACTCCAGTTGCTTTCCGCGAAGTTGGAGAATGGCACCAGACCACCGGTCGCGTTGCGCACCCGCCATTTCTCGATGTCGGACGGCGTCGACCGCGCATCGGGGGCGCCTTGGACATAGACCGGCTTGATCCGTCCGCGGTCGAGGAAATCGTTCACATAGCTTCCCGCCCAGGCGATCTGCAGGAGATTGCCGACATCGGTCGCCGAGACGCCCATCGCGCCGGCCTTGCGCCAATCGATGTCGAGGTTGAACTGGGCGGCGTCCTCCAGCCCGTTCGGGCGGGCGGAAGCGATCACCGGGCTTTGCGCAGCCATGCCGAGAAGCTGGTTGCGGGCGTCCAGAAGCTGTTCGTGCGTCTGGCCGCCACGCGCCTGAAGATAGAAATCGAAGCCGGAGACGTTTCCAAGCTCGATCACCGAAGGCGGCACGATGGGGAAGACAAAGGCATCACGAATGCTGCCCAGCGCGCCGAAAGCGCGGCCGGCGATCGCCTGCACGCTGTCCGCGGGCTTCGTCCTTTCCGACCAGTCCTTCAGGCGCACGAAGGCAATGCCCATGTTCTGGCCCCGACCGGCGAAACTGAAGCCGACCACACCGAAGGTGGATTCGACGAGAGCGCCTTCCGCTCCGAGAAAGTGATCCTCGACCTTCTCGATCACGCCCAGCGTCCGTTCGGCCGTGGCGCCGGTTGGCGCCTGAACGAGCGCGAAGAGGATGCCCTGGTCCTCTTCGGGCAGAAACCCGGTCGGCGTACGCGCGAAGAGAAGCCCCATCGCCGCAGCCAGGACCAGATAGACCAGCCCGACGCGCACAGGCCGCTTCACCAGCCAGCCAACGCTGCTGCCGTAGCCCCGCGTCAGCCGGTCGAACCCCTTGTTGAAAAGCGCCACCGGCCCGCGCCGCTTTCCCTGCTCGCCGTGCCGCAGCAGTGTCGCGCAGAGGGCGGGTGTAAGTGTCAGCGCGACCACCGCGGACAGCGCCATCGCCGACACGATCGTGATGGCGAATTGCCGATAGATCACGCCGGTCGAGCCGCCGAAGAACGCCATCGGCACGAAGACCGCCGACAGGACCAGGGCGATTCCGATCAGCGCGCCAGTGATCTGATCCATCGACTTGCGGGTCGCCTCGACAGGGCCCAGACCCTCCTCTCGCATGATCCGCTCGACGTTCTCGACGACCACGATGGCATCGTCGACCAGAAGGCCGATCGCCAGCACCATCGCCAGCATGGTCAGCGTGTTGATCGAGAAACCGGCTGCCGCGAGGATGCCGAAGGTTCCCAGAAGCACGATCGGAACTGCCAGGGTCGGGATCAGTGTCGCCCTGAGGTTCTGAAGGAACAGCAGCATGACGAGGAACACGAGCCCGATTGCCTCGATCAGCGTTCGCACCACTTCATCGATGGAAACCCTGACAAAGGGAGCTGTGTCGAAGGGGATCACGTATTGCACCCCCTCGGGGAAGAACCTGGCGAACTCCTCCATCCGCTCCTTGACGGCCTCGGACGTGTCGAGAGCGTTGGCGCCCGGCGCGAGGCTGATCGCCAGACCGGCCGACGGGTTGCGGTCGTAGCGCGAGATCGTGGAGTAACTCTCGGCGCCGATCTCGACATCGGCCACGTCGCCCAGCAGAACGAGGCCGCCGTCGGTTTCCGCCCTGAGCACGATCTGCCGGAAGTCCTCGGGTGTCTGAAGCAGCGATTGGGCGGTAATGGTCGCGTTCAACTGCTGGCCGGCGACGGCCGGGCGCTCGCCAAACGCTCCCGCCGAGATCTGGGCATTCTCCTCGGAAACCGCCGCCACCACGTCGGACGGCGCCAGTTCGAATGCCGCCAGCTTCGACGGATCGAGCCAGATCCGCATTGCGTAGGGCGCGCCGAAGACCTGCACACTGCCGACACCTTCGATGCGGCTGAGTTCATCGACCAGGTTGCTGACCATGTAGTCGGCCAGATCGACCTGTTCATATCCCGCGTTGTCCGAGATCAGCGCGATCACCATCAGGAACCCGGCCGAGGATTTCTGCACCGACACGCCCTGCCGCTGGACCGGTTCGGGCAGCAGCGGCGTCGCCCGCGCCAGTTTGTTCTGCACCTGGACCTGCGCGATGTCCGGATCGGTTCCCGTCTCGAAGGTCAGGGTTATCTGCGCCGTGCCGGCCGAGGTCGAGTTGGACGACATGTAGCGCATGCCGTCCAGCCCGGTCATCTGCTGCTCGATCAGCTGTGTCACCGTGTTGGCAACCGTCTGCGCCGACGCGCCCGGATAGGTCGCGGAAATCTGCACCGTGGGTGGCGCGATCTGCGGATACTGCGAAACGGGCAGCGTAAGGACGGACAACGTGCCGATGCCCATGATGATCATCGAGATCACCCAGGCGAAGATCGGACGGTCGATGAAGAAGCGGGCCATGGCGGTCTCCGGTCGGCGCTTGGCCGCTAGTCCGTTGTGGTCTTCGGCTCCGCGCCGGCATCTCCCCGGACGGATTCGTGGCGTTCCTCGGGGGTGACGGTCGTGCCGGGCGCGGCTTTCTGGAACCCCTCGACCATGACGCGATCTCCCGGAGCGAGCCCGGCGTCCACCACCCAATCGGCGCCGCGATCCTCGACGATGTTGATTTCGCGCGGCTCGACCACGTTGTCCGCGGTCACCAAGAACACGATGGGCCGCCCGCGCCGGTCGCGGCTCACGCCTTCCTGCGGCACGAGATAGATGCCCTCTGCCATCGTCGTCGGCATGACGACCTGCACATACATTCCTGGCAGGAGCAGCTTGTCGGGATTGTCGAACTCCATCCTCAAGACAACGACTCCGGTCCGCACGTCCACCTGCGGTTCGGCGGCCGTCAGCGTGCCCGTCTGTTCATACTCGCTGCCATCGGCGAGGATGAGCTCCACCCTGCGGTCTTGCCCGTCCTGACCGTTCCCCGATCTGTCGCGACGCCACCGCAACAGTTCCGCCGCCGACTGCGTCACGTCGACGAAGACCGGATCGATGTTGCGGATCACTGCGAGCGGCTCGGTCTGCCCGGTGGTGACGAGCGCGCCGCGGCTGGTCAGCGACCGACCGATTTCACCGCTAAGCCGGGCACGGATCGTCGTTCGGTCGAGCTCGATCTGAGCGGAGCGAAGCAGCGCCTTGGCGACGAGAAGCTGCGCAGCGGCGCTCTCACGTGCGGTGATCGCGTCGTCGAGTGTCTGCTGGGTGCCGACATCGCGGCTCAGCAGCGTCTCGGCGCGCGCCCGATTCCGCTCGGCGGCGCGCAGCTGTGCCTCGGCCGCCGAGACCGACGCGCTGGCCTGCGCCACCGCCGCCTCGTAAGTGGCCGGATCTATGGTGTAAAGCGCCTCTCCCGCCTCGACCGAGCCGCCTTCGTCGAACAGGCGCTCGGTGATGATGCCGGCGACCTGGGGCCGGACCTCCGAAACCGCTGAAGCGATGACGCGCCCCGGCAGGGTCGTGGTCAATGTCACGGTCTCAGGCTGGACCGTGACAACCGTGACGGCCGCGGGCGCCGCCCCCTGCGCGCGAAGAACACCAGGCAGGTGCATCGCGAGCGCCGCCCACGCCAGCAGGATCGGGACTCTCGTTGCTTGAAACATGGGCGTTATCCCGTGAGCGCGTGGCATTGGCTGATCGGCGGTGGGACAGCAGGTGTTCCCGCCCCTTAGACCGGTCCCCGATCGGAATGCAAGGCAACAGTTGCATGCGTCCGGCGAGCAACTTCCCCCCTTGGGTCGTTTCCGGAGCAATCTGCGTCCCCCTATCCTAGTGCTGGCCCGCTTCGATCTGGCTCCGCCTTGATGACGTGACCGCACCCCACGGCATTGATGTGTCAGAACGGGTCTGCGAGGGTCCGCCAGGGCGAGCGGCCATGTCGGAGATTGCCACGGTCGGGGTCCGCCTGGCGATCTGGTCGATGTGCCTCCGGGTCAGTCGCTCTCATCCTCTCGTCGACACGGGGCGAGGCGTATCGCCTGGCCGGGTTCGGCTCCGATAACATGACATTCCTCACCGCTGCACAGACGCCACCCTCCGCCGGTGGCGCCCGAGGCCGCCAGCGTGACCGACGGCTGAGGGGCCAGATCCGGCGCCCAGACCCACCACCCGTCGCGCAGCACCGCACCCTCGCCCGGGTCCATTCCGGCGCCCGACCCCTTGACCGCTGCCTCGACCAGCCGCAGGCCGCCCGGTTGCAGCGCCCAGACCTCGCGCCAAGCGGTGCGTTCGACCGAATGCGTCCAGTCCAGCGTGAAGACCGGCTCGGCCAGCACCAGCGTCAACGCCGCGACCGCCAGGCAGTTGCTCACGCCACCCTCGCACCACGGCGCCTCCAGAGCTGCGCGGCGAATAGCACCGACAGGGCAAAGCCGATCTCGTCGGTGACGGGAAGCGCCGCAATCAGGGTCAAGCCCGCCGCGGCCGCCAAGGCACGTTCCCACAGGACGAGCGGACGCCCCAGCCAGCCGATCACCGCCGCGCCCCACAGGGCTATGGACAGGACCGCCTTTGCCACGACGTAGATTACCGCGGGAACGAACCCGATCGCTTCGGCCAGCGGGCCACCGGGCTGCAGCATCAGAGCCGGTGTATAGACCGCCATGAACGGCACCACAAAACCTGCCGCCGCGATCTTGATAGCGTTCATCGAGATGGTCAGCCCACGTGCCTTCGCGATCGGCGCCGCGGCGAAGCAGGCCAGTGCCACCGGCGGCGTCAGGTCGGCGAGGATGCCGAAGTAGAACACGAACATGTGCGATACGATCAGCGGCACGCCCAGTTCCAGGAGCGCGGGGCCGGCGATTGACGAGGTGATGATGTAGTTCGGGATGGTCGGGATACCCATGCCCAGCACGACGCAGGTCACCATCGTCAGAACCAGCGACAGGAACAGGCTGTTTTCGCCGACACCGACGATGAACTGGCCAAAGGTATTGGCAGCACCGGTCAGCGTCATGGTGCCGATGATGATGCCGACCAGCGCGCAGGCGATGCCCACCGGGAGCGCGCTGCGCGCGCCGTCGGCCAGCGCGTCACGGCAGATCGCCAGCGTCTCGCGCCCACCTCGGCTGACCGCGTTCGCCGCTACCAGCGCCGCCACGGCAGCGGTCACCACCCAGATGCCCCACTGAAGGAAGGACGCCGCCACAAGCCCCAAGCCGATCCAGAAGATCCCGCGGATCGCACCCGCGGGGAGGCCCAACGCGACCGAGGCGCCGAGGATCAGCATGAGGGTCAGCCCCAGTCCGACGGTGCCCGCGAACAAGGGCGTGTAGCCGGAAAACAGCAGCCACACCAGTACCGCGAGCGGCAGGATCAGGTGCCAGCCCTCACGGATCGCGACCAGAGGCGAGGGCAGTTCCGATCGGTCAAGCCCACGCAGCGACATGCGACCGGCTTCAAGATGCACCATCCAGAAGGCACCGGCAAAATAGAGGATCGCCGGAATCAGCGCGGCCTTGACGATCTCGACGTATTCCACGCCCAGGGTTTCCGCCATGATGAAGGCGACCGCGCCCATGACCGGGGGCATGATCTGGCCGCCCATCGACGCGGTCGCCTCGACCCCGCCGGCAAAGGCGGGACGGTAGCCGAACTTCTTCATCAGAGGGATGGTGAACTGCCCGGTGGTGACCACGTTGGCAACGCCCGAACCGGAAATCGTGCCCATCAGCCCCGACGACAGCACCGCAACCTTCGCCGCGCCCCCCATGCGGTGCCCGACCAGACCCAGCGAGACATCCGTGAACAGCTTGATCATCCCGGCCTTTTCGAGAAAGGCGCCGAACAGGATGAACAGGAAGATGAAGGTCGACGACACATAGGTCGGGATGCCGTAGATGCCCTCGGTCCCATAGGCCATGTGGTCAATCACCTGGGCGAAATCATAGCCGCGATGGTTGAGCGGGCTGGGCAGGAACTGGCCGAACAGGCAATAGGCGAGAAACAGCCCCGCGATGATCGGCAGCGCCGGACCCATCAGCGACCAGGCCGCCGCGAACACAAGCGCCAGCGCCAGCACCCCGAACGCGATGTCGATGGGCAGGGGATCGCCCGCCCGCATCAGGAGCGGTACGTATTCCCACCACTGGTACAGCGCCACCGCGACCCCGGCGAGACCGGCGGCCCAGGCCAGCCACCGCATTGGCCCCCCGCGTCCGCGCACCAGCGCCAGAAGCGGAAAAGCCAGCAGCATCAGGAAACCCACATGCGCCGCGCGGGTGATCTGGCTGGCAAGGTCGATCAGATGCGCCGCCGTGGCGATCTGGAACAGCGAGAAGACCACTGCGATCCAGAACAGCAGCCGGCCTTCCGGTCCGGGCGGGAAGCCGGCCTCCAGCGGGTCATGCGAGGCTGCCGCTGCGGTGGGGGTGGCGGTCATGGCTATCTCCCCTTGTCCTGCCGGATCGCTTGCCTATCCGGTCAGGGATGCCCGCGCGCGAGGCCGCGCGCGGGCCGCGGTCTCAATTCAGGATGCCGGCTTCGCGGTAAAACCGCTCGGCGCCCGGATGCAACGGCACAGGCATGCCGTTCAGGGCGCCTTCCAGGCTAATCGCCTTCGCCGCCTGATGCGCGGCAACCAGTTCCGGCAGGTTCTCGAACAGTTGCTTGGTCATCTGATAGGCGGTTTCCTCCGTCACGTCCTCGTGGGTGATCAGGAAGTTTACCACGGCAACGGTCGGGACATCCGCCGTCTGGCCTTCGTAGGTGCCGGCCGGAATCGTCGCCGCGATATAGGGCGCGCCCAGCTTGTCGGCCACGTCGGCGGGAATTGCGACCATGTTGATTGGCTGCGAGGTCGCAAGATCCTTGAGCGAGGCAACGCCCAGTCCCGCCGATTGCAGCGTCACGTCCAGCTGACGGTTCTTCATGAGTTCGACCGACTCGGCGAAGGGCAGGTATTCAACCTTGCCGAGGTCGTCATAGCTCATCCCGGCCGCGGCCAGGATGGCGCGCGCATTCAGTTCGGTCCCCGACTTTGCTGCGCCGACCGACATGCTGGTCCCTTTCAGGTCCGCCAGCGTCATCGCTCCGCATTCGCCGCAGGCCGCGATCTGGATGTAGTTCGGATAGACGGCCGCGATGCCGCGCAGCTTGGACAAGGGCGCATTGAACCCGACTTCCTGATTGCCTTCCCAGGCGTATTTCACCGAGTCGCCCAGGGCCAGCGCCAGTTCCCCCTTGCCCTGCTGCAACAGGTTCAGGTTTTCCACGCTGGCCTTGGTGGCCTGGACCTGCGTGCGCGCGCCTTCGATCTTCTCGCCGTAGATCTTCGAGAGCGCCACCCCGATCGGGTAATAGACGCCCGAGGTGCCGCCGGTCAGGATGTTGATGAACTGTTCGGCCTGAGCGGCCAAGGGGGCAGCGGCAATGGCCGCACCGGCGGCGAGCGCGCGCAGGCTACGGGTAAGGGCTTTGGTCATGTGGTCCTCCTCGTTGTGCTGGCATGGTTTTCTGCGCGCCCCGCGGTTCACCACGGAGCTGCGCAACAGTCTTGGCAATCCCGGGGCATTTGAAAACCGCCTTTGCGCGCGTCGCGGAAAAAGAAGCCGGGAGCCGCGCAGGGCGTCCTGCCATAGATGCATTGCCCTTTGGACCCTGTGGATGGTCGCGGGGCTCCCGCGGCGGGCTCTTCCATGGGCCATGCGGACGACAGACTTTCATGTCCCCCGTCAGTTCCTGCGGGGCATCCAAGTTGATCCTGTAACGGAGGGTTTCTGCCTCATCATACCCCTCAAGGAATCAAGTTGAGACAGAAACCCGGAACGGTGAAGCCGACGGTCAAGGGCATCCTCCGGCGCAGGCGGAAGCACCCTCAGCCGAGGAGAAGATCCGCATCGTTCCGGAAGCGCTGCGCGGCGAGGACAGCATCAAAGGGGTGCCATTTGGCAAGCGCGGAGTCCCGCCCGGCTCAGCGAGGCTACTGCCTGAGAGGTTGTGATCCTGCGTTCGATGGTTAACAGCCGCGGCCTGACCGCCACCGAATTGCCGTGGCGCTCATGTCCGGCAATCGAGAGGCTCATGTCGCGCGCCGAAACCCGTCTCCGTGCCGGAGTTCCTTGCCCATTAGCAATCCTTATCGTGCGCATACGAACAATTCGTTGGCGCTTTCCGGGGCTTTCCGGCAAGAAAGTTCCACGATCTGGTCCCGCATCGACATTCCAGGGTTCAGGTCGATTTCGGGCGCGATGATCCGGGCGGAACCGACGATCCGTTCAAGGATTTGGCGCAATGCATAGTTGAAGTGACATCATGAAGGTTATCTGAGCTCCAAAGCATTTTCTCGTTCCCTGCGCCGTGGAGCCGCCGGCGTCCGCCGGCGTCCCGCATTTCCCCGCAAGGGCGGCGACGGGACGAGACGGGTCTTTCGGCCCGGTTCAGTGGGCTTCGGCCGTCCGGGATTTTCCCAAAGTGGCGACCGCGCATTTCCGCGATCGCCAGCGACCCCGCCGTTTTGAGCGACAATAGATGAGGATTTGACATGAATTATATTGAGACACCTGTTCTTCGGGAAAGCCACGGCGGACCCATCCACCCGTCCCTGCCTTCGCATGGTGCAGTCGTTCGACATGATCCGCGCGGCGGACCGGCTGCGGCCGTCCGGTCCGTGATCGTGCGGCCATCGGCGAACGTCCAGGCGGAACGGTTCGCGGCGCAGCCGGACGTCGCCTCGCCGCTGCCGGCCCGCGACGGCGGACTGCGCGCCAGGGCGAAGGCTTTCGTCGCCGGTTTCAGGATGCGGCTGGAGCAGCGGGCCGAGGCGCGCGCGATCCGGATGACGGCGCACGAACTCGCCAAGCTCAGCGATCACAGCCTGCGCGATATCGGCTTCATCCGCGGCTCGATCGAATCCGCGCTGCGCGAAAATGGGTCGCAGGGGCGCGGGGTCGTTCGCCGGTGACGGGCGGGGGATGCGTCCGGCACCCCGGCGCGCCCCCTTTCCCGCACCCCCCGCAGCCCGCCTCGAACAAGATGAAACGCGACAACCAAGGAGAGACCCCATGACGGCCCTTCCTTCCTCCTTCGACCGCACCAGCGCGGTGCCCGCCCCGGCCGTGGACCTTTCGGCGCTTCTGTCGATGATCGTC
>NZ_WBUS01000066.1 GCF_008933605.1 Albidovulum sp.
CCAGACCGCCTCGGGCATCTGGACCGAGGGCGCGCTGACCGAGGAGAAGCCGGCTGCGACCGAAGGCGCCCCGGATGCGACCGCCCCGGCCCCCGCTGATAGCACCGCGCCGCCGGCGGACGGCGCCGCCGCGCCCGCAGCGCCGGCGGACAACTGACCGCCCTCCCGGGTCCGCGGCTGGGTCATGACAGCCGCACGGCTTTCGCTTAGGCTCGCCCCCGGGCGACAACGGGCGGCCCAGGCGGCCAGCGGGCAGATGAGCAAAGACACCATGCCGGCGCCGGGCGGCGCCGAACCCGGAAACGTAACAGCGGAGGCCGCCTTTGACGCGGTGCGCAGCCGCGCCGCCACGACCGGTGGCTTTGCTCGCGACCTGCCCGCGCATCTTCTCGCCTTCCTGCCCGCGCCAGGCCCCGCGCCCCGCGACGCCCGCCGTCTCGTCGTGACCTACGACAACCTCGCCTCGGTCCGCGAAACCGAGGCCCGCGTCCCCTGGGGGGACGAGTTCCTTGCCGCGCAGGGCTGGGACGTGCTCGGCGTCATGATCAAGCGCAAGGACTGGTTCCGCGACGCCGCCCTGATCGAGGCCATGGAGGCGCTCGGCGCCGAAGGCTTCTTCGCCGGATTCGGCGCGATCTCGGCCTTCGGTTCCTCGATGGGCGGGTTCGGCGCGCTGGCCTTCGCCGGCCACTATCCCGGCGCGACGATTCTCGCCTTCGCGCCGCAATCGACGCTCGACCCCGCGCGCGCCCCCTTCGAGACGCGCTACCGCTATGCCCGCCGCACCCTCCCCTGGACCGGCCGCCATGCCGACGCCGCCGAGGCGGCGGGCGCGGCGGGCCGGCTCTACCTCGCCTTCGATCCGCATCAGGCCGAGGATGCCGCCCACGCCGCGCGGCTTGCCGGGCCGAACACCATCCCGCTCAGGATGCCGTACCTCGGCCACAAGCTGCCGCCGGCGCTCCTGCGCATGGGGCAGTTGAAGCCGCTGGCCCGCTCCGCGCTGGAAGGCACCCTCGACCTGCCGGCCTTCCACCGGATGATGCGGGCCCGTTTCGCCTCCCCTTCCTATGTCGAGGCACTCCTCGCGCGCGCCGGCGATCGCGGCCACCACCGGCTTGCCCTGCGGGCCGCCGACCGGCTCATGGCCGAGCGGCCGCACTGGAAGGTCGGCCGCCAGCGCCGCGGCCTGCGCGCCGGTCTCGCGGCCGAGGCCGACCTTGCCTCGGACTGAGGCGTTTTCCATCTTTCCTTTTCGCTCCGCCCCCCTATAGTCCGCGCCATGACACGGAGCCTGAATATTGCCGAGACCCACCGCGCCTTTCGCGCGGCGTCGCTTCGTGGCCTCCTTCTCCTCCTTAGCCGCCTCTGAGCGTGCCTTCCGGCGCGACCGCTCAGAGGTGACTGCTGCGCCAGGCCAGCTAAGGACAAAAGAGAGATGAACCGATGACCGACCAGAGACCCAGAAACCGCGTGCTGATTTTCGACACCACGCTGCGCGACGGCGAACAGTCGCCCGGCGCGACGATGACCCATGACGAGAAGCTTGAGATCGCCGAGCTGCTCGACGAAATGGGCGTCGACATCATCGAGGCGGGCTTTCCCATCGCCTCGGAAGGCGACTTCGAAGCGGTGAGCGACATCGCCCGGCAGACGAAGAACGCCGTGATCTGCGGCCTCGCCCGCGCCCAGTTCAAGGACATCGACCGCTGCTGGGAAGCGGTGCGTCATGCGAAGCGGCCGCGCATCCACACCTTCATCGGCACATCGCCGCTCCACCGCGCGATCCCGAACCTGACGATGGACGAGATGGCCGAGCGGATCCACGAGACCGTGAGCCACGCCCGCAACCTCTGCGACAACGTCCAGTGGTCGCCGATGGACGCCACGCGGACGGAACACGACTATCTCTGCCGCGTCGTGGAGATCGCTATCAAGGCCGGCGCCACGACGATCAACATCCCCGACACCGTGGGCTACACCGCGCCCAGCGAATCCGCCGACCTGATCCGGATGCTCCTGGAAAGGGTTCCGGGCGCGGACGAGATCGTCTTCGCCACGCACTGCCACAACGACCTCGGCATGGCGACGGCCAATGCGCTGGCCGCCGTCGAGGCCGGCGCGCGGCAGATCGAATGCACGATCAACGGGCTCGGCGAGCGGGCGGGCAACACCGCGCTGGAAGAGGTGGTGATGGCGCTGAAGGTCCGCCACGACATCATGCCCTTCACCACGGGCGTCGACACGACCAAGATCATGAACATCTCGCGCCGGGTCGCTGCCGTCTCGGGCTTTCCGGTGCAGTACAACAAGGCGATCGTCGGCAAGAACGCCTTCGCCCACGAAAGCGGCATCCACCAGGACGGGATGCTGAAGAACGCCCAGACCTTCGAGATCATGCGTCCCGAGGATGTGGGCCTCTCGGCCTCGAACCTCGTCATGGGCAAGCATTCGGGGCGCGCGGCGCTGCGCGACAAGCTGCGCCAGTTGGGCTACGAGCTTGCCGACAACCAGCTCAACGACGTCTTCGTGCGCTTCAAGGCGCTCGCCGACCGCAAGAAGGAGGTCTACGACGACGACCTCGTCGCGCTGATGACGGATTCGACCTCGGCCGAGGGGCAGATGCAGGTGAAGTTCCTGCGCGTCATCTGCGGCACCGAGGCGCCGCAGTCGGCCGACCTGATCCTGACCGTCAACGGGGTCGATCACCAGGTGACGGCGCAGGGCGACGGCCCGGTGGATGCCACCTTCAACGCGGTGAAGAAGCTCTTCCCACACAGCGCCCGGCTCGCGCTCTACCAGGTCCATGCCGTGACCGAGGGAACCGATGCGCAGGCCACCGTCTCGGTGCGACTCGAAGAGGGCGGCAAGATCGTCACCGGCCAGTCGTCGGACACCGACACGGTCGTCGCCAGCGCCAAGGCCTATGTCAACGCGCTGAACAATCTCGTGGTGCGGCGCGAAAAGACGAAGCCTGCCGAGGAGCTGAAGTCGGTTTCGTGACAGGATCGGCGGGCTGGAGGCGCTCCGGCCCGCCCGAAATGTTCGATTTCTCCGCTGCGGCGGAAACCCGCAGGGAGGCCCGCGGCGCCCCCTTCCGCCCCCTGCCGGCAAAGCCTATAAGAAGCCCCGGCCTGCGACGGGCGAGTCGCCGGCCCAAATCTCTTTGGGGAAACGGGAACACATCATGGCAGGCTGGGGCGGGCTTTTTTCGTCGGACATGGCGATCGACCTCGGGACGGCGAACACGCTCGTCTATGTCCGGGGCAAGGGGATCGTTCTGAACGAACCCTCGGTCGTCGCCTACCACGTCAAGGACGGCAAGAAACAGGTGCTCGCTGTCGGCGAGGACGCCAAGCTGATGCTCGGCCGCACCCCCGGCTCCATCGAGGCCATCCGGCCGATGCGCGAGGGCGTCATAGCCGACTTCGACACCGCCGAGGAGATGATCAAGCACTTCATCCGCAAGGTGGCCAAGCGCGCGACCTTCTCCAAGCCGAAGATCATCGTCTGCGTGCCCCACGGCGCGACCCCGGTCGAGAAGCGCGCCATCCGCCAGTCGGTCCTCTCGGCCGGCGCCCGGCGCGCGGGGCTGATCGCGGAGCCCATCGCCGCCGCCATCGGCGCAGGCATGCCGATCACCGATCCCACCGGAAGCATGGTCGTGGACATCGGCGGCGGCACCACCGAGGTCGCGGTGCTGTCGCTCGGTGACATCGTCTATGCCCGCTCGGTCCGCGTCGGCGGCGACCGCATGGACGAGGCGATCGTCAACTACCTGCGGCGTCAGCAGAACCTGCTCGTCGGCGAATCCACGGCCGAGCGCATCAAGACCTCGATCGGCACCGCGCGGATGCCCGACGACGGGCGCGGCGCCTCCATGTCGATCCGCGGCCGCGACCTTCTGAACGGCGTGCCGAAGGAGATCGAGATCAACCAGGCCCAGGTCGCCGAGGCGCTCGCCGAGCCGGTCCAGCAGATCTGCGAGGCGGTGATGACCGCGCTCGAGGCGACGCCGCCCGACCTTGCGGCCGACATTGTGGACCGCGGCGTGATGCTTACGGGCGGCGGCGCGCTCCTGGGCGAACTGGACCTTGCGCTGCGCGAGCAGACGGGGCTTTCGATCTCCATCGCCGACCAGTCGCTCAACTGCGTCGCCCTTGGCACCGGCAAGGCGCTGGAGTATGAAAAGCAACTCCGCCACGTGATAGATTACGACAGCTGAGCCCCCGGGGCCCGTCTTGGGGCCCTTTTGGGCACGGCGCCGACCGCGAGGCCGCCCTTGGCGAGAGACCGCAACACCGATGCCGATTTCAAGGGACCGGTGCGCCGCATCCTGATGGCGGTGCTGTTCTTCGCGCTGGCCGCGATCTTCCTCGTCTGGCGCATCGACAGCCCCCGCGTCGAACGCTTCCGCGCCGTCTTCATCGACAAGGTGGTGCCGAATATGGACTGGGCGATGGCCCCGGTCACGAAGCTCGTCGGCATGGTGGAGGGATTCCAGTCCTACGCGCGCATCTACGAGCAGAACCAGGAACTCCGCCGCGAACTTCAGCAGATGAAGGCGTGGAAGGAGGCGGCCGTCCAGCTCGAACAGCAGAACGCCAAGCTGCTGGCGCAGAACCAGGTGCGGCTCGACCCCAAGCTCACCTCGGTCTCCGGCGTCGTGATGGCGGATTCCGGATCGCCCTTCCGCCAGTCGGTGCTGCTGAACGTGGGCGCCCGCGACGGCATCGTCGATGGCTGGGCCACGATGGACGGGCTGGGCCTCGTTGGCCGCATCTCGGGGGTCGGCCAGACCACGAGCCGGGTGATCCTTCTGACCGATGCCTCCAGCCGCATCCCGGTGACGATCCAGCCCTCGGGCCAGCGGGCGATGCTCGTGGGCGACAACAGCCCCGCCCCTCCGGTCGAGTTCATCGAGGCGCCCGAGCAGGTGCGCCCCGGCGACCGGGTGATCTCGTCGGGGGATGGCGGCGTCTTTCCCGCCGGGCTGCTCGTCGGCCAGGTGGAGCTCGGTCCGGACCGGCGCCTGCGCGTCCGCCTCGCCGCGGATTATGAGCGGCTGAGCTTCCTTCGCGTGCTCAGAAGCCATCCGGCCGAACAGATCACCGAGGCGGGCGGCCTCATTCCGCCGCCGGTGCTGCCCGTCCTGCCGCCCGCCGCGGTGCCCGCCCCCGTGACACCGGACGCCCCGACACCCGCGGCCGAGGCCGGCGATGGTTGATCCGGTCGCGGCCCGCCGGCTGGCCTACAGGGTCCTCTTCGCGGGGATTGCGGCGTTCGTCCTCTTCGTGCGGATGCTGCCGCTCGATGCCGTGCCGTCACGCGTTCCGGGGCCCGACTTCATCCTCTGCGGCACCATCGCCTGGGTGCTGCGCCGGCCCGACTACGCGCCCGCCGCGCTTGTCGCCGCGGTCCTGCTGATGGAGGATGTCCTTGCCATGCGTCCGCCGGGGCTCTGGCCGCTCGTCGTCCTTCTGGGCACGGAGTTCCTGCGATCCCGCGAGGCGAGTTTCCGTGACCTGCCTTTTGCGCTCGAATGGCTGGTCGCCGGGGGCCTGGTCATCGCCGTCACGGTGATCAACGGACTGGTGCTCGCCACCTTCCTGGTACCTCAGGCGCCAGCCGGCTTGACGGCGCTGCGGACCGTGGTCACCATCCTCGCCTATCCCGGCGTGGTGCTTATTGCCCATTTCGTCTTCGGCTTGCGCAAGGCGGCGCCGGGTCAGGTCGATGCTTTCGGACGCCGGAAATGAGACGCTCGCCGCGCGATACCCAGGAAAGCTTCCGCACGATCAGCCGGCGCGGCCTGCTGCTCGCCGGCCTGCAGGGTGTCTTCGCGACCACGCTCGCGTTCCGGATGCGGTATCTCCAGCTTGACCAGACGGATCAGTTCCGTCTGCTGGCCGAGGAGAACTCGATCAAGATCCGCCTGATCCCGCCCGCGCGCGGGCTCATTCAGGACCGCTCCGGAGAGGTCATCGCCGGGAACGAGCAGAACTACCGGATCACCATCACGCCCGAGGACGCCGGCGACACCAATGCGGTGCTGGACCGGCTGTCCCGGCTCGTGCCGCTCGCGCCCGACGATCTGGAGCGGACGCGCAGGGAAATCTCCCGGCGCGCGCCGACGCTGCCGATCACGGTGGCGGACCGGCTGAGCTGGGAGGATTTCAGCCGCGTGGCGGTGAACGCGCCGGTCCTTCCGGGCGTCACGACCGAGGTGGGTCTGTCGCGCGTCTATCCGCTCGGCCCCGATTTCGCGCATGTGCTCGGCTATGTCGGCCCGGTCAGCGACTACGACCTCTCGAAGATGGAGGACCCGGATCCGCTTCTGCAGATTCCGCGGTTCCAGATCGGCAAGCTGGGCGTGGAGGCGAAGCTCGAGGAGGAATTGCGCGGCAAGGCCGGAACGCGGCGGATCGAGGTGAATTCCACCGGCCGGGTGATGCGCGAGATCGACCGGCGGGACGGCGATCCCGGTGCCAACGTGCGGCTGACGATCGATCACCGGCTGCAGAACTACGTCCAGGCCCGCCTCGGCGAGGAGAGCGCGGCCGCCGTGGTGATGGACGTGACCACGGGCGGCATCCTGGCCATCAACTCGGCGCCGAGCTTCGACCCCAACCTCTTCGTCCGCGGCATCTCCACGGCCGAGTACCGGGCGCTTACCGAAAACGACCACCGGCCGCTCGCCGACAAGTCGGTCCAAGGCGCCTACCCGCCGGGGTCGACGTTCAAGATGGTGACTGCGCTCGCCGCGCTGGAGGCGGGCGTGATCTCTCCCGAGGAGACCGTCTACTGTCGCGGTTTCACCGAACTCGGCAACCGCCGGTTCCACTGCTGGAAGCGGGCCGGGCATGGCCACGTCGGCCTGACGCAAAGCCTCGAGCAGTCCTGCGATGTCTTCTACTACGAGGTCGCGCAGCGCACCGGCATCGACAAGCTGGCGGCCATGGCGCGCCGGCTCGGCATCGGTGTCCGCTTCGATCTGCCGATGTCGGCGATCTCGGAAGGCCTTGCCCCCGACAAGGAATGGAAGGCACGCAAGTACGGGACCGGCTGGCTCATCGGCGACACTCTCAACTCCGGGATCGGCCAGGGCTTCGTGCTTGCCTCGCCGTTGCAACTCGCGGTGATGACCGCGCGCATCGCCACGGGCAAGGCAATCATGCCGCAGCTGATGCGGGCCATCGACGGCCAGGAACTGCCGCAGGAGCCCGCCGCCGATCTCGGCATCGACCCGGCCCTGCTGGCCTACGTCCGGCGGGGCATGTTCGACGTCACCAATTCCCGCCGAGGGACTGCCTACGGCTCGCGCATTGTCGACGATACCATGCTCATGGCCGGCAAGACGGGCACGAGCCAGGTGAGGAACATCACCGCGGCTGAACGTGCGCGCGGCGTGATCTCCAACGACCAGCTTCCCTGGAACCGGCGCGACCACGCGCTCTTCGTCTGCTTCGCGCCCTTCGACGCGCCGCGCTATGCCGTCGCGCTCGTCGTCGAGCACGGCGGCGGCGGATCCCTCGCAGCCGCGCCGATCGCGCGCGACATCGTGCTTTTCGCGATGAACGACGGCATGCCTCCGCTGACCGCCTATCCCGAAAGCCAGCGGACGCGCATCGAATCCGAGCGCGAGAAGCTGCGGGTGCTCGAGCCTGGCGCCACCGACGCGACGAGGTCGCGCGCATGAGCTACCTCGAGTACAACGTCAAGACCGTACCCTCGGGGCTCAGGAAGGTGCTTTACGTCAACTGGGCGCTTGTCCTCCTTCTGGCAGCGACGGCCGCGGTCGGGTTCCTCATGCTCTACTCGGTGGCTGGCGGCCGGATCGAAATCTGGGCGGAACCGCAGATGAAGCGTTTCGCCGTCGGCATGGCGGTGATGCTCGTCATCGGTTTCGTGCCCATCTGGTTCTGGCGCAACCTTTCCGGTCTCGCCTATTTCGGGGCGCTTGTCCTACTCGTTGCGGTCGAGTTCTTCGGCGACGTCGGCAAGGGCGCGCAACGCTGGCTCGATCTCGGACCGCTCCGCCTCCAACCGTCCGAGATCATGAAGATCGCGCTCGTGATGTTCCTTGCTGCCTATTACGACTGGCTCGACGTGAAACGTACCTCGCGGCCGCTCTGGGTGCTGATCCCGGTGCTCCTGATCCTCGTGCCGACCTTCCTCGTCCTCAAGCAGCCCGACCTCGGCACAGCGATCCTGCTCGTCGCCGGAGGCGGCATCGTGATGTTCGTGGCGGGCGTCAGCCTTTGGTACTTCGGCACCGTCATCGCACTGGTCGGCGCACTCGTCTTTGCGGTGTTCGAGAGCCGGGGCACGGACTGGCAACTGATCGAGGACTACCAGTTCCGGCGGATCGACACCTTCCTCGATCCGGGGTCCGACCCGCTTGGCGCCGGCTACAACATCACCCAGGCCCAGATCGCGCTGGGGTCGGGCGGCTGGGCGGGCAAGGGCTACATGCAGGGCACCCAGTCACGGCTGAACTTCCTGCCGGAGAAGCACACCGACTTCATCTTCACCACGCTCGCCGAGGAATTCGGCTTCGTCGGCGCCTTCTCGCTCCTCGCCCTCTACATCCTCATCATCGTCTTCTGCATCTCCTCGGCGCTGGCCAACCGCGACCGTTTTTCCGCGCTCCTGACCTTCGGTGTCGCGGGGACGTTTTTTCTGTTCTTCACCGTCAACATGGGCATGGTGACGGGGCTCATGCCCGTCGTCGGCGTGCCGTTGCCCCTTGTCTCCTACGGCGGGACGGCCATGATCATCCTGCTCGCCGCCTTCGGGCTCGTGCAGAGCGCCCATATCCACCGCCCGAGGTAGTCCGATGCCCGTCACTGTCCATTTCGCCGCCGGCTCCGCCGCCTGGAGGGAATATCACGACCAACTGCCGCGCGCCTTGGCCGACGCGGGCGTGGAGGCCGAGATCCTCCTGGCCGCGCCAGATCCGGCAAAGGTGGACTACATCGTCTTTGCGCCCGGCGGCGAAATCGAGAACTTTTCACCCTTCGTGAACTGCAAGGCCGTCCTGAACCTCTGGGCCGGGGTGGAGCGGATCGTCGGCAACCGGACGCTGACCCAGCCGCTCGCCCGCATGGTCGATCCGGCGATGACGGAAAGCATGGTCGAATGGGTCGTCGGGCACACGCTCCGCCACCATCTCGGCATGGACCTGCATATCCTCCACCAGGACGGCATTTGGCGGAACGACATCACGCCGCCCATCGCCCGGGAACGCTCCGTCGCCATCCTTGGCCTCGGCGCCCTCGGGCAGGCCGCGGGCGAGGCCTTGGCGCGGCTCAATTTCCGTGTGCTGGGGTGGAGTCGCAGCTTGAAGTCGATCCCCGGCATCGACTGCCATTCGGGCGAGGAGGGCCTGAACACGGTCCTGTCGCGCGCCGAGATCGTCATCCTGCTGATGCCGCTCACGGCGGAAACCGAGAACCTGATGAACGCCGCCCGGCTCGCCCGACTGCCCCGGGGTGCGATCCTCATCAATCCCGGCAGGGGGCCGCTCATCGACGATGCGGCGCTGCTCGCCGCACTCGACCGCGGCCAGGTCGGTCATGCCACGCTCGACGTCTTCCGCAACGAGCCGCTGCCGAAGGAGCACCCGTTCTGGGCCCATCCGAACGTGACGGTCACGCCCCACGTCGCGGCAAGCACGCGGCCGCTGACCGCCTCTGCCGTCATCGCCGAGAACGTCCGGCGCGGCGAGGCCGGAGAGCCCTTCCTCTATCTCGTCGACCGCGCACGCGGCTACTGAGCCCGCGTCACCGGAGCCTCGGCGGCCGGGCCGGATCGGTTCCGGGCGCCGCAGGACTGAGGACCTGGGCCGTCTCGGCGGGCGCCGCCGGAAGGTCGAAGCTGAGCGCCTGGCGCGCGATGTCGCCGAGCGCGGCATCGCCGGACGCGAGGAAGGTCACGTCGAGCGCCCCTGCCTCGATGCCGGAAAAGACCAGCGCCTCGGACACCGCCTTGGCCAGCGCCGCCTCTGCCAGGGGCAGGGCGTCCTCGACCACGAGGAGATGGCCCTGCCCGCCCCCCTCCCAGGTGACCGCGACGAGATGCGCCCGCGCGGCGAGCCCGGCGAGCCGGGCGAGCTTGGCGTCGAGCGCGGCGAGAAGCGCCTGCGGTACGCCCGCGGGCGGACCATAGGCCACCGGCCGTGCGGCCGCTTCCGCGGGCGCCTGTCCCAGCATTCCGGCGAGCCAGCCGAGCGCCCCGGCCGGAAGCAGCGTGGCCGAGGGGGCAACGGCAAGGTTCAGTCCGAGCCCGAGCCCCTCGGCCGACAGCAACCGGGCCACGACCCTCCCGGGCAGGGCGGCGTAGGGCGCCGGACCCTCGGCGAAGGCTGCGAGCCGGGCCTCGGTATCGAAGACAAGCGCGGCCCGCCCCTCCTCCAGGTCGACGAGCGCCGGCTCGATCGTGTCGCCGAGCGGTTCCTCCGCCAGGAGAAGGAAAAGCTCCGCATCCGCCAAACGGTCGTAGAAGGCGAGCCGCGCCGCGTCATGCTCCGGCGCGGCGTTCATCGCCGCATGCAGCCGGTCGAGATCAGTTTCCATCGAGCACCTCGCGCAGCCGCTTCCGCGCCACCGGCAGAAGCTCGGCCTCGAACCACGGATTGCGCCTTAGCCATGCCGTATTGCGCCAGGACGGATGGGGCAAGGGGAAGACACGCGGCGCGTGGTCGCGCCAGCGCGCGACGGTGGCCGTCACGCCGCCTTTCACCGCAGCCGGCCCGAGGTGCCAGGCCTGCGAATAGCCGCCAACGAGAAACGTCACGCGGACATCCGTCAGAACCTCCTTTACCCGCGCATGCCAGGTCGCCGCGCAACGCCGGGGTGGCGGCAGATCGGAGCCCTTGCCGTCATAGCCCGGAAAGCAGAAGGCCATCGGCACGACTGCGACCCTGTCACGGTCGTAGAATTCCGTCTCGGTCAGCCCGAGCCAGGTCCGCAGGCGGTCGCCGGACGGGTCGGCGAAGGGGCGGCCGATCTCATGCACCCGCGCGCCCGGCGCCTGCCCGGCGATCAGCACCCGTGCACCGGGGCGAAACCACACGACCGGTCGCGGCGAATGCGCTGTGGCGGTTGCCGCAAAATCGGCGGCACAAAGACGGCAGGCGGCAATCTCGCGGTCAAGTTGTAGCAGAGAGACGGTCATGAACGTGACTTAGCCCTCGCAACGGGGTCACACAACGCCGTCTTGCCGCAGCGCGGCGGGTTGCTCCGCTGGGACCTTTCCAGTATCCAGACCGGAAGTCGGACAGGGGGGGGGAAGGCATGTATCGGGTCTGGAACTACGTTACCGCATACTCGCTCCTTCTGATCGGTGGCGCTCTTTTGGCCCTGATATGGGCCAACACCAACCCGGACAGCTACCACCACTTCGTCCATTACGTGCTCGTCGACAACTTCTTCATCGGGGAGTTGCACGAGGAGGGCGGCGGCGCCACCCGGACCCTGACGCTTCACTTCCTCGTCAACGACGTGCTCATGGCCTTCTTCTTCGCCATCGCCGCGAAGGAGGTCTGGGAAGCGGTGATCCTTGAGAACGGCTCGCTGCGCGGATCGCGGGCGATGACGCCGCTCGTGGCCACCGCAGGCGGCATGATCGGGCCGGTCGTCGTCTATCTCGGACTGGCCGCCGCCCTTGGCGTCTTCGAGACGGTCAGCCGCGGCTGGGCGATCCCGACCGCGACCGACATCGCGTTTTCCTACCTCGTCGGCCGGATGGTCTTCGGCGCCGGCCATCCGGCGGTCCGGTTCCTGCTCCTTCTCGCCATCGCCGACGACGCGGGCGGGCTGATCATCCTGGCGATCTTCTACCCGACCGGGGAACTCGCGCCAGCGTGGCTCCTCCTCTCGCTTGGCGCGGCGCTGGCCGTGTTCATCCTCTTCAACTGGCTGCCCCGGCGTCTCGACCGGGGCAACCAGTTGCGCCCGAACTCGACCTGGGTGCGCAAGTACCTGTCGTTCTGGCCCTACCTGATCGCCGGCTGCCTGAGCTGGTTCGGCTTCCAGGAAGCGGGCATCCATCCTGCGCTCGGCCTCCTGCCGATCGTGCCGACGATTCCACATGCCGATCGCGCCTTCGGCATCTTCGCCGAGGCGGAGCAGTATCTCACCGACCTCCTCAACTGGATGGAGCACCGCCTGAAGTTCCCGGTGGAGTTCGTCCTCTTCTTCTTCGGCCTCTTGAACGCCGGCGTCGAGTTCAGCGCGATTGGCGCGCCGACCTGGCTCGTGCTCTTCGGCCTGATCATCGGCAAGCCGGTCGGCATCTTCCTCTTCGGCTGGTTCGCGGCGAACGTGCTGCGCCTCGGCCTGCCCGATGGGATGCGAAACTCCGATCTCGTCGTCGTCGGTTGCGTCGCCGCTATCGGCTTCACCGTCGCGCTCTTCGTCGCCTCGGTGGCCTTCCCGGCCGGTCCGGTGCAGGACGCGGCGAAGATGGGCGCGCTCTTCTCCTTCGGTGCGGCAATCATCGCCATCGTCGCCGGCAAGGTCTTCCGCGTCCAGAAGGTCGCGCTGCCGTAGCCCGAAGGCGCCGGGGCTTCCTCGGCGTCGATGCTTGCGCCATAATGCCGCCTGAAGACCGGTGTAACGGTTGTTAACGAAGCGGATGTATGACCGTCCGCGAGGCGAGGCGGCCCAGGGCCATCGGATGCTCGAGTTCGAGAATGTCAGCAAGTCCTTCTGGACGGGCAAGACGCGCAAGGTGATCCTTGACCGCGCCTCGTTCCGTGTCGAGCTGGGGAATTCGCTCGGCATCCTCGCGCCCAACGGGACCGGCAAGACGACAATCATCAACATGATGGCGGGGCTCGAGAAGCCCGACGAGGGGACGATCCGGAAAGGCTGCCGGGTGTCGTTTCCGCTCGGCTTCATGGGCGGGGTCGTCCAGAAGCATTCCGCGCGCGAGAATGCCCGGTTCATCGCCCGTCTCTACGGCCTCGACCCCGACTATGTGGAGGCCTTCAGCCGTTGGCTCTGCGGGATCGAGGAATACTTCGACATGCCCGTCGGCACCTATTCGGCCGGCATGAAGGCGCGCTTCACCTTCTCGCTGCTGCTCGCGATGGAGTTCGACATCTACCTCATCGACGAGGGGATGCCCTCCACCACGGACGTGGAGTTCAACCGCAAGGCCGGATACATCCTGCGCGAGCGGCTGAAGACGGCGACCGTCATCGTCGTCTCGCACCAGCCGGCGACGCTGGAGAAGTTCTGCCGGTCGGCCGCCGTGTTGCGCGACGGCCGGTTGCACATGTTCGACACCCTCGAAGAAGCGAAACGGATGTATGACTACGCCTCCTAAAGCCGCGAAGTTCCGCATCCGCGCCGGCGCCTCCGCGCCGAGGTCCGCAGGCCCCGCCCCCCTGCCCGAGGATGGGTTCGGGGACGAGCCCTTTCCCACGGCCGAGACGGATATGCTCGGCCCCGCGGCCCGGACGGCGGAGGACGAGATCGAGGCGATCCGCGCCGAGGGACTTACCGGCCGGCAGCTTCGCACCGCGCGCCGCGTGGCCATGAAGCACGGGATCGAAGCGGCCTCGGACCTCGATGCCATCCGCCTCCTGCGCAAGAAGGGCATCGATCCGTTCCGGCCGGCCGCCGTCCTGCAACTCATCGAACGGCGCGCCGATTCCACCCGGGCGCAGTTGCCGCAGACGGTGATGCCGCCGAAGCTGCCCGGCCCGCCGCTGGACGAGGCTGGCCGCGCGCGCGAGATCATCGCCATCCAGCGCGACATCGTTCGCCGCCGCCGGCGCAACTTCCTGATGCTCCTGGCGCGGCTCGCGATCTTCGTGTTCCTGCCGACATTCCTCGCCGGCTGGTACTATTTCCGCGTGGCGACGCCGCTCTTCGCCACCAAGTCCGAATTCATCATCCAGCAGGCGGACGCCCAGGTCGGCGGGCTGGGGTCCATGTTCCGCGGGACCCAGTTCGCGACCTCGCAGGATTCGATCGCCGTCCAGGGTTACCTTCAGTCGCGCGATGCGATGCTGAGGCTCGATCGCGACCTCGGATTCAAGGCGCATTTCTCGCAACCGTTCGTCGACCCCGTCCAGCGGCTCGACCCCGGCGCCTCGAACGAAGCCGCCTACCGGCTCTACAAGCGCAACGTGAAGATCGGCTACGACCCGACCGAGGGGCTGATCAAGATGGAGGTCATCGCCGCCGATCCCTCCGTCAGCCAGAAGTTCGCCGAGGCGCTGATCGGCTATGCGGAAGAACAGGTCGACCAGCTTTCGCAGCGCCTGCGAGAGGACCAGATGCAGGGCGCCCGCGACAGCTTCGCGGATGCCGAGGCCAAGGTGACCGCGGCGCAGGCGAAGGTGCTCGACCTGCAGCAGAAGCTGGGTGTGCTCGATCCGCTGTCGGAATCCAACACCGTGATGAGCCAGGTCGCCACCTTCGAGGTCGAGTTGCAGAAGAAGCGGCTGGAACTCCAGCAGCTTCTCGACAACGCCAACCCCAACCAGGCCCGGGTGGACGGCGCCAAGGGCGACATCGCCCGGCTGGAGGATCTGATCCGCGGCCTGCGCTCGCACCTCACGCAAGGAAGCGACGAGACCGCATCGCTGGCGCAGGTTTCGGGTCAGCTCCGCATCGCCGAGGCCGAGTTGCAGAACCGCCAGCTGATGCTCAGTCAGGCGCTCCAGCAGCTCGAAACCGCACGGATCGAGGCCAACCGGCAGGTGCGATACCTGGAAACGGCCGTGAGCCCCGTGGCGCCCGACGAGCCGACCTATCCGCGCGCCTTCGAAAACACGCTCTTGGCCTTCCTGATCTTCGGTGGCATTTACCTCATGCTGTCGTTGACCGCATCCGTCCTGCGGGAACAGGCGACCGCCTGAGGAGGCCGGAATGACCAAGATGAAGGATGTGAGCATCCGCGGGCTCACCGTCGGCAACGACCGGGTGCTTACCGTCATCGCCGGGCCCTGCCAGATCGAAAGCGCCGACCACGCCCAGATGATCGCCGGCCGCATGGCCGAAGCCTGCGCCTCCGTGGGCGCGCAATACGTCTTCAAGGCAAGCTACGACAAGGCCAACCGCACCTCGCTTGCGGGCCGGCGCGGCATCGGCATGGAGGCGGGGCTGAAGGTTCTGGAAGGCGTGCGGACCGCGCTCGGCATGCCGGTCCTGACCGACATCCACGACGCCGACCAAGCGCGAATCGCCGCGACGGTCGTTGACGTGATCCAGATCCCGGCCTTCCTCTGCCGCCAGACCGACCTCCTCCTCGCGGCCGGTGAAACGGGCTGCGCCGTCAACATCAAGAAGGGCCAGTTCCTTGCGCCCTGGGACATGGCGAACGTCGCCGCCAAGGTGGCGAGCACGGGAAACGAGCGCATCCTGCTGACCGAACGCGGCGCCTCCTTCGGCTACAACACGCTGGTGGCGGACATGCGCTCGCTGCCGATTATGGCCAGGACGGGGTACCCGGTGATCATGGACGCGACCCATTCGGTGCAGCAGCCCGGGGGGCAGGGCGGATCGTCCGGCGGCCAGCGCGAATTCGCCCCCGCCATGGCCCGCGCCGCCGTCAGCCTCGGCATCGCCGGCGTCTTCATCGAGACGCACGAGGACCCCGACCGCGCGCCCTCGGACGGGCCGAACATGGTGCCGCTCGACCAGATGGCGCGGCTCCTCGAGACGCTGATGGCGCTCGACCGGATTGCCAAGGCGGATCCGCTGCGGGTCTGAACGTCACGCGACCTGCCCCGCCACCCAGCCCGAAGACCAGGCCCACTGGAAGTTGTAGCCGCCGAGCCAACCGGTCACATCCACCGCTTCGCCCACGACGAAGAGCCCCGGCACCGACTTCGCCGCCATCGTCCTTGCATCGAGCCCGGCGGTATCGACGCCGCCGAGCGTCACCTCGGCCGTCCGGTAGCCCTCCGACCCCACCGGCGTGACCTGCCAGCGGTGCACGGCCGCATCCACCCGGTCGATCGCGGCGTTCGGCTGGTCGGCGAGCCTCCCGGCAAGGCCCAGGCGCCCCAGCACCATCCGCGCCACCTTCTCCGGAAGGTGCCTGCCGAGCGCGGTGGCAAGGTCGAGCCGCCCGCCCGTTGCCCGCGCCGCCTTCAGCGCCGCACCGACGGAGGCGTCCCGGGCGAGGTCCACGGTGATCGTGGCACCCTCGCGCCAGTAGGAACTGATTTGCAGGATCGACGGCCCCGAAAGCCCCCGGTGGGTGAAGAGCAGCCCCTCCTCGAAGCTCGCCCGGCTGAGGCTTACCCGCGACGCGACCGAAATCCCGGCCAGCGGCGCGATGTCCGCGAGGTCCTGCGGCGCGAACGTCAGGGGCACGAGCGCCGGCCGCGTCTCGGTCACAGCCAGCCCGAACCCCGCCGCGATCCGGTAGGCGAGCCCCGTCGCCCCCATCTTCGGAATCGACTTGCCCCCGGTGGCAAGGACGAGGCTCTGCGCCGCGATCTCGCCCGCGTCCGTCGCCACGATGAACCGCCCGTCCCGGCGCACAGCGCCCACCTGCCGTCCGAGCCTGAGGTCGACACCGGCCTCGGCCATCTGCCGGGTGAGCATCGCGACGATCTCCCGGGCGCTGCCGTCGCAGAAAAGCTGGCCGAGCGTCTTCTCGTGCCAGGCGATACCCGCCCGGTCCACCCGCGCGATGAAGTCCGCCGGCGTGAAGCGGCTGAGCGCCGAGACCGCGAAGCGCGGATTCTGCGACAGGAACCGCTCCACCGGCGCCTCGCGATTGGTGAAGTTGCACCGCCCCCCGCCGGAAATCCGGATCTTCTCCCCCGGCCTCGCGGCATTGTCGAGCACGACGACCCGCCGTCCGCGCCGGCCGGCTTCGATCGCGCACATCATGCCGGCCGCTCCGGCGCCGAGGATCAGGACATCCGTCGATTCCATCCCCTCTCCTAGGCTCTCTCCCCGCCGGGAACAACGGCGCGCGGGCGGTGATTTGGTCTTGCGGCCCGGGCACGGCTTCGCTATGAACCCCGCCAGTTGGGGCGTCGCCAAGTGGTAAGGCAGCGGTTTTTGGTACCGCCATACCTAGGTTCGAATCCTAGCGCCCCAGCCATCCATCCCAACATCATGACGCCCCAAGGCCTTCACGGGTCTCGCCTCACCGAAGTGCCCCAACCTGTGCCCCACCTGCTGCGGGCTGCTACGGGCTCTCTGCAGGGCGCTGGGCCTAGGCTCCGAGGGGTGGGGAAGAAGAACTAAGGAACTGCTGCTGCTCAGGGGGCTACAGGTCCCCCTGGGTCTCCTCCTAATAGGTATAAGTAATGGAGAAAGCAGAACAAAGAGAACAGAAGCATCTCCTTCTGCAGCAGTCCTCTTAACCCCCCTTAGGAAGCATAAGGAGGGAGAGCCCCCCACCGCTCCTCATGAGAGGTCAGGCGGGAGAGGTAGCCCGGGCAGCGCGGGGACTGCCGCCACGCCACGAAGTCCAGCAGGACATCGAAGAACGGGGAGCAATAGAGCTATGCTCGCTAGCGCTTTCTTTCGATCCATTCCATGAAGTCGAGCCTGACAGATGGTATTGGATCGAGCGCAGCTATCTGCGGGAAATCGTGTGCTCTCCCCCACCACTCGCTAATCGGCATTTCCGCGACGGTCCCGTACGTCAAATAGTAGCTACTCGGAATCGTTTGGTTCCGGTTCACAGGCGAAAATACCGCGACTGCCAAGAGGCCGAAGATGATCCGGTCGCTGAGTTGTACCGTTCCGTGCGTGAAGCGCATTCTGGTCCTTCTCTCGGGGCCAGCAACGTCCGAAATGAGTTGGAAACGGCTTTGTTGCACAAATCGGCTGACAGTCGGACTGCCCCTTCTCCCGGACAGACTTATCCTGCGACCCTCGTGACTGGGATGCCGAGCGCGGTGTAGCCGTTCAGCACGGCAACACGGACCTGGAACTCGGCCACCTGGCGATCGAAGTCTCGCGCCATGAGGCGCTGACCCAGGAGTTTGACACAGTGCATTTTCGTCTCTGCACGGCTCCGGCGGTGGTAGCCGCTCCATCGTCGCCAGAGCGCGCGGCCAAGGTATTTCGACGCCCGCAATGCTTCGTTGCGCGCGACAGCGCCTGCGGTGGCGGTCTTCCACGGCTTGGCGTTTTTGCGCGGCGGAATGACGGCATGAGCGCCCCGCTCGGCGATGGCATCATGGCACTTGCGCGTGTCGTAGGCCCCGTCGGCGGTGACGCTGGCGATCTCCTGATCGGGTGCGATCTGGCTCAGCAATTCGGGCAACATGGGCGCATCCCCAACATCGCTGCTGGTGACCTCGACCGCCCGAATCTCCAGTGTTTGCTCGTCGATCCCGAGATGGACCTTGCGCCAGACGCGCCGCTTCGGGCCGCCATGCTTGCGTGCATTCCACTCACCTTCTCCCTCGACCTTGATCCCGGTGCTGTCGATCAAGAGGTGCAGCGGGCCTTGCGACCCCCGATGCGGGATGTTCACGGCCAGCGTCTTCTGGCGACGGCTCAGGGTGCTGAAGTCCGGCACCGTCCAATTCAGCCCAATCAACCGGAGCAGGCTCTCGACGAACCCGGTCGCCTGTCTAAGCGCCAAGCCGAACAGAACCTTCATCGTCAGGCAGGTCTGAATGGCAGGATCGCTGTAGACGGGCTGCCGCCCGCGCTTGCCAGTCGGATCAGCCTCCCAAGTCATCTCGGGATCGAACCAGATCGTCAGCGACCCCCGGCGCTTAAGCGCCGCG
>NZ_WBUS01000067.1 GCF_008933605.1 Albidovulum sp.
CCCCGAAACTCGGAGCGGCGCAACCCGAAGCCCGGCAGGACGCCTAGGCGCCGATGTCGAGCGCCAGCGCGTGGATCCGCCCGACGAGGTCGGCCCCCAGCGCGGCGTGAACGGCGCGATGGCGCTCCACGCGCCCCATCGCGGCGAAGGCGGGCGCGCGGAGCGTCACCCGGAAATGGCTCTCTCCGCCCTCCCGATAGCCGGCGTGGCCGCGGTGACGTTCGCTCTCGTCCACGATTTCCAGTTCCGCCGGGGCGAAGGCTGCCGTGAGCCTTGCGCGGATTTCCTCGGTTACCGTCATTTTTTCACCTCCGCCTCTTCAAAGCGCCCCAAAAACCCCTACACTCTGGCCCCCGAGTCGAAAAAGTCCACGCCCGAGGCCACAGCATGAGCAGAGCAGACCCCTTCGGTTTCGACATTTCCGCCGCTTCAGACAAGAAGAAGCGGGCGAAGGGCAAGCGTGGCATGTCGGGCGCCTTCGAGACCTCGACCCGGGCCTGCGACCATTCCGGCTGCACCGCGGCAGGCCAGTACCGGGCTCCGAAATCGCCCGACCACCTCGACGATTTCTTCTGGTTCTGCCGCGACCATGTGCGCGAATACAATCTGAAATGGAACTTCTTCCAGGGCCAGACCGACGAGGAGTTCCAGAAGTTCCTCGACAAGGACAGGCTCTGGGGGCGCGAGACCAAGCCCTTCGGGCGCAAGGGCGTGGAGGACCGCGCCTGGTCGCGGCTCGGCATCGAGGATCCGATGGAGCTTCTCGGCGCCAACGCCACGCAGAACCCCGGCCGCTCGGTCGGGCGGAAGCTGCCACCGACGGAGCGCCGCGCGCTCGACATCCTCGAGGCGAAGGACAGCTGGACGAAGATCGAGATCCGCCGCCAGTACAAGAGCCTCGTGAAGGACCTGCATCCCGACATGAACGGTGGCGACCGCTCCGACGAAGACCGGCTGCAGGAAGTCGTCTGGGCCTGGGACCAGATCAAGGACAGCCGGAACTTCCGGGAAGAATGAAGCCGCGGGAGGGCTGCCCTCCCGCGTTGCAGTCATACCGGACCCCGTCACTCGTCGTCGAGCACCTTCAGGAAGGCCACGAGATCGGCCTCTTCCTCGGGCGTCAGCTTGAGATTGCCAAGCTCGTCCTTGTTCATCGTCGCTTCGAACTGCGGCGTGGGCCAGCACTTGGCCGCCAACGCCTCGGCCTCTGAGGCCAGCGGATCGGCACAGCGGGGCAGCACGTCGCGGGTGTTGTAGAAGTGCACGACGCCTTCGAGCGTCTTGAAATAGCCGTTGTGCATGTAGGCCTTCGGCGCATCGGGCGACACGCGCTTGTTGAGGTTCCGCAAGGTCGGCACCTGCTGCGCGCCCATCACGTCGTCGGCATAGGCGGCGTAGACCGGATCGGTCTTCAGGAACGCGCCCAGCCCGGGATCGACATAGTCTGCGCCCTGCGGGTTGTCGCGGTTGCGCGGCACGCCGAGGTTGTCGAAGGTCCAGTCGGTGAAGACCGCGTGCTGTTCCCTCCCCGTCGGCGTCAGCACGTGGCAGGCGGCGCAGTTGCCCTTCTTCTCGGCCTCGAAGACCTCGAAGCCGCGCAGTTCCTGTTCGCTCAACGTGCCGGTGCCGGCCACCCAGGCATCGAAGCGCGACGAGAACGGGTTCACCTCCTCGGAACTCTCGAACCGCGCGATGGAAATCGCGATCCGGTCGAAGGCCGCGTCGATCCTCGCGGAGAGCGCCTCGTCGCCGATCGTGATCTCCGCATCGGGACCGTCGCAGCGTGCGGTGATCTCGGCTGGCACGTCGAAGGCGGCATCCGCGCCCCAGACATCGGTGAAGCGGACCGGGTAGGCGGCAGGGTCCGCAGGGTTCAGGACCTTGGCGACCACGCAGGCGGCGTGCGGCAGCGCCATCTCGTCCGGGTTCAGGAACGGCCCCTGCGCCTGGTCGGCGATGGCGGAGCCCAGCTTCTTGCCGGTCGCCCTTCCGTCGAGGAAGGCGCCCCCAACGATCGTCACGCCGTCGTCGTCGATGTGATGCAACACGGGCGAGAAGGTCGCGTAGGCCGCCGAGGGCGGCTTGCGGTTGCCGAAGCGACCCGGAACCGATCCTTCGACGACGGCCCCGGCGGCGTTGAAGTCCGCGAGCGGGCTTGTGAAGCCGGCCGCCGGATCATGGCAGGACGCGCAGGACTGATTGCCGTTCGCCGACAGGCTCGTGTCGAAAAAAATTGCCTTTCCAAGCGTTTCGACGGGCGAAAGGTCACTGGCGGCGGCCGCTCCGGCGAACATGATCGCCGCCGTGGCACAGCGGATGGTGTGAAGCATGCTGTCCCCCTGAATGTGTTTTCTGAGTCTTTCACTACGAAATAACGAAAAATTGTACAGTGTTTTTGTCAACTTTTGGTGGAGGGCTGGTCAGGGTGCGCTGCAATTGAATGAAAACTGGCGGTCCGCCGTCGCGTAACGCCATCATTGTTGCTGATCCGGCTACAGATCGCGGGTCAGGCCGGCCGGAACACCAGCGCCACCCCGTTCATGCAGTAGCGCTTTCCCGTGGGCGCAGGCCCGTCGTCGAAGACATGGCCGAGATGCCCGCCGCAGCGGCGGCAATGCACCTCCGTCCGCTTGCCGAAGATCCCCCAGTCCGGTTTCGTCGCCACGGCGTTGGGCAGGGGCTCCCAGAACGAGGGCCAGCCGGTGCCGCTGTCGTATTTCGTGCGCGACGAGTAGAGCGGCAGGTCGCAGCCGGCGCAGTGGAAGGTTCCGTTTCGGTGCTCGTCGTTGAGCGGACTGGTGAAGGCCCTCTCCGTCGCCTCCTCGCGCAGGACGCGGTATTGCGCCGGGGTCAGGACCCTGCGCCATTCCGCCTCCGTGCGGGTGACCTCGAAGCCTTCCGCCGCGGCGGAGAGGCGCGGACCGAGCGCAAGCGCGCTCGCCCCCGACAGAAGGAAGATGCGCCGCGTCGTCATGGCTCCGTGCCTCCCGCGATCCGGTTGCTGTCCGCACTATCGCCCGGATCCGTGTCTCAGGGGATAAAACTTCGGCCGCGCCCTGTCGCGTTTGCGTGAGCGTCCCCGGCCAGTTCCGGCCATCGGCCGCCGGCCGCGCGGCCCCCGCCCCTTGAACCCGCCGGCAATCTCCTCCATCAAGGCCGGTATGACGCCCGGTAGGGTTCCGGGCGCGGCTAGACGATGGCGGACCCAATGCTCGATCTGAACGCGAAACCGACCGAAGAGATCTCCGTGCGCGAGGTCTTTGGCATCGACACCGAGATGAAGGTCAAGGGGTTCGCCGAGCGTGGCGACCGCGTGCCCGAGATCGACCCGACCTACAAGTTCGACCCCGACACCACGCTCGCCATCCTCGCCGGCTTTGCCTACAACCGCCGCGTGATGATCCAGGGCTATCACGGCACCGGCAAGTCGACCCACATCGAGCAGGTCGCCGCGCATCTGAGCTGGCCCTGCGTGCGGGTCAACCTCGACAGCCACATCAGCCGGATCGACCTCATCGGCAAGGATGCGATCAAGCTCAGGGACGGCAAGCAGGTGACCGAGTTCCACGAGGGCATCCTGCCCTGGGCGCTCCGCAATCCCGTCGCCATCGTCTTCGACGAATACGACGCGGGGCGCGCCGACGTGATGTTCGTGATCCAGCGGGTGCTCGAGCATGACGGCAAGCTGACGCTTCTCGACCAGAACGAGATCATCACGCCGCACCCCTCGTTCCGGCTCTTTGCCACCGCGAACACCGTGGGCCTCGGCGACACGACCGGGCTTTACCACGGCGTCCAGCAGATCAACCAGGCGCAGATGGACCGCTGGTCGCTGGTGGCGACGCTGAACTACCTCAGCCACGATGCCGAGGCGGCGATCGTGCTGGCCAAGAACCCGCATTACAACACGGAGAAGGGCCGCAAGACGATCAATCAGATGGTGACGGTCGCGGACCTCACGCGCACCGCCTTCATGAACGGCGACCTCTCGACGGTGATGAGCCCCCGGACCGTCATCAACTGGGCCCAGAACGCCGAGATCTTCCGCAACATCGGCTATGCCTTCCGGCTCACCTTCCTCAACAAGTGCGACGAGCTGGAGCGGCAGACCGTGGCCGAGTTCTACCAGCGCTGCTTCGACGAGGAACTTCCCGAAAGCGCGGCGAGTCAGAGTATCAGGTGATGACGCGCGCCGGTGGCCTTCACATCGGCCTGATCGGCGGGATCGGCGTGGCCGCGACAGTGGTCTACTACCAGCGGCTGACCGCCGAGGTGGCGCGGCGCGGTGGCACGGTGGACCTCACCATCGCCCACACGCCCGACATCAACGTGCTGATCCGCAACAACCTTTCCGACCGTCGCGCCGAACAGGCGGCGGAATATGCCCCGCTCATCGACCGGCTGAAGGCGGCGGGCTGCGATTGCGCGGCGATCACCTCGCTCGGCGGGCACTTCTGCTTTGCCGAGACGGTGGCGCTTTCGTCGCTTCCGCTCGTCTCGGCGGTCGCGCCGCTCGACGATTTCTTCGTGCGGGAAGGCATCCGCCGCATCGGGCTGCTCGGCACCCGGGTGGTGATGCGGACGAAGCTCTACGGCCAGCTTGCCCGCACCGAGGCGGTGGCGCTCGACGCCGAGATCGACACGATCGGCCAGGCCTATCAGGAGATGGCGGTCGCCGGGCACTGCACGCCGGCCGAGCGCACGCTCTTCGTCGAGGCCGGCCGGCGCATGGTGCAAGAGATGGGGGCCGAGGCGATCGTGCTGGGCGGCACCGACCTCGGCCTCGCCTTTGACGGACAGGACCCGGGGTATAGGGTGATCGACGCGCTCGACGTCCATGTCGCGGTCCTCGCGGACCTCGCGACGGGGCGCACGAGCCTTGCAGAAGTGGCGGCAACGACATGACCAAACCCTCCGACAACCCCGCCGATCCGTTCAAGAAGGCGCTCGCCGAGGCCACCAAGACGATGGCCGACGACCCCGAACTGACGGTCACCTATTCCGTCGACCCGCCGGGCATGGCGGGCGAGACGATGCGCCTGCCGCAGGTCAGCCGCCGGATGACGCGGGACGAGGTTCTGATCGCGCGCGGCACGGCCGATGCCTTCGCGCTCCGCCACCGCCACCACGACGCGAAGGTCGCCGCGAAGTACATGCCGCAGGGCCAGATGGCGCGCGATCTCTACGAGGCGATGGAGACCGCACGCTGCGAGGCGGTCGGCGCCCGCGACATGCCCGGCACGCTCGGCAATATCGACGCGAAGATCGGGGCCGAGGCCGACCGGCGCGGCTACGGCCAGATCCGCCAGGCGCAGGACGCGCCGCTCGCCCAGGCCGCGGGCTATCTCGTCCGCCACCTTGCCACGGGGCGCAAGCTGCCCGGCGGCGCGCAGAACGTGATGGAACTCTGGCAACCCTTCATGGAGGAGCAGGCGGGCGGCACGCTCGACCACGTGAGGGAGGTGCTGGCCGATCAGGCCGCCTTCGCCCGCCTCGCCCGCCAGGTCATCAGGGACCTCGGCTACGGCGACCAGCTCGGCGACGACCCGGACATGGAGGACGAGGGCGAGGGCGACGACGCCTCCTCCGAGGAGCAGGAGGAAAGCCCCGACAGCGAGGAGGGCGAGGAGCAGTCGGAGGAGACCGATGCCTCGCCCGAACAGTCCCAGGACGAGCAGGACGACACCTCGCAGGCCGAGGTGTCGATGGACGAACTGGCCGACATGGAGGAAGGCGAGGAGTCCGAGATGCCCGAGGGCGAGGCCCCGCTGGAGCCTCCGCCCCCTGCCCCGCATTCCGACGCCGACCCGAACTACACGGTCTATGCGGTTGACTTCGATGAGGAAATCAAGGCCGAGGAGCTTGCCGAGCCGGCCGAACTCGAACGCCTGAGGGCCTATCTCGACCAGCAGCTCGAACCCCTGAAAGGCGCGGTGAGCCGGCTTGCCAACAAGCTCCAGCGCCGGCTTCAGGCGCAGCAGAACCGCAGTTGGGAGTTCGACCGCGAGGAAGGCATCCTCGATGCCGGGCGTCTCGCGCGGGTCGTCGCCAACCCGACCACGCCCCTTTCCTTCAAGGTCGAGAAGGACATGGAGTTCCGCGACACCGTGGTGACGCTCCTTCTGGACAATTCCGGCTCGATGCGCGGGCGGCCCATATCCATCGCCGCGATTTGCGCCGACGTGCTGGCCCGCACGCTCGAACGCTGCCAGGTGAAGGTGGAGATCCTTGGCTTCACCACCCGCGCCTGGAAGGGCGGGCAGAGCCGCGAGAAATGGCTCGCCGCCGGACGGCCGCAGCAGCCGGGACGGCTGAACGACCTCCGCCACATCATCTACAAGTCGGCCGATGCGCCCTGGCGGCGGACCCGCCCGAACCTCGGGCTGATGATGAAGGAGGGGCTCCTGAAGGAGAACATCGACGGCGAGGCGCTGGAATGGGCGCACCGGCGGATGCTCGGCCGGCCCGAACAGCGCAAGATCCTCATGGTCATCTCCGACGGCGCGCCGGTGGACGATTCCACCCTCTCGGTCAACCCTGCGAACTTCCTCGAAAAACACCTGCGCGACGTGATCGCCATGGTGGAGCGGCGCAAGCACGTGGAACTCATCGCCATCGGCATCGGCCATGACGTGACGCGCTACTACCAGCGCGCCGTGACCATCACCGACGTGGAGCAGCTCGCGGGCGCGATGACCGAACAGCTCGCCAGCCTCTTCGACAGCGATCCCCGTGCGCGGGCGCGGTTCCTCGGCCTCCGCAAGGCGGGCTGAGGGGCGTCACTCTGCAGGCACATCCTCGGCCGCGAGCACCGCGCAGACCATGACCTTCACCGCGTCCTCCTGCGACAGTCCCGCGTCGCGGACGAGGGTATTCCAGCTCGGGAAGCTCAGGGCCAGTTGCAGCGCGGCGCGCCCGAGCGGGCCGCGGTTGCCCCCCAGGACCTCTGCATAGGCGGCGATCACCGGTCCCCGCCGCAGTTCGGCGATCTCGCGCGTGAGCGCGTGGTTCTGTGCATCGCGGGTGACGCAGGCCATGAGCCCGGCATTGCGCCCGAACCAGGCATAGACCTCGGAAAGCGCGGTCCCGAGCCGTTCCTCGCGGTCCCCGATCGCCCGCCACGGCTCTGCCTCCGGCATCGGATCGCGCTCGGCCGCAAGGCCGGAACAGGCCATCATCAGGCTGCGTTCGTCGGGGAAATGCTTGTAGAACGTGTGACGCTGCACCCCGGCCCGCTCGGCGATCATCGTCACCGTCGTCTGCGCCGGCCCGACCGTGCCATGGAGGTCGACCGCCGCCTCGACGATGCGCTGGCGGGTCTGCGCCTGCTGGTCGGCGCGTCTTCCCATCGTGTAGGTCCGCGTCATATTCATTGCACTATCACGTGCATTCAATATTGACAAGCACAGACATTTAATTGCACGTGTCGGTGCAACCAATTTGAACGCGACTCAGGCAAGGTGTGATTTGCAGAACCGGTTTCGAATTCTTTCGTGCTACCCTGCCGCGGCGGTGCCGTCCCGATGTCCCGCCATCCCGCGCTTTTCCGATTGCTTGCTCCGTACCGGGCAGACTGACCTGGATTCCATAGGAGATTGAGAATGCACAGGAAAAATACCTTTTTCATCGCAGCGGCCATTGCCGCCCTGACCGCCTTCCCGGCCGTGGCCGGAGGGGCGGGCACACCCGCGCCGGGCGAACCCTCGCTCGACGAGGTGCGCGAGGCCACGCTTCGCTTCGCCGATGTCAACGCGGCGCTGGCCGAGGGCTACATCCGCGACCCCGGCGACCATTGCGAGGTCGCAACCATGATGGGCCGGCCGGAGGCCGAGGGCGCGATGGGCATCCACTATTTCCGCCCCGACCTTCTGGGCATCACGGCACCGCCGAATCCGCGCGTCGACGGCAATGGCACCCACACCGACTTCCGCCAGCCGGCCGTCCTGCTCTACGAGCCGCAGGAGGACGGGTCACTCACCCTCATCGGGGTGGAGAACCTCGTCTTCAAGGCGGCGTGGGAGGCCGCGGGCAATGCCGAACCGCCGCAGTTCCACGGCATCCCCTATGACAAGATGGAGGACGACCCTGCGACGGCGCTCGACGAGGCGCACAACTTCGCGCCGCATTATGACCGCCACGTCTGGGTGCACCGGGAGAACCCGAACGGCGTTTTCACCCCGTTCAACCCGATGGCCACCTGCGCCCATCACAAGGGCCATGCCGACCACGCCTCGAACTGACCGCCGGCCCGCGCCCTCCGTCGGGGCGGCGCGGGGTTCCCTCGCCGGAAATCCGTTTACCTCCCTGGTCTTGCTCGGCTAAACCGGTCGCGCGGCGGCGTTTCCGGCCGCCGGCGAAGGCGAGATCCGGCATGTTCCAGAGCTTCGAGACCACCTCCCGCCCCGATCAGGGCCCGCCGCGACTCGCGGCGCTCAGGGCGGAACTGGCCCGCGCGGGGCTCGACGGGTTCATCGTGCCGCGCGCGGACGCCCACCAGGGCGAGTACGTGGCACCGGCCGACCAGCGGCTCGGCTGGCTTACCGGCTTCACCGGATCGGCCGGGTTCTGCATCGTCCTGCCGGGGGTCGCCGGCGTCTTCGTGGACGGGCGCTACCGCACGCAGGTGAAGACCGAGGTGGACCTCGCCGCCTTCGCGTCGGTGAACTGGCCCGAGACGAAACCGGGTGAATGGCTTCGCCGCGAACTGCCGCAGGGCGGTCGCATCGGCTTCGACCCCTGGCTCCACACCGCGAGGGAGATCGCCGACCTTCGCCTCGCGCTCGAGGGCAGCGGGGTGGAGCTTTGCCCCGCCGGGAACCCGGTGGACCGCATCTGGACCGACCGCCCAGCCCAGCCGCTCGGCCCCGTGCGCATCCAGCCCATGGAGTTCGCGGGCGAGACGGCGGCCGACAAGCGCGTGCGGATCGGCGCGGACCTCGCCAAGGCGGGCCAGTCCGCAGCGGTGCTGACGCTGCCCGATTCCATCTCCTGGCTGCTCAACATCCGGGGCAGCGACATCGAGCGGAATCCCGTCGTTCAGGCCTTCGCAATTCTCCGCCACAACGGACAGGTGACTCTCTTCATCGCGCCCGAAAAGCTTTCGGACGCGGTGCGCGACCACCTCGGCCCCGACGTCACCTTTGGTCCGCCCACGGCCTTCGCGCCGGCGCTGCGCACCCTCAAGGGACCCGTCCGGGTGGACGACCGCACCGCGCCCCTCGCGGTGACACGCGAACTGGAGGAGGCGGGCATCGCCGTCACGGCGGCACCCGATCCCTGCCTGCAGCCGAAGGCGACGAAGAACCCCGCCGAGATCGCGGGGATGGAAGCAGCACACCTCAGAGACGGCGCGGCGATGGTCGAATTCCTCGCCTGGCTCGACGCCGAGACGCCGAAGGGCGGGCTGACCGAGATCGACGTGGTGCAGCGGCTGGAAGCCTTCCGCCGCGCGACGAACGCGCTTCAGGAGATCAGCTTCGAGACGATCTGCGGCACCGGCCCCAACGGCGCGGTGATCCACTACCGCGTGACGCGGGCGACGAACCGGCCGCTGCGGCCAGGCGAGGTCGTCGTCATCGATTCGGGCGGCCAGTATCTCGACGGCACGACCGACATTACCCGCACCGTCGCCGTGGGCGACGGGGTGGACCCTGACGCGCGGGCCGCCTTCACCCGCGTCCTCCAGGGCATGATAGCGGTGTCACGCCTGAGGTGGCCGAAGGGGATCGCGGGGGCGCATCTCGACAGCGTCGCCCGCCAGGCGCTCTGGCTCGCCGGGCAGGACTACGACCACGGCACCGGCCACGGCGTCGGCTGCTACCTGTCGGTCCACGAAGGGCCGCAGCGGCTGTCACGCACCGGCGACGTGCCCTTCGAGCCGGGCATGATCCTCTCGAACGAGCCCGGCTACTACCGCGAGGGCGCCTTCGGGATCCGGATCGAGAACCTCATCCTCGTGGAGGAGGCGCCGCCCTTGCCCGGCGGCGACGCGCATCGGCAGATGCTGCGGTTCCGCACCCTGACCTGGGTGCCGATCGACCGCCGGCTGATCGACGGGGACATGCTGACGGGGCCCGAACGCGCCTGGCTCGACGCCTACCACGCCGAGGTCGCGGCGCGGATCGGCCCGCGCGTCTCCGACGCGGCGCACGCCTGGCTCGCGGCGGCCACCGCACCGCTCTGATCGGGCCGCGCGGCCCGGCACGCGAGGCGAATCCCCCGCCGCGTCAGCTGTGCTCTTCCTCCGCCGTGGCGGCGAGCGCCTTGGCATAGGCCCGGAGGGCGTCCGTCTGGAAGACCGCGCCGACGAGGTCCGCCACGCCGTCGGCGCCCTGGCGCGTGACCGGGATGAAATCGGCGCCGGTCCGTTCGAAGGTTCGCAGCGCCGCCTCCAGGACCTGCCTTTCATCCAGCGCGACACCCTCGCGCATCATCGCGCGGCATGCTTCCTCCGGTGCCGCGCGCGGGTGATCCGACGGCCGGAGAACCTCCGACATCCGGATTGTCGCGCCAAGATAGACCTGCGGTCCCCCCGCGAGCCGAATGCCGCGCCGTTCGAGCTGGGTCAGGAAGAACGACCGCTTGACGAGCCGCGAGGCCAGCGCAGTCGAGAGCGATACCGCCGTCATCACCGCCAGCCCCGTCTCCCAGTCGCCGGTCAGTTCGAAGACGATGAGCGTGGTCGAGATCGGTGCGCCGAACACGGCCGCCGCGACCGCGCCCATGCCGGCGAGCGCATAGATCGTCTCGGCGCCCGAGACCTCGGGCGCGAGCCCGGTCGCGATGAGCCCGAAGGCGAGCCCCGTCAGCGAACCGACGACGAGCGCAGGCGAAAACATCCCCCCGCCCATCCGCCCGCCCATCGTGACGGCAACCGCGACGACCTTCACGACCGCATAGACCACCGCCGCCACGAGCCCGATCCGCCCGGTCAGCGCCGCCGAGGTCGTCTCGTAGCCGACGCCGATGATATGCGGAAAGGGAATCGCCATCGCGCCAAGAAGCGCTCCCGCGAGCGTCGGCCTGAGCCAGCGCGGCAGGCCCGTGGCCCGCTGCACCCGGTCGCCGAAATCCTCGGCGAAGAGAACCGACCGCATCAGCGCCGCCGCGATCAGCCCCGACACGAGGCCGAGGAGGAGGAAGGCGGGAAGCTCCACATGGAAGGCCGTCGCGCCCGCGGCCGGCAGGGTGAACTCGGTCACGCCGCCGTATTTCAGCCGGTTGATCACCGTGCCGGCCACCGAGGCGATGGCGATGGGCGCGAAGGCGCGGACGGCGAAATGCCTCAGCACGACTTCAAGCGCGAAGATCGCCCCCGCGATCGGGGCGTTGAAGCTGGCCGAGACCGCCGCCGCCACGGCGCAACCAAGCAGGTCGCGCCCGGTGATGCCGTTCGCCCCGATCCGCTCCGACACCCAGGTCGACACCACGGCCGCGAGATGCACCACCGGCCCCTCGCGCCCCGACGAGCCGCCGGAGCCCAGCGTGATCAGCGACGCCGTGGCCGATGCCAGGCCGGCGCGCATCTCGACGCGACCGCGGTACATTGCCGCGCCCTCGATGACATCGGCCACCGCCCGCACCCGCCCGTCCGGCGTGAACCGGTCGAGGATCAGACCCACCACGAGCCCCCCGAGGATCGGCACGGCGACGACCCACCACCACGGCAGGCGGCCCGCCACCGTGGCAAGGTTGATGTCATCCGTGCCGTAAAGCGCGACCTGCAAGGCCGATATGCCCATGCGGAAGCACAGCGAGGCGGTGCCCGCCGCCACGCCGATGGCCAGCGCGATGAACCAGAACTGGATCGCGCCCGGCCCGTTCCGGCGTGCCGCAACGAGGACTGCGGCCGCCTTGCGGCGGCGGGCGCGCAACGACCGCGCGACGGGCTTCGACCGTGTTTCCGGCACCCGGCAGATTTCCGCGGGACATGACCAGCCTGGGCTTCCCCGGGCCGCCCGCTTCGCCTAGGGTCGCCGCGCCAACTGCGCGAGGACACGATGCCCCACGACGCGGCGCTTGCCGAACTTGCAACCCTCTTAGGCGATCGCCTCGCCCGCTCCAAGGCCGAACGTGCGGCACATGGCGCGAGCGAGGCCTGGTTCCCGGAAACCCCGCCCGACGCGGTGGCCTATCCGGAAACGACGGATGAGGTCGCGCGGATCGTCGCCACCTGCGCCCGCCACGGCTGCCCGGTGACGGCCTGGGGCACCGGAACCGCGCTCGAGGGCCACGCGCTCGCCATCCGCGGCGGCATCTCGCTCGACCTCTCGCGGATGGACCGTGTGCTTGCCGTCCGCGCCGAGGACATGCAGGCCGTCGTCCAGCCGGGCGTCACCCGCGAGGCGCTGAACACCGAACTTCGGGCCACCGGCCTCATGTTTTCGGTCGACCCCGGGGCCAATGCCTCGCTCGGCGGCATGGCCGCCACCCGCGCCTCGGGCACCACCGCCGTCCGCTACGGGACGATGCGCGACAACGTCATGGCGCTTCAGGTCGTCCTTGCCGACGGCCGGGTGATCCGCACCGGCTCGGGCGCGAAGAAATCCTCGGCGGGCTACGACCTCACCGGCCTCTTCGTCGGCTCCGAAGGCACCCTCGGCATCATCACCGAACTCACGCTGCGCCTGCACGGCCAGCCCGAGGCGATCTCGGCCGCGGTCTGCGCCTTCGACGACTTCGAGGCCGCCGTGCAGACCGTCATCGCCACGATCCAGATGGGCATTCCCATGGCACGGATCGAGTTCGTCGACGAGACCACCGCCGCGATCTTCAACAAGGCGAATGGCACCAGCCTGCCGGAAAAGCCGCAGCTCATGGTCGAGTTCCATGGCTCCGAGAGCGCGGTGGAAGAGGACGCCCGCCGCTTCGGCGAGGTTGTGGCCGAGATGGGCGGCGGGCATTTCGACTGGGCGACCACGCCCGAGGCCCGCACCGCGCTGTGGAGGATGCGCCACGGCGCCTATCGCGCGTCGATCGCCTACCGTCCCGGCTCCATCGGACTCGTCACCGACATGTGCGTGCCGATCTCGCGGCTGGCCGAGGCGGTGCGCGAGACCCGCGCCGACATCGCCGCCTCCGGCATCCCCGGCCCGATCGTCGGCCATGTCGGCGACGGCAATTTCCACGCCGTCCTCCTGATCGACCGCGCCAGCCCCGATGAACTCAAGGCCGCCAAGGCGCTCGCCCGCCGCATGGCCGAACGCGCGCTGCGCCTCGGCGGCACGATCACCGGGGAACACGGCGTCGGCATGGGCAAGAAGGACCTGATGGCGCTGGAGCATGGGGACGCCTGGGAGGTCATGGCGCGGATCAAGCGCGCGCTCGACCCCGACGGCATCCTCAACCCCGGCAAGGTGGTGGAGGTGAACCAGTGAGCCTGCCCGACCCGGCCCGGTTCCCCCGCGCCTTCGCCGACGCCTGGGCGGCGCGCGACGCCCGCGCCATGGCGGCACTCTTTGCCGAGGACGCCGATTTCCTGACCCTGACCGGCCACTGGGCCGAGGGGCGGAAGGCCATCGCCGAGACCGTCGCCGGCGAGATGGCCGGCGCCTTCGCCCGCGCCAAGCTGGTGACCGGGCGGGTCAAGATGCGGGCGATCTCGCCCGGCGTCGCCCAGGTGATGCAGCGCTACGTGCTCTCGGGCATCCTCAATGCCGACGGAACCGACGCGGGGCGCGTGGGTGCGATTCTTTCGGCCACGCTGGTCGAGGGGCCGGAAGGCTGGCAGGTCGCCGCGGCGCAGTTCACGGTGGAGGGGTGACGCACCTCCGCCCGGTTCGCTCGCGGACCGGGCAGCGCCGTCTGTCGTCCCTCCCGGCCCTCCGCTCGCGCTCCGGGCGTTCGGCGGGGAAACCGTCCACCGGACGGTTTCCTGATCCGCCTCACCCCTCGATCTTCGTCAGATCCGCAACGCTAAGGCAGATGGCGCGGATGCGGCTGAGCAGGTTCAGCCGGTTGCGGCGCACGATGGCGTTGTCTGTGTTCACCTGCACCGCTTCGAAGAAGGCGTCGATGGGGGCGCGGAGTTTGGCCATCGCGGCCATCGCCGTGGCGAAGTCCTCGGCCTGCATCGCGGGCGAAATGGCCGCCTCGGCTGCGTCGAGGGCGGCGAAGAGGGTGCGTTCGGAGGCATCCTCGGCGAACTTCGGATCGGCGCCGAAGGAATACTCGACCCCGTCCTTCTCCTCTGCCTGGGTCAGGATGTTGTTGGCGCGCTTGAAGCCCTGAATGAGGTTCCCGCCGTCGTCGGTCTTGAGGAAGGCGGCGAGCGCCTCGGCGCGCTTGACGAGGAGGGTGAGGTCGTCGTTCCCCGGCATGGCGAGACAGGCGTCGATGACGTCATGGCGGATGCCCTCGTCGCGGAGATGGACCTTGAGGCGGTCGTGGAAGAAGGCGAGGAGGTCGCTGAGGTGGACTGGTCGTCCGAACTCAATCTCGTCTGCCGCATCGTGGTATTCCTGCTGACCAGTGTGAACGGCATACGACCTCATATATGGCGTATGGGCGAGCAAACCTCTTTCGATGAGGTGGGATAGTGGCAACCGCACCCCATTCCCAAGCACCAGCCGGATCACTCCAAGCGCCGCCCTTCTCAGCGCGAACGGGTCCTTGCTCCCGGTCGGCTTCTCGTCGATCGCCCAGAACCCGGTCAGCGTGTCGATCTTGTCGGCGAGCGCCACGGCTACGCTCACCGGCTCTGACGGCACCTCGTCCGACGGCCCCAAGGGCTGGTAATGCGCCTTGCAGGCGTTGGCCACCGCCTCGGGCAGGCCCGCCGCCTTTGCATAATAGACACCCATCGTGCCCTGCAATTCCGGGAACTCGCCGACCATCGCCGATTGCAGGTCGGCCTTGGCCACCCGCGCGGCCTCCGCCGCCAGATCGGGCTTGGCACCGACCAAAGGCGCGATTTCGCGCGCGAGCGCCTCGATCCGGTCGATCCGGTCCTTCTGCGACCCGAGCTTGTTGTGGAAGGTCACGTTGGCGAGCCCCGCCGCCATGCCTTCCATCCCTTCCTGAGCAACGGTCCGCAAGTCGTTCTCCCAGAAGAACTTCGCGTCCGATAGCCGCGCCGAGAGCACCTTCTGGTTGCCCTTCAGGATCGTCGCCCCGTGATCCGCCGTCTCGGTATTGGCAACGGTGACGAACGCCTCGATCCGCCCGGTCTTCGGATTGCGGGCGGAGAAGAACTTCTGGTGTTCCTTCATCGAGGTCTGCAACACCTCCGGCGGCAGGCCGAGGAAGTCCTCGCCGATCCGGCCCATCAGCACCACGGGCCATTCCACCAGCCCGGCGACCTCAGCCAAGAGGCCCTTGTCCTCGACCAGTTCCAGGCCCGCCGCGAAGGCGGCGTTCCGAGCGTCGTGCCAGATGTGCTCCGCCCGCAACTCGGGGTCGAGCATCACCTTCGCGCGCTTGAGCTTCGCCGCGTAATCCTCGAACCCAGTTACGGAAAACGCATCTGGCGCCAGGAAGCGGTGGCCGCGCGTCACGTTGCCGGCGCGGATGCCGTCCACGTCGAGCGGCACGACCTCGGCCCCGTGCTCGTCGGTCAGGATGCAGAGGACCCCATGCAGCGGCCGCACCCAGCGCAGGGAGCCCGCGCCCCAGCGCATCGACTTCGGCCAGGGGAAATTGCGGATCGTCGCCTCCAGCACCTCGGCCACGATGGAAGTGGCGCTACGCCCCGGCTTCTCGATCACCGCGAACCAGGTCTTTCCCTTGGCCCCCTCGCGCGCCTCGAGCTGTTCCAGCATCATCCCGGTCGAGCGCAGGAAGCCCTGCACCGCCGCCTCGGGCGCGCCCACGGCGGGGCCCTTGCGTTCCTCGCGCACCGGCCTGCTTTCGGCCGTCAGCCCCTCCACCGCCAGCACCAGCCGGCGCGGGGTCGAAAGCGAATGCGCCCCGGCATAGGTCAACCCGGCCTCGACGAGCCCGTCGGTGACGAGCTTCTTCAGGTCCTCCCGCGCCCTGGCCTGCATCCGCGCCGGGATTTCCTCGGAGAAGAGTTCAATCAGAAGATCGGGCATTCACTTCTCCAGCGTTTCGTTCGGCTGATGCCAGGCAAAGGCCCGGCCGTCGGGATAGACGGCGACAACCCGGTCCACGCCGGGATGGATGTCCTTCTCCGAGAGGAAGGCGAGCGCCGCGCCCATCTCAAGGTCGGCCCCCAGGGCCTTGGCATCGAAGCAGGAAAACCACTTCGGTCCGATAAGCGGCGTGGGTTCCTCGTAGGCGACATAGGTCTCGCTCAGCATCGCAAGCGTCATCGGCGTGTGGAAGCAGCCACGGAAGCGCAGGGGCGAACTGTCCGCATCCACCCCCTCGAACCGCTCGGCCAGCATCGGCTCGACCCGGCCCCCGAGGTCGGTGAGCCGGATCACCGCTTCGGCCGATGCCGGCTCCACCGTCCGGTAGTAGGCATATTCCTGCAGGTAGTAGATCGCCACGCCGGCGACGAGGGCGGTCAGCACGATGAACCCCGCGACGAGCTTGCCATTCACGCTGCCACTCCGCCGCCGGCCTCGGTCGCCACGAAGGCATCGGCGCATTTCTTCGCCAGCGCCCGGACGCGGCCGATATAGGCCTGCCGTTCGGTGACCGAGATCACGCCCCGCGCGTCGAGAAGGTTGAAGATGTGGCTGGCCTTGATGCACTGGTCATAGGCGGGATGCGCCATGACGATCCTGCGGCCGGCCTTGTCCTCGGCGGGCGCCGCGAGGATGCGTTCGCATTCCGCCTCGGCGTCCTCGAAATGCTTCAGCAGCATGGCGGTATCGGCCTGATCGAAGTTCCAGCGCGAATATTCCTCTTCGGTCTGGCGGAAGATGTCGCCGTAGGTCAGGGGAATGGGCGACTGCGGGTCGTTGAAGGGCATGTCCATGACATGGTCGATGCCGAGGACATACATGGCGAGGCGTTCGAGCCCGTAGGTGAGCTCGCCCGAAACCGGGTCGCAGTCATGCCCGCCGACCTGCTGGAAATAGGTGAACTGGCTCACTTCCATCCCGTCGCACCAGACCTCCCAGCCGAGCCCCCAGGCGCCGAGCGTCGGGCTTTCCCAGTCGTCCTCGACGAAGCGGATGTCGTGGAGCGAGGCGTCGATGCCGATGGCGGCGAGGCTGCCCAGGTAAAGCTCCTGCAGGTCGGGCGGCGAGGGTTTGATGAGCACCTGGTACTGGTAGTAGTGCTGCAGGCGGTTGGGGTTCTCGCCGTAGCGGCCGTCGGTCGGCCGGCGCGAGGGCTGGACATAGGCCGCGGCCCAGGGACGCGATCCCAGTGCGCGCAGCGTGGTCGCCGGGTGGAAGGTCCCTGCCCCCACCTCCATGTCATAGGGCTGAAGGACGGCACAGCCCTTGTCCCCCCAGTAGGTCTGCAACCTCAGGATGATCTCCTGGAAGGAACGCGGGCGGGTCGGGGTCATCGTCGGCCTCCGGCATGGAAAAGCGCGTTCTCAATAGGCAACAGGCCGGGGGCGGTCAATCGGCGCGGGCGCGATTGTGGCGTGACGCGGCTGGCCGTCCTGCTAGTTTCGGCCATGGATTCGCGCCCATAAGAAACGTCGGAAGGGTTTTCACGCATGCGATTTGCCGCTGTCCTGTTCGGTCTCCTCCTCGCGCTTCTGCCGCACGGTGCCCTGGCGCAGGAACAGGTCTGGGTGCAGATCGAGGCGCAGCCGACGCTGGCCGAGGGCGAGGAACGGGCGCGCGCCTATGCCGGTGTCTTCCCCAATGTCGCGGGCTTCGCCATGACGACGGGCTGGTATGCCATCGCGCTCGGGCCGTTCACGCAGGCGGATGCCGAACAACAACTCCGCGTGCTGAAGGGCGAGCGGCTCATCCCCGCGGACAGCTACATCGCCTTCGGCAACCGCTTCACCCGCCAGTTCTGGCCCGTTGCCGGGGCGGCCGCCCCGACGCAGCCCCAGCCCGGCGACGTCACCGCAACGGAACCCGTGCCGGAGGTCGCCCAGCCGCTGCCCGAGACCGCGCTTCCCGACGAGAGCCCGGCCGAGGCCCGCCGGTCGGAGGCCGCGCTGTCGGCCGACGAACGGCGCGCGCTGCAATCGGCGCTGCAATGGGACGGGTTCTACGCCGGCGCCATCGACGGCGCCATCGGCGCGGGCACCCGCCGCTCCATGGCCGCCTGGCAGGCGGCGAAGGGATACGAGGAGACCGGCGTGCTGACCACCGCCCAGCGCGACGAACTCATCGGGCAACACCGCGCCGAACAGGCCGCGCTCGGCCTCGAGGTCCTGACCGAGACCGAGGCGGGGATCGAGGTCCCCTACCCCTCCGCGCTGGTGGAGTTCGACCATTATGAACCGCCATTCGTGCACTACCGCGAAAAGGCGGGGTCCGGCTTCCGGATGCTCCTGATCAGCCAGCCCGGCGACCCGGCGCGGCTTGCCGGGCTCTACGACCTGATGCAGACGCTGGAGATCGTCCCGGTGGAGGGCGAACGGCAACTCGGGCGCACGGGCTTCACCATCGCCGGCCGGAACGACGGCCTAGAGAGCTTCACCGACGTTCGGCTCGCGGGCGGGCTCATCAAGGGCTACACGCTGGTCTGGACGCCGGACGGCGCCGACCGCGCCCAGCGCGTGGTCGAGGCGATGACGGCGGGATTCCGGCCCATGGGCGACCGCGCGCTCGACGAAGGGCTCGGCCAGCCGCTCGCCGTGGGCCGCGCCGACCTCGTCG
>NZ_WBUS01000248.1 GCF_008933605.1 Albidovulum sp.
GGCGGGGATGCGGCCCAGCTTGCCGCACTCGCCGCCTTCCTCGGGCACCTCTTCCCGGTCTGGCTCAAGGGAAAGGGCGGCAAAGGCGTTGCGACCTTCCTCGGCACCTTGCTGGCGCTTGCGTTTCCCGTCGGTCTCGCGGCCTGCGCGACATGGCTCGTGACCGCGCTCGTCAGCCGGATCTCGTCGCTCTCCGCTCTCGTGGCATCGGCAACGGCGTTCATCTGGGCGGCGCTGCTCGGCCACGGCGACATGGTGATCCTGATCGTCCTCCTGGCCACGCTCGTCTTCTGGCGCCACCTGCCGAACATCGAGCGGCTGAGGGCGGGGACGGAGCCCCGGATCGGTGGGAAGAAGTAGTCCCCGGCCGCCCGCCTCAGCCCTGCCCCGCCGCCATCAGCGCCGCGCGCAGGTCGCTCCATTCGTTGCAGGTGCCGCAGAGCACGGCGAGGCGGTTGAGGTTGGCCCTGGCGCTTGCGTAGTCGCCGATCTCGACGAACATCTCGCCCTGGTATTCCAGCGCGCCGAGATGCTTCGGATTCGCCTTCAGGGCCGCGCCATACCAGCGCGCGGCCTCGGCCATCCGGTTCATCTTGCGGTTGGAATACCCCATGAGATTCAGCGCGTCAGCATTGCGCGGCTCGGCCTTGAGGACGGCGGCGAGGAGTCTCAGCGCCTCCGGGTAACGCCCCGCATCGACGGCGGCCTTGGCCTCGGCGTAGCCGGATTGCACGGCAGGGGCGGTGCTTGCGGCGGTGTCACTTCCTTCGGCGACTGCGGCGCCGGGCGCGAGAAGGGCGAGCGGGACGAGGGCAGCAGCGAGGCGCGCGCGGAACGGGGTGGTCATGGCCGGGTCTCCCTGAACGGTCACCCGATTACCATACCATGGCGGCCGCAGGCGCAAGTCTCACCTTGGGGTGAAGCGGCGGGTTCACGCCGCCCGGCCGCAGCGCGCGGTGTCGGAGGCACGCAGACCGCGCGGCGCATCGGCCGGAAAGCCGGTGCCGAAGCGCAGCGTCAGGTCGGCCTCGCCGAGCCCCAGGGCGCGGAGCGGCAGGAGCGCGCGTTCGACCGGCCAGGAATGGATCGCGAGCCCGCCCTCCGGCGCCCGGCGCAGGACGAAGCCCGCCGACCGCAGGCGGCGCTGCAACTCCAACCAGTCGGCCGAGAGGTTCACGGCCCTCAGGATCTCCTCTCCCTCGGTCCTCAACCGCGCGGGCGTCCGGTCGAGCGCGCCGCGCAGGACGGCACGGAGGTAGTCCGAAGGCGAACACCCGGCCGACCGCGCCGCCCGGCCGAGCGCCAGGAGGAGCGCTTCGGGCAGGTCCACGGTGACGGTGCGGCGGGTGTCCATGGCGCCACCCTCGCCCGAATCTGGTTAACGCGGGGTTCCCCGCCTCAGAGCGCGACGAAGGCCCGTGCCTCGGAGTCGTAATGTTCGAGCCCGCCGGCGCTGATGTCGTTCCACAGGCCGTGGAGCGTCATCTCTTCGGCCTCCACCGCGTCCTTCACGAAGGGAAAGGTCATGAGATTCTCGAGGCTCACCAGCACCGCCTCGCGCTCCAGCGCGCGCAACTGCTCTTCGGGGGCAAGGCCCTTTACCCGTTCGTAGCCGGGGCGCAGCAGGTCCATCCAGCGGCCGACGAAGCTCGACTTCTCCTCCAGCGCGGGCGCGGCGCCCGAACACATGTCGTGGCACCCCTTCACGCCGCCGCAAGAGGAATGACCGACGACGATGAGATGCGCGACCTTCAGCGTGGTCACGGCATACTCGACGGCGGCCGAGGTGCCGTGCTGGTGCCCGTCGGGGGCATAGGGCGGCACGAGGTTGGCGATGTTGCGGTGGATGAAGAACTCCCCCTGGTCGGCACCGAAGATGGAGGTGACGTGCACCCGGCTGTCGCAGCAGGATATCACCATCGCCCGGGGTCTCTGGCCCTCGTCCGCGAGCCTGCGATACCACGCGCGGTTCTCCGTCCAAGTCGTGGCCTTCCAGCCGTGGTAGCGCTGGACGAGGTAGCTGGGCAGCGGTCTGGCATGTTGCATCGCGTCGTCACTCCCTGACAGTTTCCCCGCAGATAGGCAGGCGATCGGTCGAATTCGAGAGGTTTTTCCGCAGCGAGACAAGGTTTTCTTGAGGCTGGAAGGCAAAGCTTTCCTTGCGCGTGGGGCGCTAAGTGGAGGGTGAAGGGTGGCGACATTGGCGGTGTTGCGCTACGACGAAGGCGTCCGGCTCGACCCGGACCGGCTCGTGGCGCTCTATTCTGACCTCGGCGAGGCGGGGGCGGAACAGGTCGTCTGCCGCGCGATGGAAGAGCTTGCCGCGCGGCTGACGGAAATCCGGCGCGTTGCCGACGAGGGAAATCCGGCGGCGATGCGGCGCAGCACGCGGCTCCTGATCCGGGTAGCCGAACAGGTCGGGATGCTGACCTTCGCGCGCGTGGCCGGGGATGTCCTGCGGGCGACCGATGCGGGCGATCCCGCGGCGCAGGCGGCAACGCTCGCGCGGCTTCTGCGCATCGGGGACCGGTCGCTGAACGCAGTCTGGGACCTGCGTGACCGGACGGTGTGACCCGCGCCATGGGGCCTTGCGGGCGCCGGCGGCAGGGCTAGTGTGGCGACCGGAACCGACCGGAGACCCGCGATGCCCCCTGCCCCTTTCCTGGCCTTTGCCGATCCCGCCGCGCCGAGCCGGCCCGTCCACCTCGTGCCGCAGGACGCGGCGGCGACCTTCATCGAGGCGCGCGCCGCCGCGGATCGCGCCTGGCTCGCGGCGACCGGCTTCACCGGCAAGCTCGGCCAGCTCTGCCTCCTGCCCGGGCCGGATG
>NZ_WBUS01000068.1 GCF_008933605.1 Albidovulum sp.
GTGCCGGTCTCGGCGCCGGGGGGACGCGCGCTGCCGGCGTTTCGAGCGCCGCCGCCAGCCCGAGCCAGTACCGGCCGCGGGCCTGCATTTCTTCCAGCGCGGCGGGGCCGTCCTGGTCCGCAAGGCCGGCAAGCAGGTTCGTCAGTCGCGCGAGCCAACGCGACGGCACCGTCTCTGCCTCCTCGTCGCGCACGGCGCGGGACAGGACGACCTCGCTTGCCGCCGCCGCCAGCTGAAAGTCATGCGCAGAGAGCCCGATCTGCCGTTCGGGCAGCAGGAGCCCGGCCTTGAGCCGCATCTGCCGCGACAGCCAGGGATCGGGCGCGGGCGGTGCGGGCCATATGCGCTCGTTGAGTCCGGCGAGGATCGTGAGGTCCGCCCCGCCGGTGCGGACTTCGAGTGTGCCGCGGATGGCGACCAGCGGATGCGCCTCCGGCCCCTGCCGGACGTTGCCGGCCGAGAGGAGCCTCGTCAGGAGTGCTGCGTAGTCCGATGGGGAGAAATTGGCACCGTGTGCAGCTTCGCGCCGCAACTCCTCGATCACGCCGCGCGCAAGTTCGCCCGCGTCGCGTCGCCAAAGCTCGCTCGCCTCGCTATCCCCGCCCGGCCCCGCGGCGACGGTACGCGCGAGTGACAGATGCGTGTCTACACAGGCGGAAAGGCTGCGGTCAGGCAGAGGATTCGCGCCTGCGAGGATCGCCCCCACCCACTCCGCCCAGGCGATGCGGTCGGACTCGCCCTTTCGCGAGGCCCAGAGAGACAGGGCACTGGCCGTCGGAAACGCGGGGCCGTGGCGCCGCAAGTGGAGCTCGAGATCGCGCGTGAATCGCAGATGCGACCCGCGGTCGCCCGCGCCCGTCGCGGTGAGCGGGTGCTTCAGAAGCACGACGAGCGCCTCGGCAGATACCGGCCGCTCGAAAAGCTGCGCGACGTGACGCAGGAACCGGCCCGGCGCCGATTGCACGAGGGGGCGGCCCGCGCTGTCGTCGGGGATGATCCCCCAGCGGTCGAGGGCGGCCGTGACGCGCCGCGCGAGCACGCGGTCCGGCGTGACGAGATGCGCGCGCCGGCCGTCCTCGGCCGCCTTGCGGAGCCGCAGCGCGATGGCGAGCGCCTCGGCCCGCGGATCGGGCGCCTCGAGAAGCGTAAGCCGCTCGGTGGCGGGCAGCAGCGGGCCGAGCGCCGCTCCCTCCCTGATCCACTGGTCGGTCACCGGCGCCGGCCGTAGCGAGAGCGATATGAGCCGGTTCCGGGCGGGGTCGGGCGGCGGTGCCTCGATCCATCGGCCGACGGCGGACGGCGCAGCCCCGAGCGCACGGGTGAGCGCGAGAAACCGGTATTGCGGATGGTCCTCGTTGGGGACCGGCGCGCCATGGAGGCTGTCCCAGGCGAAACCGGGCATGTCGAAGTCGAATCCGGGCAGGACGACCGCGCCGTTCGGCAGCCGCGCCACGGCCCGCATCAGGAGTTGCGTCGCCCCGCGTGACCCGGTTGAGCCCGCGATGATGACCGGGTCGGGCGGGGCGACGCTGCCCCAGCGATTGGCCAGCGCCTCCGCGATCCGCCTCTGCCGCGCCTCCGCGTCCGGTGCGGCGTCGGCGGCGAAGTAGCGCGAGACGATGCGGATGAACGCGAGGCTGCGCTCCCAGTGCGCGGCATGGTTCTCGGCAAGATCGGCGGCATCGAGCGTTTCGGGCGTAACCCCCTCGCCCTGCATCTCGTCCATCAGCGCCGCGAGGCTGTCGGCGAGGTCGAAGACCGCGGTTCCAGCCGCGAAATCCGTTTCGCGCCGGACAAGCTCGGCGACCAGCCGGGCAAGTTCGAGCCGCCGTCTGAGTGGCGGGACGGCAGGCGGTACCCCGGGCATCGGGGCGCGGCCGAGATCCGTGACGATCCTGAGCCTCGGCAGTAGGCGGGCGCCGCGCGCATCGAAGGCGGCGCGAACGGACGAAAGCATCCTTGCGGTGTTGAGATAGACGGTGACGCGGGCGATGGCCTCGGGCGCCGCGCCGGCCATCCGCGCGAGGAGCCCGTCGACGAAGGCGGCGGGGAAGTCCGCTCCGGGCGGCAAGCCGTAGAGCCGCACGTCGGCATCCCGGTCAGTCATGCCGGTTCTCATGCCAGAGCGCCTCGGCCAGCGGAACCGATTCCGGCCGACCCACGTCGCACCAGCCGCCGGCATGGACGATGCCGTAGAGCCGCCCCCCCGCCGCCATGGCGTCCCAGAGCCGGTTGAGCGAGAAGATCCGCTCTCCTACCCGGGCGAGGCCGCCGGTCTTCACGATCCCGGCCCCGGTATAGACAAAGCCGCGCCCGCGGCGGATCTGGCCGTCGGCAGCAAGGTCGAAGTCGCCCGCGCCCGTATGGCCCGTTGCTGCGCCGTGCGGCACGAGGAGGAGGAGCCCATCCATCTGGTCCGGGCGCCATGCGGCGCGCAGTTCCTCGATCGGGTTAGCGCCGGTCCAGACCGCGTCGGTGTTCAGCGTGAAGACGGGACCCGCCCCCAACAGGGGAAGCGCATGCAGGAGGCCGCCGCCGGTTTCCAGGATCATCTCGGTCTCGTCCGAAAACCGGATGCCGGGGCGCATGGAAAGGTGCCGAACGATCTGGTCGGGACGGTAGTGCAGGTTGGCGACGACGTGGCTGACACCGGCCCCGTCCACCGCCGCCAGCGCGTGATCGAGCAGGGTCCGCCCGCCGACCTCGATCAAGGGCTTCGGCCGGTCCTTTGTCAGGGGACCCATGCGGGTGCCGAGGCCCGCGGTGAAGAGCATCAGGGCCTGCGGCGTCATGCCGATCCCCCTGCAAGTCTTGCGATCCGCTCCGTTGTCGGTTCGGGCAGGCCGGCACGGACGGCCGAGGCAAGCTCTGCCAAGGTCGGATGCGTCAGGTTGCGTTCCAGAGCTGCCCAGACGCGGGGCAGGAAGGCGAGATAGTGCGTCTTGCGATCGCGCAGGGCGAGCCGGGCGAACACGCCGACGATCCGCAGCGCCCGCTGCGCACCGAGGAGCGCGTAGATCGCCGTGAAGTCGTCCATCTCGATCCCTCTCGCCGCCGCGTATCGCGCGATCATCGCCTGCTCGGTCCCATGGCCAAGATCGCGCCGCGCGTCCTGAAGCAACGAGACGAGGTCGTAGGCCGGATGGGCCGCGACCGCGTCCTGGAAGTCGAGCAGGCCGAGTCGTGCATGCCCGGCACGGTCGGGCAGCCAGATCAGGTTCTCCGAATGGAAGTCGCGCAGCGACAGGACCGGCGCCGCGTCGTTCAGCCGGTCATGGAGCCGTCGCACCAGGCCCGGCAGGGTGTCTGCCGCGGCGCTGGAGGGCGCACCGATTCCGCGCAGATACCATTCGGGCGTGAGTGCCGTCAGTTCGGCAAGCGCCGGCCCGTCGAGCGCTGCGGCGAAGGCCGGGGGCGGATGGCGGTGGAGGTCCGCGAGGAAGTCTGTCGCGGCGGCATAGATCGTCCGTTCCCGGTCCGGAGCCGACCCGAGCAGCCGCGCGACGAGCGCATCGCCGAGGTCCTCGAGAAGCAGCAATCCCTTCGCGTGGTCCTTGGCCAGGATCCGCGGCGCCGAATAGCCGCGGTCGCAGAGCCAACCGTCCACCAGGTCGAAACGCCGCGTGTCCTCGCCGCGCTCGGGCGGGGCGTCCATGAGAACTGCCCTTTGCGCGCCAAGGCTCAAGCGCTGGTAGCGCCGCGCCGAGGCGTCCCCGGCGAGGGGCGCGCGGTGCGCGGCATCCCAGCCGGCGCCCGCGAGAAAGGTCGTGATGTCTCTTTCGCGGTCACGCATCGGCGCGCCACTCCTCCGCAGCGAGTGCGGACAGCACCGGGGCCCATCGTGCGGCTGACGCCGAAATGGTTGCGTCGCGTGCAGCATCCCCGTCCGGGGCAGGCGACAGCGTCACCGCAAGCGCCCCCGGTGGGCAGGCATCGCCCAGCCGGTCGGGCCACTCGACGAGGCAGATAGCGGCCTCGAAGGCGTCGTCGAGCCCGAGTGCCGCGACCTCGTCAGGTCCGCCGAGCCGGTAGAGGTCCGCGTGCCAGATTTCCACCGGTCCGGCGTCGTATACCTGCACGAGCGTGAAGGTTGGCGACGGCACGTCTTCGACGCGGCCAAGTGCCTCCAGGCGCGATTGGATCAGGCCGCGGCAGAAATGCGACTTCCCGGCCCCGATGGCACCTTCCAGAAGCAGCGTATCGCCGGCGACGAGCCGCGCGCCAAGCCAGCGCGCAAGCTGCGTCGTCTCCTCGGGCGAGCCGAGGGAGAGGTGAACCGTTCGTACGTCGGGCAGGGTGTCGGGCATGCGGCGACTTTACCGACCCCGCCCCCGCCCGCAAGGGATCAGACGACGGCCGGCCCGGCCGCCATGGGGTCCCCGCGCCGGATGCGGCGCGCGCGACGACGGAATGGTCGCGCCACCCTTTGCCGCGCGAATGCGACGAGCGTCGCGCCGCCCGAAAGCGGAACGATTCGGCAGCCGAGCATGTCGCCGGCAAGAAGCCTGAGATCGGCCGTCCACTCGGCCCGATCCTCCAGCGCCAGAACGAAGTCACGGATGTCGCCGAAGGCCGGATCCGGCTGCGACAGGTCCTGCCAGCGCCGGATCGAATCCACGACCGTGACCTTCCCGAGCGTCAACTGAGGCTCTACTCCCCAGAGCGCGTCATAGGCGCTGTTCGAGAGGATGAGCTCACCTGCCGGAGAGAAGACGACGATCGCTTCCTCGACCGTGTCGACAACGGCCTGGCCAAGCTCGATCTCCGACCGGAAGCGGCGCGTGAGCGTGATCTCGGCGGTGATGTCCTCTAGTAGGAAGGCCACGGCCCCGTCCGGATGCGGCCGGCCGACAACGTGGTACGTCTGGCCCGAGGGCAGCGACCAGGTTTCCTCGTAGAGCCCGCACGAGGCCTGCTTTTCCAGATCCATCATCTGCTGGCGCCAGGTCGCGTAGTCCTTGGGCTCGGGAATGACATGGCGTTCGCGCAGCCGGTCGAGGAAGGCATAGAGCGTCGGCCGCGCCGACAGGAACTCCACCCCCGCGCCTGTCAGATCGACCAGGGCCGGGTTGAAGAGCGCAAGCTGACGCTGGCGGTCGAAGATTGCGAGTCCCGTCGGCAGGTGAGCGAAGGTCTTGCTGAGCGTCTGCACGAACTCTCGCAACGATGCTTCGGCTTTGACCGCGGCATCGGCCGGCAGGGCGAAATGCACGATGCCGTCCGGCAGCCTCTGGCCATGGCAGTCGAACCACAGCGCCACGCGGCCGCCGACCGGCGGGAGCATCTGCCGCCTTGGCGTGTTCACGGCAGTGCCGGGGTCGGGAAAGAGGGCCGGAACAGGCCAGGTCAGCGTATCCTCTCCGTCATCGCGCTGCTCGGCCACGGCGTCGAGGTAGGCGTGGTTTGCCCAGATCACCGCGCCATCGTCGTTGGTGCGCCAGATGAGGACTGGCGCGGCCGCGAGCGTATCGCGCAGCGCGGCCAGTTCGGCTTCCTGGGCCTTGTGGCTCAGCGCGTCGACGAGCACCCCCTGACCCTCGGCCGACAGGTCCGTCACGGTCAGCCGTGCGAGTTGGCCGAGCCATTCGGCGCGCACACGAAGGTCCCCGCTGGCGTCCCGCAACGCAAGTTCGCCGCGCTCGGCAAGCGAGCGCATTTCCGCGTCGAATCCCCTGAGGCGCTGGCAAAGGTACCGCGACAGCCGCGCCCATTCCGACCCCGGCCCCGGGATCGCTCCGAGCAGGGCGCGCGCGGCGCCGGTCGCGTCGACGAGTTCCTGATCGTCAAAGAGAAAGACCGCCTGCTCAAGCGGACCCTCCGCCGGGGCGAACGCCGTCCTTCGACGACCCTGGATGGGCCAGGACGCGAGCAGGAGCAAGGCGACCAGAGCGGCCGCGATCGACGTCGCCACGACGACTGCCGCAAGCATGAGAGGTGTAGCCATCTGTCCCGTCCTTCCCGTCGGGGTCTTTGCCCCTTGGCAAAAAGGGTCCCTTGAAGGGTTAATGCGATGTTAATCACACAACCTCTCGGCGAATTGATGGCGCAACTCAAATGACAATGTGGCGGTTATCTCCCAATCCTCCCGATTCCGTCACCTCGATGCGCTCCCGCGGCCAGCAAACCGTAACGACGGCGCCCGATCGGGCGGGCCGCTCCTCCTCGGTCAGGAAGGGGTCGGAAGCGTTGGTGAAGCTGAGCCTCGCGCCGGTGCGTTCGAGAAGCGTCTTGGCGATGAAGAGACCCAGACCCATCCCGTCATATTCCGGCCGGCGCTCAGAAGCGTCGTCGCGTCGGCGCAGCGGGTAGGGGTCGCCGATCCGCCCGAGAAGGTGGGCTGGAAATCCCGCGCCGTCGTCGGAGATCACGACCGTGATGTCGCGGTCGCTCCAGTCGGCATCAACCCAGACCTCGCCCCGGGCGAAATCGACCGCATTCTGGACGAGGTTGCGCAGGCCGTGGATGATCTCGGGCTTGCGCTGGACCTGCGGTTGCGGCTCGCCGGTACCCGGCGTGTCGCCGAGGTCGAAATGCAACGACTTGCCGCGACCGAGGTGGGGCTCCGCGGCCTCGCGGATGATCGTGGAAAGGGGTGCAGACCGCATGTGCTGGTCGGCCTTTCCGGCGCGCCCCATCGACCGCAGGATATCGCGGCAACGGTCGGCCTGATCGCGGATGAGTTCCGCATCACTCCTGAGTTCGGGCCGGTCGGCAAGTTCGTGCGCCAGTTCGACGCTCGTGAGTTTGATCGTGGCGAGTGGCGTCCCGAGTTCATGCGCTGCCGCAGCGATCACACCGCCGAGATCGGTCAGCTTCTGTTCGCGCGCGAGCGCCATCTGCGTCGCAAGGAGCGCATCGCCCATCAGCCGGATCTCGGACGCGACGCGACGGGCATAGAGACCGAGAAAGACGACGCCAATGACGATGGCCAGCCAGAAGCCGAAGCCGAAGACCGGCGGTACTGCAATGGCGTCGCCGCCGCGCGTTCGCAGGGGCACATTGACGAATGCGATGAGCGTGACGAGCGCGATGGTCACAAGCCCGAGGAGTACCGTCGCGCGAGCCTGGAGCGCGGTGGCCGCAATCGTGGCGGGCGCGAGGATCAGGAGCGCGAAAGGGTTGTTGAGGCCGCCGGTGAAGTACAGCAGTAGGCCGAGCTGAGCGGTGTCGAAGAGAAGCGTCAGCATTGCCGCCGTCTCGCTCAGTCGGGTGTTCTGCGGAAAGGCAAGGCCGGCCGCGAGGTTCACGGCCACCGCCGCGCCGACCACCAGGAAGCAGAGCACGAGATCGAGGTCGATGGCGTAGAACCGCCAAGCGACATAGATCGCGGCGGTTTGGCCCAGGATCGCCGTCCAGCGCAGGAGCATGAGGGTCCTGAGCCGGACCCAGTCGCCCCTGCCGGAAAATCCCATCGCGTCGAGCGGGTCGGTCGGGGCTTTCGATGCTGCGGCCGGGTGGCTCATCATTGGTCCTGTTGTCGCATTCCGGCGCTTGTGAATTGATAGTCCCCCGACAATCGGCGATCAATGGCGCTGGACAATTCGGGGAAGATCAATGCCTGTTTCCACCAAGAGCTACGCCCTCGCCGCGGCCTCGGTCGCAGCCATCGGGTTGGTCGTGATCTACACCATCAGCGTTTCGGGCACCGGCGACCGTTTCGCGCCCTGCCGCGCTGGCGCGGTGGGTGGTGGCACGATTGGCGGGCCGTTCACCTTGACGGACGAGGATGGCCAGCGCGTTACCGAGAAGGATGTTCTGAAAGGACCCAGCCTGGTCTATTTCGGTTACACCTTCTGCCCCGATATCTGCCCGGCCGATACAGCACGCAATGCGGAAGCCGTCGATGTGCTCGAGGAGAAGGGCTACGAGGTGACGCCGGTAATGATCTCGGTCGATCCGGCACGCGACACACCGGAAGTCCTCAAGGAATGGACCGACTACATCCATCCCCGGATGATCGGCCTGACGGGTTCTCCCGAGGAAATCGCCGCCGTCGCAAAAGAATACCGCACCTACTACAAGGTTCCGGAAAACCCGACCGACGAATATTATATCGTCGATCACATGACCCAGACGTACCTGATGCTGCCCGGATACGGCTTCGTGGAATTCTTCTCGCGCGATGCCACGCCTGAAGATATCGCCGACCGCACCGCATGCTTTATCGATGCCGCGCAGGAGCGAAATTGACCGGCGCTGGCTGACACTCTAGAACCGGAAAGAGGACAGGAGGAAAGGGGCGTTCATGGCGGAAGACGCGTTTGCGGAACTCGGCTCCGACCGGACCCTCCTGCTCGTCGACGACGACGGTCCCTTTGTCAACCGGCTGGCACGTGCGATGGAAAAACGCGGTTTCAAGCCGGAAACGGCCGAAAGCGTGGCCGCAGGCCGCGCGGCGGCGCGCGCCCGCCCACCTGCCTTTGCGGTGGTGGACCTCAGGCTCGGCGACGGCAACGGTCTCGATGTCGTCGAGGTCCTGCGCGAACGCCGCCCGGATTGCCGCGTGGTGGTGTTGACGGGATATGGCGCGATCGCGACCGCGGTCGCAGCCGTGAAGATCGGCGCTGTCGATTATCTGGCGAAGCCCGCGGATGCGGACGACATCACCAATGCGCTGCTCGCCAGGGGCGATGTCCTGCCACCGCCGCCGGAAAACCCGATGTCGGCGGACAGGGTCCGATGGGAACATATCCAGCGCGTGTACGAGCAATGCGACCGGAACATCTCGGAGACCGCGCGACGGCTTTCGATGCATCGCCGAACGCTTCAGCGCATTCTTGCCAAGCGCAGCCCGAAATAAAATTGACGATTGAAAAATAGGGCTAACGCGTCGACTCTTGCATTTGTGAATTTGGTGATGCAGGTTTCGCGCCTGAAATCGCAAAGTCGGGGAGTGAGCAATTGAAAATTGATCTGGAGTCCCTTTCGCTGAAGGAACTCAAAAGCCTCCAGTCGCAGGTTGGCGATATGGTCGCCACCTACGAGCAGCGGAAAAAGCAGGAAGCCCTTTCCGCGCTGGAGGAAAAGGCGAAGGCGCTGGGCTATTCGCTCAACGAACTCGTCGGAATGGCTGCGGCGCGAAAGCGCAAGCCGGCCAAGGCGAAATACGCCAATCCCGCCAACAAGTCCGAAACCTGGACGGGGCGCGGACGCAAGCCGCGCTGGTTCGAGGCGGCGCTGAAATCCGGAAAGTCGCTCGAAGACATGGCGATCTGAGGTCTGTCGCCCGCGAGGCGCAAGAATCGTCCGGGTACGCGGCGGCGTGGGGGCGACGTCTCAGGCCCCCACCTTCGCCATCAGAGCAGCATGGCGCGCAACATAGTCCTCGCGCACCTCCACCGGCGGCCTGAGCCGCAAGGCAAGGCCGCGCATCATCGTCTCGGCCGGCGCGCCGAAGAACCGGTCGGCCTCGCCGCGGGAAAAACCGGCTATCTGTACCGCCTCGAGCCAGGCCGAAACCTTGTCGGCTGCCTTGATTGCCTTCTTGATCTCCTGCGGAAGTTGCGCGGGAAGACCGAAACGCAGATGGATGGCCGCCGTCAGCCGCTCGTCCAGCGCACCGTAGGAGGGGCCGATGGCTGCCTTTACCGGGCTGATCATGTCACCGATGACGTACTCCGGCGCATCGTGGAGGAGCGCGGCAAGCCGCCATCGCGGGGCCACGCCAGGGTTGGCGCGGGTGAAGATCTCCTCGACCAGCAGCGAATGCTCGGCCACTGAATAGGGGAAGTCGCCCAGGGTCTGCCCGTTCCAGCGGGCGACAAACGCCAGGCCATGCGCGATGTCCTCGATCTCGATATCCATCGGCGTCGGATCGAGCAGGTCAAGTCTGCGCCCCGACAGCATTCTCTGCCACGCGCGTTTCTGCTTCGCAGCCATTGCCCTCCCGTCCCGGTCCAACTGCCGGCCCCGGGTTGCATAGCGCAATACAGTGCCCGCAAAAAAGGGGTGCATGCCGCCGGAGCCCAAGTCCGGCCGTACGAATGCAGGCACGTGCCGCCCGTCACACGCCCAGTAAAGAGTGGCAATGATCGCGGAAAGCGGCGAGATTGGACGAGGGGCGAGTTATTGCGGGTTGGGATGCCGTCCGAGGAAAGCCGCCTGATCGAAACGCTCCGGGTCTTCTGCGTCATCGCGATGATGTGGGTGCATGTGAACCCCGGCCTGTCCTCGCCGTCGGCGGTGACGTCCGGCGACTACACGCTCGTCGGCGCGGTCTTCGGGAACACGCTCGGGCGCGTCAGCGTCGCGCTCCTCAGCTTCGTCAGCGGATATCTCATCTGGCATCGCTCGCGCACCGTTCCGCTGCCACAGTTCGCCGCCACTCGCTTCCGCAGCGTACTCGTCCCGATGCTCGTATGGAGTGCGCTCTTCATCCTGTTTGCGGTGCTGAAGGAGCCGCTCACGGGCGTCATGGCGCAGAAGATCGAGGGGATAGACCTTGACGCGGCATCGCTGGCCAATGCCTGGGCCGGGATCACCGGGCCAACGGCGAACCTCTCGCTCTTCTTCCTGCGCGATCTCTTCGTGGGCTCGCTAATCCTGCGTGCGGCCCTGCCGTTCGTCGCGCGGGCGCCCATCGCGGTGGCGGCCGTCGCTCTGGTCGCCGCCTCCGGCCAGACGCTTGAGCCGCTGATCTTTCGCGGCCCGATCCTCCAGTTCCTGGTCTTCGGCGCCGTAGCCGCCCGCCTCGGCTACACCCTGACAGGCATCGCCCGGCCGCTGGTCGCACTGCCGCTCGGCTATCTGATGTCGGTTGCGAGCCTCGCGGCCTACAGCCTGCCCGCCAGCCCGCTGCTCCATCCCCTCAACCTCCCGGCACTCGCGATGCGGGCCGGCGTCTCCTTCCTCGTGCTCGCCTTCACGCGCGCGACGATGGCCGGAAGCCGGAGGCTCGCCCTCCACCGCCTCGGGCGCCATGCGTATCTGGCCTATCTCATGCATGTTCCCCTTTTCGGTGTCCTCTGGGTCCTCTGGCGAAGTCTTGTCGGCGGCCCGCTCGAGCCGTCCTACGCCATCTTCTTTCTCGCGGGGCCCGTCGTCGCCTTCGCGGTCGCGGTGCCCGTCGGCCTCGCGCTCGACCGGGCACCGCGGGTGCTGCAAATCGCGCTGCGGGGACGCATTGTTCGGCCCGAACGGCTGAAACCTGAGGATTGATTGCCGCGCCTCCGCCGCGATGCTATGGGGGCGCAAACGGAATTTGCAGGAGAATGTCGGATGCCCAAGGATTCGACCGATTACATCGTCAAGGATATCGCGCTTGCGGAATTCGGCCGCAAGGAACTGGACATCGCCGAAACCGAGATGCCGGGGCTCATGGCCCTGCGCGAGGAATTCGGCGCCAAGCAGCCGTTGAAGGGTGCCCGCATTGCCGGCAGCCTGCACATGACGGTGCAGACCGCAGTGCTGATCGAGACGCTGAGGGCGCTGGGCGCCGACGTGCGCTGGGCCTCGTGCAACATATTCTCGACCCAGGACCATGCCGCCGCTGCCATCGCCGCTGGCGGCACCCCCGTCTTCGCCGTCAAGGGCGAGACGCTGGAGGACTACTGGGCCTATACCGACAGGATCTTCCAGTTCCCGGAAGGCACCTGCAACATGATCCTCGACGATGGCGGGGACGCGACCCTTTACATCCTTCTCGGCGCGCGGGTGGAGAACGGCGAGAGCGACCTGATCGCCGTTCCGAAGTCGGAGGAGGAGGTGTGCCTCTTCAACCAGATCCGCAAGCGCATGGCGGAAACGCCGGGCTGGTTCACCCGGCAGCGCGACGCGATCAAGGGCGTTTCGGAGGAGACGACGACCGGCGTTCACCGGCTTTACGACCTGCACAAGCGGGACCTGCTGCCCTTCCCGGCGATCAACGTGAACGACAGCGTCACCAAGTCGAAGTTCGACAACAAGTATGGCTGCAAGGAATCGCTGGTGGACGGCATCCGCCGCGCGACCGACACGATGATGGCGGGCAAGGTCGCGGTCGTCTGCGGCTATGGCGATGTGGGCAAGGGCTCTGCCGCCTCGCTCCGCGGCGCCGGCGCCCGGGTGAAGGTGACCGAGATCGACCCGATCTGTGCCCTTCAGGCCGCGATGGACGGCTACGAGGTCGTCCTGCTGGAAGACGTGGTGGCGAGTGCCGACATCTTCATCACCACCACCGGCAACAAGGACGTGATCCGCATCGAGCACATGCGCGAGATGAAGGACATGGCGATCGTCGGCAACATCGGCCATTTCGACAACGAGATCCAGGTGGCCGCCCTCCGGAACCACAAGTGGACGAACATCAAGGACCAGGTGGACATGATCCAGATGCCCTCGGGCAACCGCATCATCCTCCTGTCCGAAGGCCGACTCCTGAACCTCGGCAACGCCACTGGGCACCCGAGTTTCGTCATGTCGGCCTCCTTCACCAACCAGGTGCTCGCGCAGATCGAGCTGTGGACCAAGGGGAAGGACTACAAGCCAGGCGTCTACATCCTGCCCAAGCACCTCGACGAGAAGGTGGCCCGTCTGCATCTGGGGAAGATCGGCGTGAAACTCACCGAACTGCGCGTTGACCAGGCGGACTACATCGGCGTGACCGTCGCGGGCCCCTACAAGTCCGACCATTACCGCTATTGATCGGGAGAGGGGGCCTGACCCCCTCTTTTCCTCGCCGCCCTCCGCTCCGGATGAGCGGGTTTGCGGTTTTTTCCCATTATCTTGCCCCGGGAATTGGAGTTTTCCTTTGCCCGCCGGGCCAATCCGACCTAACTTCGTCGCGCCTTGCGCGCGACACGGCAGGTCTGGACACTTTGTAGAGGGATAGTAGGAGCTTCACATGGGCAAGAGAGACGAACTGATCGCGAAATATGCCGACGATCTGAAGAACAAGTGCGGCATGACGCCGGACATGGCGCTGCTCACGAAAGTGACGATCGGCTGCGGCCCGTCGATCTACGATGCAGACTCCGCGACCGTGGCGGCCGGCCAAGCCAGCGAACTCGAGACGGTCAAGAAGAACTTCCTGATGAAGAAGCTCGGCCTCAAGGACAGCCCGCAACTGATGGATGCGATCAAGTCGGTTGTCGAGACCTACGGCAAGTCCGAACGCAACAAGTACCGCGCCGTGGTCTACTACATGCTCGTGAAGCACTTCGGCAAGGAAGCCGTCTACAAGTAACTCCACATGGCTGCTCGGACTGCACGATGCACGCGGTTCGAGCGGCCAGGTTAACGGGGCGTTACCGCAACTATCTGATTTTGAACGGAATTGTCGCAAGAGCGCGCTTGCACGAATCCTCGACGCCGCCTAGGTTGATCGCAACGGGCCAGGATGGCCGAGACCTTTTCAGTTTCACGTGTGGTGCGAAGGGAGCACGTGGGGTGGCGAAGGGTCCCGGTTGGGTGGCCGGGACCCTTTGTTTTTCAGAACAGCGTCAGCACAGCGCCGATGATCGCCGCACCGGCGACGGCGTAGCCGCCGTCGATCAGCGTCAGCCGAAAGGGCCGCATCGCATAGGCGTTGTTGATCATGATCCAGGGCGCAATGAAGAAGAGCCCGACCCCGAGGCCGGAGACGATCCCGGCCCCGAACGTCGCGATTCCCGCCATCGAGAAGATGTGGCGCATCATCCCGGCGACGAGCAGCATCGCCAATGCCGAGAGGACGAAGGGCGTCGGGTTCGCCCCTCCGGCGGGCCGCCCGCTCGCGTCCACCGGCACGCCGGACGCCTCGATCCAGGGTTTCGACAGGGCCATGTAGTATCCGGCCCCGAATATCCATGCCACCGCAGCCGCGGCGATGACGCTTAGAAGTCCCATGTTTCCCTCGCGCGTTGATGGGTGCGCGCATCTTGCCTGCAGCGGCGCCGTCGGTCTACAGCCCGCCAAGCGCGCAGATCACCGTCCACTCCGCCTCGGTCACGGGCTGGACCGACAGGCGGGTATTGGTGACCAGCGCCATCGCGGCCAGCCGCGGATCCGCCTTTGCCACTTCCAGAGTCACCGGGCGGGGCAGGGGCTTCACAGCGCGGATGTCCACGCAGTCCCAGCGCGGGTCGTCGGTGGTGCTGTCGGGATGGCTCGTCGCGGAGACCTCGACGATGCCGACGATCTCCTTGCCGATGTTGGAGTGATAGAAGAACCCGAGATCGCCGATCTTCATCGCCCGCATGTTGTTACGCGCCTGATAGTTGCGCACGCCATGCCATTCCTCGCCCGCAGCACCCTTCGCCACCTGCTGGTCCCAGCTCCAGGCGTCGGGCTCTGACTTGAACAGCCAGTACGCCATCAGCCGATCACCTTCTTCCACTCGATCACGGCCACGCTTTCGAAAAGGCCCGCCGCCTTGTAGGGGTCGCCCGCCGCCCATGCCTCCGCCGCGCCGAGGCCTTCCGTCTCCAGCACGATCAGGGAACCGCACATCTGGCCGTCCGCGATGAAGGGCCCGGCCATCTTCACGATCCCGGTGGCCTCGATATATGCGAGGTGCGCCGCGCGGGTGTCGAGACGGGTCTGGAGGTGCCCGGGCTTGTCGCGGCAGATGACGGCGTAGAGCATGGTCTATTCCTTCTTGAGCGGGCGGGAGAGGAGGGCGGACATCGCGTCTGCCACGGAAATCCTGCGACCGACGAGGGCCGCAACCATGGCCGATACCGGCATGTCGATTCGGCGCGTCCCGGCAATGACGCTGACCGCCTGCGATGTGGCCGCACCCTCCACCGTGACTTCCGGGTCGAAGTCCTCGCCGGCGCCGAGCGCGTGGCCGAAGCGGAAGTTGCGCGACTGGAGCGACGTGCACGTCAGCACGAGGTCGCCGAGCCCGGACAAGCCCGCGAGCGTGTCCGCCTGTGCGCCCATCGCCTGCGCGAGACGGTTCATCTCGGCGAATCCGCGGGTCATGAGGGCCGCCCGCGCGCTGTCACCGAGCCCCGCGCCGATGACCACGCCCGCGGCAATGGCGATGACGTTCTTGAGTGCCCCGCCAAGCTCGGCCCCGCGTGTGTCGGTCGTACGGTAGAGCCGCAGGACAGGGGTGGAAAGCGCGTCCTGCAACATCGCCCCCGTCGCATCGTCGCCGCAGGCCAGCGTCAATGCCGTCGGCAAACCCTTCGCGATATCCGCAGCGAAACTCGGCCCGGTCAGGATCGCGGGGGTCGCGTTCGGGCAGGCATCGGCAAGGATCGCCGTCGGTCCGCGCCCCGTGGCAATGTCGATTCCCTTCGCGCAGGCAACCAGCGCCTTGCCATCCAGATCGCGAGCCACCGCCGCAAGGAACCCCGTCATCTGCTGCATCGGCACCGCAACGAGCAGGATCTCGGCGGCCCGAAAATCATCAATTTCGGCCGAAACAGACACGCTTTCGGGAAGATTCACGCCGGCAAGCCGCTTCGTGTTCCGCCGCGTGCGCCGCATTTCCGCAGCGTGATCGCGCTCGCGCGCCCAGAGGCCGACCTCCGCCCCCGTCCGCGCCAGTGTCAGCGCCATCGCCGTGCCGAAGGCACCTGCGCCCAGAACCGCGACCCTCACGCCTTGGCCCCCTTCTTTCCGCTGCCGATCAGCGCCGGCTGCGCGATGTCGAGCGGCCAGCGGGGCCGCGCCACGAGATCGAGCCCGTCACGGTGCCCGAGGCGGAATCGCTCGATCCCGGCCCAGGCGATCATCGCGGCATTATCGGTGCAAAGCGCCAGCGGCGGGGCGACGAACCGCGTTCCGGCGCCGCTCGCCACAGTCTCCAGCCGTGCGCGAATGGCCGCGTTTGCAGCCACGCCCCCGGCGACGGCTAGGCTCGGAAACTCCGGGCCAGACGCGAGATAGGCATCGAGAGCCCTGCGCGTCTTCTCGGCTAGCACGTCGGCCACGGCGGCCTGGAACCCGGCACAGAGGTCTGCACGATCCACGCCGGTAAGTCCGCCCTTTTCCGCAATCACGCCGTCGCGCGCCCTGAGAAGCGCCGTCTTGAGACCCGAGAACGACAGGTCGCAGCCGGGGCGGTCCAGCAGTGGCCGGGGAAACGCGAAGCGTGCCGGGTCGCCCTTGCGGGCCTCGGCCTCGACGGCCGGGCCGCCTGGCTGTGGCAGGCCGAGGAGCTTTGCCGTCTTGTCGAAGGCCTCGCCCGGCGCGTCGTCGATCGTTCCGCCGAGCCGCCGGAACCGCTCGGCACCCTCGACGACGAGGAACTGGCAATGGCCACCGGAAACGAGAAGCATCAGGTAGGGGAACGGCAGACCGTGCGTCAGGCGCGGGGTCAGCGCGTGTCCGGCGAGGTGGTTGACGCCGAGAAGCGGAAGCCCGGTCGCGGCAGACATTCCCTTGGCGCACATAACGCCGGCGAGCACACCGCCGATCAGGCCCGGTCCGGCGGTCACGGCAATGCCGTCGATGTCTCCGAGCGAGGCTCCTGCATTCGCCAGGGCCTCCTCGGCGCAAAGGTCGATCTTCTCGACATGGGCGCGGGCCGCGATTTCCGGCACGACGCCGCCGAACGCCGCGTGAAGGTCGGTCTGCCCGGCAACCACCGAAGACAGGATCGCGCCCTTGCCGCCCGACAGCCGGACAACCGCCGCGGCGGTATCGTCGCAGCTCGACTCGAGCCCGAGCAGGGTGATCGTCTCTTCGTCCATGGCGCCGCCGGTTGCCCTGACCCTGTCGGGCAGGTAACACCGTGAAGGCCATCGCACAATCCCGAGGGGGCCGTGAAACCTGTCTGTCCGATCCTCTTCCTGACCCGCCCGGAAGCGCAGTCGTGCCGCTTCGCGGACGAGTTCCGGGCCCGTTTCGGTGCCGGCTGGCCCGTCGTGATCGCGCCCCTGTCTGAGATCGTCCGTCTCGATCCCGCGCTTCCTGCCGAGCCACCGGCGCATGTCGTCTTCACCTCGGAGAACGCGGTTGCCGCTTTCGCAGCGCTTTCGCCAGACCGCACGGCCCTCGCCTGGTGCGTCGGACCGCGGACTGAGGCAGCGGCACGGGCGGCGGGCTTCGCGACCCGGCTTGGGCCTGGCGATGGTGCAGGGCTTGCGCGGTCGATCGCCTCCGATCCGTTGGTGCGTCAGGTTCTCTACCCGCGTCCGGTGCATGCCGCCGGAGATATCCCCGGCGCGCTGGAATCGGCCGGGATAGAGACGGTACCGGTGGTGGTCTACGACCAGCGGGAGCAACCCTTTTCCGGCGCCGCAAGCGCGGTGCTCGCGGGCCCGGTGCCGGTGCTTCTGCCCCTCTTCTCGCCCCGCTCGGCGCGGCTGGCGGAAAAAGCGGCACGCGGGGCGACCGCGCCCTTGCTCATCGCGGCGATAAGCCCGGCCGCGGCGGCAGAGGCGCGCGAACTTTCCGCCCGCCGGATGGTGATCGCCGCGCGACCCGACGGCGATGCGATGCTCGATGCTCTTGGTGCGCTCATTGCCGCAGCTAAGACGGGTTGAGCGCGCGCGCCCCGCTGACTAAGTTTGCCTGAGGCTGGCTTGGGCGAGTCCGCTCCCGTGGTTCGTGCGAAAGGGTTCTCTGATGGCAAGGGCGCGGAAGGGCGAGAACGATAGCAGGACGGTAGCTGCGGGAACGGCCGGCGACGATGCGGCCAATGCTGGCACGCGCGAGGAATCGCCGGCACTGGTGATCGAGGAATCCCAGTCCACCGAGTGGCAACCCGAGGCACCCGCGTCCGAGCCGGCGGAAACGCCATCCCCGGAATGGGTGCCGCCTTCCGCATCGCCGCGTCCGCGCCGCGGAGGGTTCCTTCCGACGGTTCTTGGCGGGGCCATCGCATCAGGTATCGGCTTCGGAACGGCCGTCTACATCCTGCCCCGCGTCTGGGTGCCCGAGGCACCGGTCGCGGACCTCGATGCCCTCAGGACCAGCATCGCCGAACAGACGGCGCGGCTCGACGGGCTTTCGGCAACGGTCGAGACCGGTGCTGCGGAGTCGGAATTGGCGGACCTTTCCGCGAGGGTTGCAGCCCTGGACGACAGGTCCGCGGCAGGCCTCGCCGACCTTGGCGACGCGGTCGCGGGGCTCGATCCGCGACTTGCCTCGACGGCCGCCCGGATCGACGACTTGGAGGCGCGCATCGCCGCGCTGGAAAAACGGCCGGTGGAGGGCGGGGCCGCCTCGGCCACGGCGCTGGAGGCTTTCGGGCGCGAAATGGAGACGCTCAGGGCCGAGATGGCGGCCCAGAAATCCGCGCTTTCCGAGACAGAGGCGAGCCTTGCCGAGGAGGCGAGCCGCGCGGTCGAGAATGTCAGGGCCGCCGCCACTGAGGCCGATCGGCTGCGGGTGGCGGCCGAGGAGACGGCACGTCGGGCCACCGCGCGTGCCGCGCTTGGCCGGATCGACGCGGCGCTGACGGCCGGTGGAGCCCTCGACCCGGCGCTCGCCGAACTGCGCGGCGCGGGCTTCGAG
>NZ_WBUS01000249.1 GCF_008933605.1 Albidovulum sp.
CGTCGGCTTCCAGAAATGCGACGTTCGGCCGGCCGCCGGCACGGTGCCGGGCGATGGCCAGGAGCGTCTCCGAAATGTCGAGCCCGGTCACGCGCCCCCCGGGCGCGGCGCGTTCCGCCGCCGCGAGAGTCGTCGCGCCGGCGCCGCAGCCGATGTCGAGGACATTCTCGCCGGGGCGGATCGCGGCGCGGTCGAGAAGGACCGCCGTCGCCGGTGCCATCAGCGCATCGAGCCGGGCATGCTCCACGGCCCAGAGGCGGCCGGGACCGGTCGTCCAGAATGCCGCCTGCGCGGCATTGGCGGGGTCCGGTGCGGCCATCGCCCCTTCGCCTCTTGCCGGCCTCAGCCGGTGATCTGGACCTTGCCGACGAGCCGCGCGCCCTTTTCCGACGACAACGTCTGCGCCTTCACGTCCGCCGTCACCTCGGCGTTCTTTTCCAGCGCAAGCTCGCTGCAGGCGATCTGGCCGGAGTGCTTGCCCCGGATGGTCACGGACTCGGCGGTGATGACGCCCTGCACCTGGCCCGCCACGCTCACGTCCACCGATTTCGAGGTGATGTCGCCGGTCACCTTGCCCTTCACCTCAATGTCGCCATCCTTCGACACGACATTGCCGTCGATGGTCAGGTCTTCCTCGATAACCGATTTTGTCATTTCCGCTCCTGCTTGGGCCACGCCCGGCCCACGGGCGCGCGCGAACGTCAGCACTTTCGCTACAGGAGAAGCGGCCGCGCGCCAAGGGTGCAATCGCGCAAGCCGCCGCCAGCGGCGGAAGGGTGCCCGCCCGGGCCGGCGTCTTGCCTGTCCCACCGTCGCCGCCTAGGCTCCGGCCCGCACAGCCCGGAGCGACCATGCCTCACGCCTTCCCCGTCCGCGTCTACTACGAGGATACCGACGCCGCCGGGATCGTCTACTACGCCAATTACCTCAGGTTCATCGAGCGTGCGCGCACGGAATGGGTGCGCGCGCTCGGCGTCGATCAGGGACGACTCAGGACCGAGGAGGGGATCGTCTTCGCCGTGCGGCGGGTCGAGGCGGATTATCTGCGCCCGGCGCGGCTCGATGACGAACTGGTCGTGGCGACCGAACTGGTGGCGGCGACGGGGGCGCGGATCGTGCTCGACCAGGCGGTCATCCGCGGGGGCGAGCGGCTCTTCCAGGCACAGGTCACGCTCGTCTGCCTGACCGAGCATGGCACCGCGGCCCGGCTTCCGGCGGAAGTCCGCCGGCGCATCGCGCCCAATCTCCACTGATCGGGCGGCGCCCGGTGCGCTGACGCAGATTTGTTGGCGTTCCCCCTTAAAGCCGGGTAAAAGACCCGATAAGAGAGCCGCGAAAAATACGGCCCAACCGGCGAGCAGTACTCATGGATACGCAAACCCTCGCGACGACCGCGCAGGAGATCGACTTTTCCCTGCTGGCGCTTTTCCTGCGCGCGTCCTTCATCGTCCAGATCGTGATGATCCTCCTGACCGTGGCCAGCTTCTGGTCCTGGGCGATCATCGTCCAGAAGTTCATCTCCTACCGGCAGGCCCGGCAGGAGGCGGCGATCTTCGACCGCGCCTTCTGGTCGGGCGAGCCGCTTGACGAGCTCTTCGAGAAGATTGGCAGCCAGCCCGACGGGGCGAGCGAGCGCATCTTCGCAAGCGGAATGGTCGAATGGCGCCGCAGCCACCGGCAGGACGGGGCGCTGATCACCGGCGCGCAGGCGCGGATCGACCGGTCGATGGACGTGGCGATCGCCAAGGCGACGGAACATCTGACGCGCGGCTTGCCGTTCCTGGCGACCGTGGGCTCCACCGCGCCCTTCGTCGGCCTCTTCGGCACCGTCTGGGGCATCAAGGTCGCGTTTGAGCAGATCGCGATCTCGCAGAACACCTCGCTTGCCGTCGTGGCGCCGGGGATCGCCGAGGCGCTCCTGGCGACGGCCCTCGGCCTTGTCGCGGCGATTCCCGCGGTGATCTTCTACAACAAGCTGTCGACCGACAGCGACCGCATCATTGCCGGCTACGAGGCCTTCGCCGACGAGTTCGCCACAATCCTCTCGCGCCAGCTGGACGCCTGATCCATGGGCGCGGGGGTGATCAAGGGCGGGCGCGGTGGCGGGCACCGGCGCCGCGGGTCGCGGGGCAAGGCCGCGGTGATGAGCGAGATCAACGTCACGCCCTTCGTGGACGTGATGCTGGTGCTCCTGATCATCTTCATGGTCGCCGCGCCGCTTCTGACCGTCGGCGTGCCGCTGGAGCTTCCCAAGACCGCGGCGCAGGCCGTGGCGACCGAACAGGAAGAGCCGCTGACGATCTCGGTGCAGGAGGACGGCTCGCTCTCCATCCAGAACACGCCGGTGGCCGAGGACGACCTGATCGACCGGCTGCGCGCGATCGCGACCGAGCGCACCAGCGACAAGCTTTTCCTGCGGGCCGACGGGCGCATCCCCTACCAGCGCGTCGTGCAGGTGATGGGCGCGCTGAACGCCGCAGGCTTCTCCAACATCACGCTCGTCACCGACGCCGGTGGGCCGGATTTCGGCGGCCGGGCGGCGAACTAGGGGGCGACGGGGCTTATGCCCATGGACCGGTCAGAGCGCATCGGCATGATCGTCTCGGGGATCGCGCACGCGGGCGTGGTCCTCTGGTTGCTCGTGGGCGGAATCTTCTTCTCGCACGACCTGCCGCCGCCGGTGGCGACGGCCGAGGTCACGCTCATGTCGGAGGCCGAGTTCAGCGCGCTGCAGGCGGCCGCTCCCCGCGCCGCTACGGAATCGCCGCCGCAGCCCTCGGTGCCCGAGCCGCCCAAGGCCGAGGAAGTGCCCCCCGCGCC
>NZ_WBUS01000250.1 GCF_008933605.1 Albidovulum sp.
GTCCGCCCAGGCGGCGCGGACGGGGCCGAGGTCGGCCCCGGCGAAGGCGTCGAGAAGCTGGCGGTGGCCGCGCGGGTTCAGGAGGCCGCGGTCGTCCTGCTGGCCGTGCAGTTCGACGAGCGTGTCGGAGAGCGCGCGCAGCACCTCGGCCCCCGCCCGCCGGTCGTTGACGAAGGCGGTCTTGCGGCCGTCGGCGGTGGCGATGCGTCGCAGGACCAGTTCGTCGTCCGGGGGAAGCCCGGCCTCGGCCAGGACCTCGCGCGCCGGGTGTTCCGCAGGCAGGTCGAAGACAGCGGTCACCTCGCCCTGTCCGGCGCCGGGGCGCACCAGGTCCGCCCTGCCCCGCCAGCCGAGGACGAAGCCGAGACAGTCGAGCAGGATCGACTTGCCCGCCCCGGTCTCGCCCGTCAGCACGTTGAGCCCGGGCCGGAACACCAGCTCCAGCCGGTCGATGATCAGCATGTCGCGGATGTCCAGCGACCGAAGCATTCCCGCCCCCCGGGGCCGTGTCTCAGCGCGGTCTCACAGCCATTCGCCCCGGATCACCTGGCGATAGACCTTGGCGAGCCAGCTGTCGCCGCGCGCTTTCGGCTCCAGCCCCTTAGAGGTCAGGAGCCGGTAGCTGTCCTGATACCACTCGGTCGACTGGAAGTTGTAGCCGAGGATTGCACCCGCCGTCTGCGCCTCGTCGGTGAGGCCGAGCGACAGGTAGCTCTCCACCAGCCGGTGCAGCGCCTCGGGGGTGTGGCTCGTGGTCTGGAAGTTCTCCACCACGACGCGGAAGCGGTTGATCGCGGCGGTGTAGTGCTTGCGCTTCAGGTAGTAGCGCCCGATCTCCATTTCCTTCGCCGCGAGATGGTCGAAGGCGAGGTCGAACTTCAGGATCGAGGACTTGGCGTAGTCGCTGTCGGGGTATTCCTCGATCACCGAGCGGAGCGCCTGCAGGGCCTGGTAGGTCAGGCCCTGGTCGCGCCCGACCTCGTCGATCTGGTCGTAGTAGGAGAGCGCGAGGAGGTATTTCGCATAGGCCGCGTCCTCCTCGGCGGGGTAGGTGTCGATGTAGCGCTGCGCGGTGGCGCGGCTTTCATCGTAGTTGCGGTCCTTGTGATAGGCGAAGGCCTGCATGATCAGCGCGCGCTTGGCCCATTCGGAATAGGGATAGAGCCGCTCCACCTCGGCGAAATACTTCACCGAATCCTCGCCCTTGCGCGAGGTCTCGAGCTGGTACTCGCCAAGCTTGTAGATCGCCTCGGCGTCGAGCTGCGTGAGATCGGGCTCGCGGTTGCCACCGCCGCAGGAGGCGAGAACCACCGCGAGCGCGAGGCCGCCCAACAGACGCGCCGCTTTCCCGCCCCGAGCCATGCCTGCCCACCCACTTCCTGCTTCACGTTTTTCCGCCCCGGAGCAGCCCCCGGGGCGGCGGTTCGCCTCGTCCTAGCACAGAAAAATCCGGGGCGCAAAACGCCTTTCGCACCCGCGCCGGGCTCAGGCGACGGCGGGGATATCGTCCCGGTTGACGCCCGTTCCGGGCAGGAGCCGGCGGCGCGCGGGATCGCATTCGATCAACCGGAAGGCCGTCGGATCGGCGAAGAGCGCGCGCAGCAGACGATTGGTCATGGCGTGGCCCGCGCGGTTGCCGGTGTAGCGGCCGAGGATCGGCGCGCCGGCAAGCGCAAGATCGCCCAGCGCGTCGAGCATCTTGTGGCGCACCGGTTCGTCGGCGCGGCGCAGCCCGCCGGGCGACAGCACCTTGTCGCCGTCGAAGACGACCGCGTTCTCGCCGGGATTGCCGCCAAGCGCGAGCCCCTGCGCCAGCATCGCCTCCACGTCCGCCTGGCGGCAGAAGGTCCGGCAGTCGGACAGCTCGCGCAGGAAGGCGCCGTTGGCCATCGACAGGCGCTTGCGCTGATGCCCGATCGCGGCATCGGCGAAGTCGATCTCGAAGTCGATCTCCAGCGTCTCGGCCGGCTCCAGCCGCGCCAGCGCCGGCCCCTCGCGGACCTCGACCGGCTTCAGGACCTCGAAGCAGCGCAGCGGCGCGTTCAGCCCTCGCACCCCGCGGGCAAGGAAGGCCGCCGCGAAGGGCGCCGAGGAACCGTCGAGGATCGGCACTTCCGGCCCGTCGATCTCGATCAGCGCGTTGTGGATCCCGCAGCCCGCGAGCGCCGCCATGACATGCTCGATGGTGGAGACCTTCACACCCTGGGCGTTGCTGACCTCGGTGCAGAGCCTCGCATTCTCCACCGCCGACCAGTGCGCCTGCACCATCGGGTCGCGGCCGATCACGTCGCTGCGGCGAAACCAGATGCCGTACTCGGCTGACGCGGGATGCACCGTCATGCGGGCACGCAGGCCCGAATGCAGGCCCGTCCCGGTGAAGGTTACCGCCGATCTGATCGTCGTCTGCACGCTTGCCTCGTTTCCCGCCAGGCGGATCCTTGTGTCAGCGTTGAGGTAATCGTGCCCCCGTGGAAGCTCAACTCACTCTTTGCAACGGAATGTAACATTGGATCCAATTGTCTGTAACGGCACACGCGGGCGCCGACAGGCGCCTCGCAAATCATTGATCCCAAAAGGAAAAGGGCCGGATCGCTCCGGCCCTTCCGATCAATGTGACGTTCCGTCAGTTGGCCTGGCGCCGCAGGAAGGCCGGGATCTCGATCCGTTCCTGATCGGGGTCGAGCTCGGGTTCTTCCTCGTAGGTGGCCGAAACCCGGGGCTGGGCGCGCAAGGCAGGGGACGCCCGCTCCGGCTCGGCCGCGCCGTGGCCGGCCATCCGGTTGAGCAGCGTGTTGATGCCGAAGCGCGACCGC
>NZ_WBUS01000251.1 GCF_008933605.1 Albidovulum sp.
GGTCGGCCTCGAAGTGGAACTGCATGCCGTAGGCGGCGCGGCCGAGCCGGAAGGCCTGGTGCGCGACATCGCCGTTCTCGGCGAGATGGACCGCGCCCCCGGGCAGCGTGAAGGTGTCGCTGTGCCACTGGAACGTGCGGAACCGGTCACCGGCCGCGGCAAGGAGCGGGTCGGCGCGGCCTGCCGCCGTCGCGCGAACCTCGCGCCAGCCGAACTCGGGTGCGGCGCCGAGGAGGTTGGCGGCCCCGAAGCCGCGGGCGAGGATCTGCGATCCGAGGCAGATTCCGAGGACGGCGCGCCCGGCCTCCGCCCAGGTCCGCATCGTCCGGGCGAGGGCCGGGAGGTAGGGATGCGTGTCGTCGTCGATGGCCGACTGTTCGCCGCCCAGCACGACGAGCGCGTCCCCGGAGGCGAGGTCGCCGGGCAGGCGGCCGTCGATGCAGGGACGGTACATGACGATTTCCGCGCCGGCCTCGCGCAGCGCCACGCCGACCTGGCCGAGCGCGGTGTTGGCCATGTTCTCGACGACGGCGACGCGCATGGGGTCCTCTGGCGGTGACGAATCCGGGCCGCGATTGAGCATGGAAGCCGGCCCGCGCGCAAGAGAGCGGGGACGCCCGCAGATTGGGCCTTGCCATTCAGGCGCGCCCGTGAAACAGGGGAGCGCCAAACGAAAACTCCCCCCGAGAGGTGTCCAATGGAGATTCGCGAGGCGCTCACCTTCGATGACGTTCTGCTCGTTCCGGCCGCCTCCAGCGTGCTGCCGTCGGCCGCCGACACCTCGACCTTCGTGACGAAGTCGATCCGCATGAACATCCCGCTTCTCTCCTCGGCGATGGACACGGTCACCGAGGCGCGCATGGCCATCGCCATGGCGCAGGCAGGCGGGATCGGCGTCATCCACCGCAATCTGGGGATCGAGGAACAGGCGGCACAGGTGAGCCGCGTGAAACGGTTCGAAAGCGGCATCGTCTACAACCCGATCACGCTGACGCCCGACCAGACCCTGGCCGATGCCAAGGCGCTGCAGGAGCGGTACAACGTCACCGGTTTCCCTGTTGTGGACAATCATGGCCGGGTCGTTGGCATTGTCACCAACCGGGACATGCGGTTCGCCTCGGACGACAAGACGCCGGTGCGGGTGATGATGACGGCGGAGAACCTTGCCGTGCTCCATGAACCGGCCGATCTCGACGAGGCGAAGTCGCTGATGAAGGCGCGGCGGATCGAGAAGCTCCTGGTGACCGACGCGCAGGGCAAGCTGACCGGCCTCCTGACGCTCAAGGACACCGAGAAGGCGGTGCTCAACCCCCACGCCTGCAAGGACGAACTCGGGCGGCTGCGCGTGGCGGCCGCGTCGACGGTGGGCGACGAGGGCTTCGAGCGGAGCCGCGCGCTGATCGACGCGGGCGTCGACATGGTGGTGATCGACACCGCCCATGGCCACAGCGAGGGCGTGGCGAAGGCGGTGGAGCGGATCAAGGCCTTGTCGAACGCGGTGCAGGTGATCGCGGGCAACGTGGCGACGGCGGAAGCCACCCGGGCGCTGATCGCGGCCGGGGCGGACGCGGTGAAGGTCGGCATCGGCCCGGGCTCGATCTGCACCACGCGGATCGTCGCCGGCGTCGGCGTGCCGCAGCTGACCGCGATCATGGACGCGGCGGGGGCGGCGGGCGAGGTGCCGGTGATCGCCGACGGCGGCATCAAGTATTCGGGCGACTTCGCCAAGGCGATCGCGGCCGGCGCCTCCTGCGCCATGGTCGGCAGCGCCATCGCGGGGACGGACGAGAGCCCCGGGGAGGTGATCCTCTACCAGGGCCGGAGCTTCAAGTCCTACCGCGGCATGGGCTCCCTGGGCGCGATGGCGCGCGGCTCGGCCGACCGCTATTTCCAGAAGGACGCGGCCAGCGACAAGCTCGTCCCCGAGGGGATCGAGGGGCAGGTGCCCTACAAGGGCACGGCGCAGGCGGTGATCCACCAGCTTGTCGGCGGGCTCAGGGCGGCGATGGGCTATACCGGCAACGGCACCGTGGCGGAGATGCGGAGGAACTGCCGCTTCGTGAAGATCACCGGCGCGGGGCTGGCCGAAAGCCACGTCCACGACGTGCAGATCACCCGCGAAAGCCCGAATTACAGATTGGGGTGAGGCGCGGGCCGAGCTCCGCCCGGCGAAAACGCTCCGGTGGATCGTTTTCAGCGCCGAACGCTCGCCGCGCGAGCGGCGGGCCGGGAGGGGCGGATCAGGAAGCCTACTGGTGGACGGTTTTGCCGAGTGAGGCCGGAGAGCGCGCCCGGTTGCGCTCCGAACCCGCCAGGAATTTCGTGAGGTTTGCACCGAGGGCGGGCTGGAGATAGCCGTCCTCCTGCACGATCACGGCACGAGGCCCGAGGCCGGCGATCCGGGTGAAACCGGCGGTCGTGACCTTGAAGCCCTAGAACGGGTCGCCCTCGTGCGCGTCAAGGCCGGGCGACAGAACCAGCGTGTCGGCGCCGAAGGCGCGGATGCGGGAAAGCGCCGTGTCGAGTACATCCAGATATGCCACGGACTCGATCCGCGCCGGCTGTTCGGGTTTAGGCAGGCGGGGGCCGTTGGCCAGGAACATCCGCGGGTCATGCTTGCTGGCTGTCGTCTTGGACGGCTTTCATCCCGGTTTTCCGATGCGGTCGAGCGCCGCGCCCGCGACCAGCAGCGAGGTCTCGCCCGGGTGCGGGGCGAAGCCGAGCACGCGGTAGAAGGCCAGCGCGCGGGCGTTGTCCTCATAGACCGCAAGCCGGATGAACCCCGCGCCCCAGAGCGCC
>NZ_WBUS01000069.1 GCF_008933605.1 Albidovulum sp.
CATGGGATACGCGCGGCTCGCGGCCGGACGCACCACGATCATCGTCGACGCCGCGCCGCCGCCGAAGGGCCGCGCCTCGGCCAACGCCCATGCCTCGACGCTGGCGATGGAGATGACCTCCGGCCGCCGTCCCGTGGTCGTCAACTGTGGCTCGGGTACGAGCTTCGGTCCGGACTGGCGTCGTGCCGGCCGCGCCACTCCGTCGCACTCGACGCTCTGCATCCACGGCTTCTCCTCCTCCCGGCTCGGTGCCGGCGGCGTGCTTCCCTCGAGCGCGAAGGGCGAGTTTACCGACACGCCCGACCAGGTCTGGGCCCAGCCCGAGGATGACAGCGGCGGCCACCGGCTCATGGCCGGCCACAATGGCTATGTGCCCACACACGGGCTCACCCATATCCGCCAGATCATGCTGTCCATCGACGGGCGGGCCATTGCGGGCGAGGACACGCTCGGGGCGATGACGGTCGCCGACCGCCGCCGGTTCGAGACGATCATGGCGCGGACGAAGCATCAGGGCGTGCCGTTCGCCCTGCGCTTCCACCTTCATCCGGATGTCGACTGTGCGCTCGACCTCGGCGGCACGGCCGTCTCGCTCGCGCTGAAGTCGGGCGAGATCTGGATCTTCCGCCATGACGGCGTGGCCGAATTGACGCTGGAACCCTCGGTCTACCTCGAATCCGGGCGGCTGAAGCCGCGCGGGACGAAACAGATCGTCCTTTCCGCGATGGTTCTCGACTATGCCTGCCAGTTGGGCTGGACCTTGGCCAAGGCTCAGGATACGCCCTCGGCCATCCGCGACACCCTGCGCGACGATGATCCGATGCCGAAGTGAAGGACGCTGCCCCGTGACCGAAGACGCAAGCCTCGCCGCCGTATCCCGCGCGCTCATCTCCGTTTCCGACAAGACCGGGCTTGTGGACTTCGCCAGGGGCCTCGCCGCGCGCGGGGTGGAGCTGCTGTCCACCGGCGGCACCGCGCAGGCGCTGCGCGAGTCGGGCCTTGCCGTGCGCGACGTTGCGGAGGTGACCGGCTTTCCCGAGATGATGGACGGGCGGGTCAAGACGCTGCATCCGAAGGTCCACGGCGGGCTTCTCGCGCTCCGCGACGATCCGGCGCATGTCGCCGCGATGGAGATGCACGGGATCGCGCCCATCGACCTGCTCGTGGTCAACCTCTACCCCTTCGAGGCCACCGTCGCCAAGGGCGCGGACTACGACACCTGCGTCGAGAACATCGATATCGGCGGCCCGGCGATGATCCGCGCGGCGGCCAAGAACCATGCCCATGTCGCCGTCGTCGTGGACCCGCAGGACTATGCCAAGGTCCTCGGCGACATGGACCAGCATGGCGGCAGGACCTGTCCGAAGTTCCGCCGCAAGCTCGCACAGCGTGCCTTCGCCCGGACCGCCGCCTACGACGCCGCCGTGTCGAACTGGATGGCCGGTGCGATCGGCGACCCGGCGCCGCGGCGCCGCGCCTTCGCCGGAACGCTTGCCCAGACGCTTCGCTACGGCGAGAATCCGCATCAGCGCGCCGCCTTCTACACCGACGGCTCGCGCCGCCCCGGCGTCGCCACCGCGACCCAGCACCAGGGCAAGGAGCTTTCCTACAACAATATCAACGACACCGACGCGGCCTTCGAGCTTGTGGCGGAGTTCGATCCGGCCGATGGCGCCGCCTGCGCGATCATCAAGCACGCCAATCCCTGCGGCGTGGCCCGCGGCGCGACGCTTCTGGACGCCTACAGGGCCGCCTATGAATGCGACCGCACCTCGGCCTTCGGCGGCATCGTCGCGCTGAACCGGTCGCTCGACACGGCGACGGCGGAGGAGATCTGCCAGATCTTCACCGAGGTCGTCATCGCGCCCGACGCCGACGAAGGCGCGCGGGCCGTCTTCGCCGCGAAGAAGAACCTCAGGCTTCTGACCACAGGTGCGCTGCCTGACCCGGCGTCCCCCGGCCTTGCCTTCCGGCAGGTCGCGGGCGGCTTCCTGGTTCAGGACCGCGACAACGGGGTGATCACCGGGGCCGACCTCAAGGTTGTGACCAGGCGCGCGCCGACTGGCGCGGAACTGAAGGACCTGCTCTTCGCCTGGAAGGTCGCCAAGCACGTCAAGTCCAACGCCATCGTCTACGTGAAGGGGGCTGCGACGGTTGGAATCGGCGCAGGCCAGATGAGCCGGGTGGACTCGACCCGGATCGCCGCCCGGAAGTCCGCCGACATGGCCGAGGCGCTGGGCCTCTCCGAACCGACCGTCAGGGGTTCCGTGGTCGCATCCGACGCCTTCTTCCCCTTTCCCGACGGTCTCCTGACGGCAGCGGAGGCCGGTGCCACGGCCGTGATCCAGCCGGGCGGCTCGATGCGCGATGCCGAGGTGATCGCGGCAGCCGACGAAGCCGGCCTCGCCATGGTCTTCACCGGCCAGCGGCACTTCCGGCACTGAGGCGACATGCGGCTCGTCACCCAGACGGCTTTGGGCGTCTTCGCGCTGGACCAGGCGACGAAGATCCTCGTTGTCCATGTCCTCGATCTTTGGTCGCGGCAACACATCGCGGTCCTTCCGCCGTGGCTCACGTTCCGCATGGCCTGGAACCAAGGCATCAACTTCGGCCTCCTCTCCAGCGACGGCGACTTCGCGCGCTGGGGGCTGATCCTCATGGCGCTGGGTATTTCAGCCTGGGTCTGGCTCTGGGTCCGGCGCGAGCCGCACAGCCGGATCGTGAAGCTCTCGGCGGGCTGCCTCATCGGCGGGGCCATGGGAAACGTCGTCGACCGGCTCCTTTACGGGGCGGTCGCGGATTTCCTGAACATGTCGGTGCCGGGCTTCGAGAATCCCTACTCGTTCAACGTCGCCGACATCGCGATCTTTGCCGGCGCGCTCGGCCTCGTGGTCTTCACCGGGCGGGAGAAGACCCCGTGACGTGCCGGGAGACTTGCGCTAAACGGGACGGAGGCAGGTGATGGAGAAACCCATGAGGGCTCGGCTCGGCTTCCGCGGATTGGGGCTCTGTGCGCTTGTCGCGCTGGCGGCCTGCGGGCGCCTGGCCGGCGACGAGAAGAAGCCGCCGCAACTCATGAACATCAAGTCGGCAAGCCGCAGCCCCGACGAGTTCAACATCCTGCCGACCAAGCCCCTGCAGATGCCCGAGGACATCGCCTCGCTGCCCGAGCCGACGCCGGGCGGAACCAACATCACAGACCCGACGCCGAAGGCCGATGCCGTCGCGGCGCTGGGCGGCAATCCGGCGCTGCTGGAACGCACGGCGGTGCCGGCGGGGAACGGCGGGCTCGTCAACTACGCGGCGCGCTTCGGCACCGCATCCGACATCCGCGACGTTCTTGCGGCCGAGGACCTGGAGTACCGGCGCAAGCACGACGGCCGGCTGCTGGAGCGGCTCTTCCACGTGAGCGTCTATTTCAAGGCCTATGCGCCGATGTCGCTCGACCAGTACGCCGAACTCGAACGCTGGCGTGCCGCCGGCGTCCGCAACGTCGGCGCCCCGCCCGAGGGCGCCCAGCAGGAGAAGTGATCACCACTGCGTCAGTCGCGCGCCGCCGGGGTTGACGACCCCGGCAGGGTGGTTACCTCTGTCGCGGAGTCGAGGGAGACCGTGATGATCCGCACACTTCGCTGGCTGGCCGTCGCGGCCTTCTCCACCCCCGCCCTGGGTGCGGACGTCACCACCTTCGTCCTTCCCAACGGGCTCGAGGCCGTGGTGATCGAGGATCACCGCGCCCCCGTCGTCGTGCAGATGGTCTGGTACAGGGCGGGCTCCGCCGACGAGAAACCCGGCGTCTCGGGCGTTGCGCACTTCCTCGAACATCTGATGTTCAAGGGAACCGACACGGTTCCCTCAGGCGCGTTCTCCAGGACCGTGGAGGCGAACGGCGGATCGGACAATGCCTTCACGTCCTACGATTTCACCGCCTATTTCCAGCGCGTCGCCGCCGACCGGCTGGAACTGGTGATGCGGATGGAGGCGGACCGCATGCGGAACCTCCGCCTGACGAAGGACGACTGGCAGACCGAGCGCGAGGTCGTGATCGAGGAGCGCAACCAGCGCACCGACAGCGACCCCGGCGCCATCTTCGGCGAACAGCGCCGGGCCGCGCAATTCCTGAACCATTCCTACGGCAAGCCGGTGATCGGCTGGCGGCACGAGATGGAGGCGCTGACGCGCGAGGACGCGCTCGACTGGTATCGCACCAACTACGCGCCGAACAACGCCGTGCTTGTCGTCGCGGGCGATGTCGATCCGGCCGAGGTGCAGCGTCTGGCCGAGACCTACTACGGGCCGCTGGAGCCCACGCCCGGCATCGGGCCGCGCACCCGCCCGCAGGAGCCGCCGCAACTCGCCGAGCGGCGGATGAGTTTCACTGACCCTCGCGTGGCGCAGCCCTTCGTCTCGCGCAGCTACCTCGCCCCCGAGCGCGATCCGGGCGACCAGAAGGCCGCTGCGGCGCTGACGATCCTCGCCGAGCTGCTCGGCGGGAGTTCGCAGACCTCGCTGCTGGCGCGCAAGCTCCAGTTCGAGACGAAGCAGGCGATCTATACGAACGCGAGCTACGACGGAACGTCCTATGACGATACCCTCTTCGGCCTCGCCGTAGTGCCGGCCGAGGGCGTCGGCCTTGCCGAGGCCGAGGCCGCGCTGGACCAGGTCATCGCGGATTTCCTGAAGAATGGCGTCGACGCCGACCAGTTCGCCCGCGTCAAGACGCGGATGAAGGCAGCGATGATCTATGCCGAGGACGACATCGACGGCCTCGCCCGCCGCTATGGAGAGGCGCTGACCACCGGGTTGACGGTGGCGGATGTGGACGCCTGGCCGGACGTGCTCGCCGCAGTCACCGAAGACGACGTGCTGGCCGCCGCGCGCCAGGTCTTCGACCGCCGCCGCGCGGTCACCGGCTGGCTCATGCGCGAGGGGACCGAGGAGGTGATGCAATGATCCGGGCCCTTCTGGCGGTGTGCCTCGCCGTCCTCATGGCGCTGCCCGCAGGTGCCGTCGAGATCAAGGAGGTCACTTCGCCGGGCGGCATCAGCGCCTGGCTGGTGGAGGAACACTCCATCCCCTTCACCGCGATCGAACTGCGGTTCGAAGGGGGCACAAGCCTCGATGCGCCGGGAAAGCGGGGCGCCACGCTCTTGACGATGGCGCTTCTGGAGGAAGGGTCGGGCGATCTGGACTCGCAGGGCTTCGCCGAGGCACGCGAACGGCTCGCGGCACGTTTCGAATTCGACGCCTTCGACGACGCCGCGACCGTCTCGGCCCAGATGCTGACGGAAAACCGGGGCGAGGCCGTGGCGCTGCTGAAGCAGGCGCTGACCGATCCGCATTTCGACGAGGCGTCGATGACCCGGGTGAAAGGTCAGGTTGCCTCGATCATCCGCTCGGACGAGACCGACCCGAACGCGATCGCGACCCGGGCTCTCGACCGCCTTGCCTTCGGCGACCATCCCTATGGATCCTCCCGCTACGGCACGCTCGACAGCCTTGCGGCGCTGACCCGCGACGATCTCGTCGCCGCGAAGAACGCCGTGCTCGCCCGCGACCGGCTCTTCGTCTCGGCCGTGGGCGACATCACGGCCGAGGAGTTCGGCGCGCTTCTCGACGACCTGCTCGGCGGTCTTCCCGCGACGGGTGCATCGCCGCCCCCGAGGGCGGAACTCCGCCTTGCCGGAGGCGTCACGGTCGTGGACTGGGACTCGCCCCAATCGGTCGTCATGTTCGGCCAGGCGGGGATCGAGCGCGATGACCCGGACTTCTTCGCGGCCTACGTGCTCAATCACATCCTTGGCGGTTCGGGCTTCGCCGCGCGGCTCATGGACGAGGTGCGCGAGAAGCGCGGTCTGACCTACGGCATCTCCACCTGGCTCGCCCCGATGGATCTTGCCGAGACCTGGCAGGGTTCCTTCGCCTCGGCGAACGAGAAGGTGGCCGAGGCCATCGCGGTCGTGCGCGCGGAATGGTCGAAGGTTGCGGCCGAGGGCGTGAGCGCGGCGGAACTGGAGGCCGCGAAGACCTATCTCACCGGCTCCTATCCCCTGCGCTTCGACGGCAATGGGCCGATCGCCAACATCCTCGTGGGCATGCAATCGGAGCGATTGCCGATCGCCTACGTGAACGAGCGCAACGCCTACATCGAGGCAGTGACGCTGGACGACATCAAGCGGGTGGCAAAACGGCTGATGGCCCCAGAGGCGCTGAGGTTTGTCGTCGTGGGCAAGCCCGCCGGGCTGGCAGCAACGGACTGAACACCTTTCCCGAATCCCTCGGGCCTGCTACATCTTGCAGGATGAACGCCGAGAGCCCCAATATCCTGCCCGTGCGGCCGCAAATCCGGCAGCTCGATGAATCCGCGGTGAACCGTATCGCGGCGGGCGAGGTTGTGGAGCGCCCGGCCTCGGCGGTGAAGGAACTGGTGGAAAACGCGCTCGACGCGGGCGCCCGGCGGATCGCGGTCACCTATGCCGACGGCGGCAAGACGCTGATCCGCGTGACTGACGACGGTTGTGGCATGACGGCCGGGGACCTGCCGCTCGCGCTGGCCCGCCATGCAACCTCCAAGATCGACGGGACCGACCTTCTCAACATCCGCTCCTTCGGCTTCAGGGGCGAGGCGCTGCCTTCGCTCGGCGCGGTCGGACGCCTCAGGATCACTTCGCGCGCGCGGGGTTTCGAGGCGGCCGAGATCGCCGTCACCGGCGGGCGGGCGGAGCCGGTGCGGCCGGCGGCGCTGACCGCAGGGACGGTCGTGGAGTTGCGCGACCTCTTCTTCGCGACGCCCGCGCGGCTGAAGTTCCTGCGCTCCGACCGGGCCGAGGCACAGGCGATCCGCGATGCCGTCGAACGGCTGGCGATGGCGGAGCCCTACGTCTCCTTCACGCTCACCGACGCCTCGGACGGCGAGCCACGGACGATCCTGCGCGCCGACGCCGAGCAAGGGGACCTGTTCGACGCGCTCGGCCAGCGACTCCGGACCCTTCTCGGGCCGGGGTTCGCGGACAATGCCCTGCCCATCGATGCCGAGCGCGACGGCATCCGGCTCACGGGTTTCGCGGCGCTGCCGACCTATTCGCGGGGCGCGGCGGTCGAACAGTTCCTGTTCGTGAACGGGCGGCCCGTGCGCGACAAGCTGCTGATCGGCGCGCTTCGCGCGGCCTACATGGACGTCCTCTCGCGCGACAGGCACCCGGCCGCCGTTCTCAACCTGACCTGCGATCCCGAGCGCGTCGACGTCAACGTGCATCCCGCCAAGGCCGAGGTGCGCTTCCGCGAACCCGGCGTGGCCCGCGGCCTCATCGTTTCGGCGCTCCGCCATGCGCTCGCCGGGGCGGGCCACCGGGCCTCGTCCACGGTGGCGGGGCTGACGCTTGGCGCGCTGCGGACCGAACCGGCCGGCCCGCGCGTCTACCAGATGGACCGCCCGACGCAGACGGCGCTGCGCGCAGCCCATGCCGCGCAGGCGCCGCTCGCGCCGGAATTCGCCGAAGCCTCCGCCCGCTATGAGCCGGCCGATCCCGAACCCGTGGACGAGGCAGCAGGGGAACATCCCCTCGGGGCGGCCCGTGCGCAGGTGCACGAGAACTACATCATCGCCCAGACCGCGACCGGCATCGTCATCGTGGACCAGCACGCCGCGCACGAGCGTCTGGTCTACGAGCGCCTCAAGCGCCAGCGCGAGGAACAGGGCGTCGCGGCGCAGGCGCTCCTGATCCCCGAGATTGTGGAGCTTTCGGACGGCGATGCCCGGCTGCTCCTCGAACATGCCGGGGCGCTCGGGGCGCTCGGCCTAACGGTGGAACCCTTCGGCGGCGGCGCGGTCGCGGTGCGCGAGACGCCCGCGCTCCTGGGCGACGTGAACGCGGCAGCGCTTGTCAGGGACATCCTGGACGAGCTGCGGGACCTCGGCGCCAGCCAGACGCTGCAATCGCGGATCGACTCCGTTCTGTCGCGGATGGCCTGCCATGGCTCCGTGCGCACGGGCAGGCGGATGCGGGCGGACGAGATGAACGCGCTTCTGCGGGAGATGGAGGCGACGCCCTTGTCCGGCCAGTGCAACCACGGCCGGCCGACCTATGTCGAGCTGAAGCTTTCCGACATCGAGCGGCTTTTCGGGCGGACATGATCACGTTTCGCGGGCAGACCTACGCGCTTGACGATCCGCTCGTCCTCGCCGCGCTCGGCGGCTTGGCGCTGGTGCTGCTTCTCTTCATCCTGCTCATCGTGACCCTTCGCGCCGCCGCGCGATCTGCCCGCATGACCGAGCCGCTCGGCTTTCACCTCAGCCAGCTCGGAAGCCGCGTGCAGTCGCTGTCGGACGGGCAGGAGCGGCTCAGCGGCGGGCTGACCCATGTCTCCGAGGCGCAGGCTGCCTCGCAGGCGCGGGTGCTGCATCTGATGGAGCAGCGGCTCGCCGAGGTTTCGCGCGGGATGAGCGAGAGCCTGCACGGCACCGCCACGCGCACCGCGCGGTCCCTGGGCGAGTTGCAGCAGCGTCTGGAAACGATCGACAAGGCACAGTCGAACATCGAGAAGCTTTCGGGAGACGTCCTCAGCCTGCAGGACATCCTGTCGAACAAGCAGACGCGCGGCGCCTTCGGGGAGATCCAGCTCAACGACATCGTGCGCAAGGCGATGCCGCCCGATGCCTTCACCATGCAGGCGACCCTTTCGAACGGGCGGCGGGCGGACTGTCTCATCCACCTGCCGAATCCGCCCGGGCCCATCGTCATCGACTCCAAGTTTCCCCTGGAAGCCTACGAGGCGCTGCGCCGGGCGGAGAACCAGTCGCAACTGATCGAGGCGCAACGGATGCTCCGCATCGCGGTGCGGAACCACATCAAGGCCATCGCCGAACGCTATATCCTTGACGGCGAGACGGCGGACGGGGCCCTGATGTTCCTTCCCTCCGAGGCAGTCTATGCCGAACTCCACGCCAACTTTCCGGACCTGGTGCGCGAGGGCTTCGATGCCCGCGTCTGGATCGTTTCGCCTACCACGTGCATGGCCACCCTGAACACGATGCGTGCCGTTCTGAAAGATGCGCGGATGCGCGAGCAGGCCGGCGCGATCCGCGCGACGCTCAGGCAGCTTCACCGCGACGTTGAACTGGTGGTGGAGCGGGTGGAGAAGCTTTCGACCCATTTCCACCAGGCGCGCGGCGACCTCGACGGCATCACCACGGCCGCCGAGCGCGCCGGCAAGCGGGCCGCCAAGCTCGACAACTTCGACTTCGAGGAACTGGCGCCTGACGACGACACGCCGGGCATCATGCCGCTTGCCAGGCCCCCAGCCAAGCCCTGATCCCGCCTCATTCCAGGCCGATTTGCGCGTTACCGGATGCGCAACAATCGCGCGGGACCGGTCATGAATCAGTCGCATACGAGAACGGCATCGGGGTCGGGGCTTCTTGTCCCGGCGCTCTTCACCCTGACGATCTTCCTCTCCGCCTCGCTGCTGTTCTTCGTGCAACCCCTGTTCGCCAAGATCGTCCTGCCACAGATCGGCGGCGCGCCGGCGGTCTGGACGACGGCGATGCTCTTCTTCCAGAGCGTCCTGATCGGCGGCTATCTCTATGCCCATCTCGTCACCCGCCACCTGCCGGTCGCGGGGCAGCTCGCGCTCCATCTCCTGCTCTGGGGCGCCGCCCTTGCCTTCCTGCCGCTCGGCCTTCCGGAGGGCTGGCGCTATGACCCGGAGGTTCCGGCGGCCTGGCAGACGCTCGGCCTCTTCGCCCTCGGCGTCGGGGTTCCCTTCGGCGTCCTCTCGGCCAATGCGCCGCTGATCCAGTCCTGGTATGCCCGCAGTGACGGCCCCTCCGCCGAGGACCCGTACTTCCTCTACGGCGCCTCGAACCTCGGTTCGCTCGTGGCGCTTCTTGCCTTCCCGCTCCTGGCCGAGCCGCTTCTTGGTGCCGCGCGGATCGGGGCGCTCTGGGCGGCGGGGTTCGTCGCCTTCGGCGGGTTCCTGCTTCTCTGCGGTCTCAGCGCGCATCGCGGCGGCGCGGTGCGCGTGACGCGCGGCACGGCCGCGGCGGACCCGGTCGGCGCCGCCCGGATCGGGCGCTGGCTGCTGCTGGCCTTCGTGCCTTCGTCGCTGATGCTGGCCGTCACCACGAAGATCTCGACCGACATCGGGGCCATTCCGCTTGTCTGGGTGGTGCCCCTGTCGCTCTACCTCCTGAGCTTCGTCCTCACCTTCGCGCGCCGGCCCCTGACGCCATCGCCGCTGCTTCGCGCCGCCTATCTCGTCGCGCTGGCTCTGCTCGGCGCGGTCTTTGCGGGCATCACCGGGGCGCATGTCGGGCTCTGGGGCGTGGCGGGGCTGATGCTGGCCTTCTTCGTCGTGGCGCTCTTTGCCCATGCGAGGCTCTACGAGGCGCGGCCTGCCGGGCGGCACCTCACGCTCTTCTACCTCGTCATGTCGGTCGGCGGCGCGCTGGGCGGGTTCTTCAACTCGATCCTGGCGCCGCTCGTCTTCGACAGCCTCGCCGAGGGCGGGGTGACCACGCTTCTCGCCGCGACGCTGGTGCTCAGCCCGGCGATGCGGCCAACGCCAAGCCTCACCCGGCTGGGCACGGGGCTGGGGATCGTCGCGGCGCTGCCCCTCGCGCTTGCGGTCACGGTCTTCGGCGTGACCGACTGGCTGATGCTCAAGCTCGCCATGTTCGGCCTGGCCGCGCTCGCCGCCATCGCCCTCCGCCGCCACCTGCCGGCCGCGGCGATCGCCATGGGGATCGTCACCGTGACCGGCGTCTGGCTGATCCCGAGCGGCGACCTCTTCCGCGACCGCAGCTTCTTCGGCACCCACCGGGTGTTCGAGGCCGACGGCTTGCGGCTCTATGCCAACGGCACCACGATCCATGGAGCGGAGCGGGTCGCGGACCTCGGCCGCGATAGGCCGGAGCCGCAGTTCTACTACCATCGCAACGGGCCGATGGCGCAGGTGCTGACCTCCGGCCTCGGCACGGAGGCAGCCCGCGTCGGCATCGTCGGACTCGGCGTCGGAGCGCTCGCCTGCTACCGGCGCGAGGGCCAGGACTGGATTTTCTACGAGATCGACGCGGCCGTGGACCGCATCGCGCGGGACCCGTCGCTCTTCACCTTCCTCGGCGCCTGCGCGCCAGAGGCGCCGACCCGGCTCGGCGACGCGCGGATGATGCTCGCGCAGGAGGCCGCGGAACCGGTCTACGACATCCTCGTGATCGACGCCTACGGCTCGGACGCAGTGCCGATGCACCTGACGACGGACGAGGCGATGCGGCTCTACATCGACCGGCTCGCGCCGAATGGGGTGCTGCTTTACCACATCTCGAACCGCTACTACGCGATCGAACGCCCGCTGTCCCGCAGCGCCGAGGCGATCGGACTCGTCGCGCGGATCCAGGACTATCCGGGGCAGGAGGCGACGGATCCCGGCGACGCGCCCTCCCGTGTCGTCCTCCTGGCGCGGAGCGAGGCGGCCCTCGGCCCGCTCGCCGACGATCCGCGCTGGGCGCTGCTTCCCGCCGACGGCGGCCCGGTCTGGACCGACGATTTCGCCGATCTCCTGTCGATCCTGAGATAGGCGCTCCGGCGGCTCCGGACCGGAAACTGCCGCCGGATAAGTCGTTCGCCTTCCGATTGAGAATCGGCACAAATTTCGGCTATAATGAATTTGTTTGATTTCGATTGTTCTTTAGCGAGAGGCCATTGCCATGCGCGAGGATTTCCCCGCCCTGCGCGAACTGCCGCGCGAAGAGGGTGACGAACCAGTCGTCATCGAGCTTGTGTTTTCCGAGGGCCTGACGCCGGAAGAGGTCGCGGCGCGCGTCCGCGCGGTGGTGCCCGATGCGGAGCTGGAGGTGGAGACCGCCTTTGGCGGCCCCGAGGACCGCTTCCACTTCCTGTCCTTCCCGACCATCCGCTCGCGCGGGCAGGAGGCGGAGGTCTTCGCCTTCGCGCGGGCGCTGCGGCCCGAGGTCGGCGCGACCGATGCCAACCCGGTCCTGACCGACAGTCTCTATGGCGCCGTGGCGATCGGCGCCGGTCCCACCATCGAAAGCGCGCTCTTCTCCTGCGAGACGCCGCGCCAGGACCTGATGCCCAAGGGCTGGGTGCATCCGGTGATCCGCACGCCGGTTGCCTGGGGCATGACGCGCGGCAACGGGACAACGGTCGCGGTGATCGACACCGGCCATTCAACGCATCAGGAACTCGCCGGGGTTATCCGGCCGAACGGGCAGCTCAACCTCGTCGAGGGGGGAACGGACGCCTCCGACCGGTTCAGCCAGGGCTTCCTGCGCCATCCGGGGCACGGGACGCTCGTCTGCTCGGTTGTGGCGAGCCGGGGCGATGCCTCGGGCACGGGCGATGTGACCGGCCCCGGCGAGATCACCGGAGCCGCGCCCGAGGCGACAGTACTGCCGATCCGGGCGATCAGGTCGGTGATCAACTTCAGCCAGAAGACCATTCCCGCGGCGATCGCGCACGCGGTTGCGGAAGGCGCGGACGTGATCGCCATGGCGCTCGGCGGGCCGACGCGGGTGAGTGCGACCGAAAAGGCCTTGCGCGACGCCACGCGCGAGGGGCTGGTGATCTGCTGCGCGGCGGGCAACTGCTGGCCGGCGGTGGTGTTTCCCGCCGCCTATGCCGCGAACGGGCTCTGCACCGCCGTCGCGGCGCTGACCCGCGACCTCACGCCCTGGGCGAAGACAGGGCGCGGGCCGGAGGTGACCATCGCGGCGCCGGGCGAGAACGTCTGGGGCGCGGCCAAGAACAAGGCGACCGATCCGGACGACCGCACCAAGGCGGCACAAGGCACGACGCTCGCGACCTCGCTGACCTCGGGCGTGGCGGCGCTCTGGGTCGCGAAGCACGGTGGCCGGGCCGCGCTCAAGGCCAAGGCGGCCGCGGCGGGCACCACGGTGCAGTCGATGTTCGTCCACTGCGTGACGGCAGGCGTGACGAAGCCCCCGGTCTGGAACGGCGCCACCAACCTCGGGGCAGGCGTGCTCGATGCCGCCCAGGCGCTTTCCAACCCCCTGCCGGCGGCGCCGACCGGGACCGAGGCCGCGGTCGCGGCCGCCCTTCCGCCCACGGGCGTCGCCCCGACGTCGCAGATCCTCGCCATTCACCTCGCCAACCACGCGCCCGAGGCGCTCGACGAATACGGGCCCGAGATGGCGGAATATGCGGCCGAACTTCTGTGGCTGAGCTACCGGGGCGGGGCGAAGGCGCGGGCCGCGCGTGACGGCGGGGCCGAGGCTGCCGCGCTTCGACCCGACCGGCCGAGCGCGGACCTCGCGGCGGCGCTCGCCGTCCGGCCGAAGCTGCGCGCCGCGCTTGCCGCCGAATAGGCGCGGCCTTGTCCGGGGCTCTCACCGCGAAGGCGCTGGCACCGGTGCTCGCCGAGGCGCCGGCACTCGTGCACGAGGCGCTGCAGGCGCTTTACGACCCGCGCGACGATCCGCTCGACCTTGACGCCGTCGCGGTCGCGGCGCGCGGAGTCGGCCGCACGACGGCCGCGATGCTGGCGATGATCCTCAACGAGGACGGCCTGTCAGACGCCTTCGTCGCCTTTCTCGCCGCTCATGCGCGGCCGCTGGACGGTCCCGCCTTCGCCGCGACGGTCGCCCGGCTGAAGGCCGATTCCGAGGCGGCGCTCGGCGGGCTCGTCGGGATCGCGTTCGACGAGGAAAAACTGGCCGCCTTCGCGCTCCGGTCGAAGAGCTTCCGCTGCCGGGTCCGCGTGAATGGCAAGGTCACAGGCTGCGGCGCGCTCGTGTCGCCGCGGCTCGTCCTGACGGCCCAGCACGTGATTGCCACGGCGAATGGCGCGGCGCCGCGACTGGAGGTCGAGGGGCCGGACGGAAGGCGCCACCCGGCCACGGTCGCGCTTGCGGTGCCGCCGCACGAGGCGGAGAAAACGGGGGGGCTGCCGCCTGCCGAGGGTGCCGCGACTCACAGTGACGTGGCGCTTCTCAGGCTCGACGTGCCGCTTGGCCGACGCTACGCCCAGGTCGATCTGCCGCCGACGCCGGTGCCTTGCAACGGCAAGTCCGCCTTCGTCCTGGTGCATTTCCCGGGCGGCAAGGCTTCGGGCATCTCGTTCGGGGAAATCGACCGGAGTGATTGCCGCGCCGTGAGGCATGCGCATACGGCGAAGGCCGCCAACGGGTCGTCCGGGGGGCCGGGGTTCGATGCGGAGTTCCGTTTTCTCGGCCTGCACCAGGGCCGGCTGGGCAAGGTGAAGCGGATCGTGCCGTTCGAACAGTTCAGCGCCAATGCCGATTTTCGGGCACGCATCGAAGGCGACCGGCAGGTCCGCTACCTCTGGTCGCTCGACGGCTCGCCCGAGGGCCATCTCGTGATTGGACGCCAGACCTACTTCGACGCGCTGGCCGCGATCGCGGCCGGTGAAGCGCCGGCCCTGCGCGGCATCTGGGTGCGCCGCAAGTCCATCGCCGAGAGCGCGGGCCTCGCCTTCAGCCACGATCTCCTGGGCGCGTTTCTCGACGCCAGCGCCCACCGGATCGTCCGCTTGCCAATCGAGATCGAGGTGGGCGACGTGGTCGCACGGCTGCACGCCGAGGTCTTCGCCGCGGCGCCCCCCGAGGCCGCGTCGGGCGTGCGCCTCGACGAAACCACGCGCGTGGCCCACGACGAGGACCGCGCCCGCGCCCTGGCCGACGCCATCCAGGCCCAGGCCGTGGCCGAAGGACGCACCATCTGGATCTTCGTCGAGAACCCGCCGGCAGGTATGCTTCAGGACGCGCAGGTCCAATTCGAGCACCTGGTGGCCGAGCTGCTCCTGCGGTCTGCCGTCCGCCTCGTGCTCGCCGGGTTCGAGACCTGCGTCCTCGCCGAGACGGTCTACGAGACGGTGGCCGAGGCGCGCACCGGAACGCTGCCCGGCCTGCTTGCCGAGTACATCGGCGAATTCTCCGAGGCGGACGTCCGCATGACGGCGACAGAGATGGCCCGCGCGATGGGGTACGACTGGGGCGCCGAGGTGCTGACCCGGATCGTCCGGCTGGCACTGGCGGGATTGCCGGCCCAGGGCGGCTACTACCCGGTGATGCACCTCGCATCGGTGGCCGACAGGCTGAGAGCCGAAGCGCGGCGCGAGGAGGGAGGGGGATGAAGCGGGAGGCACCCGAGCTCGACACGCTGGTCGAGGCGGCGCGCCGCTTCGCGGCCGTCCAGGATTCCTTCGCGCCGGAGGCGGCGCTGGCCGCCGTCATGGGCCCGCGCGTGGCGCAGGAGCCCATCGTGGCCGCCCGGGTGCTTTCGGCGCTCCGGCAGGATTGCACCGTGGAGACCGGCAAGACCGAACGCTGGCTGATGCGCCCGGCGGCCCGGCGGAAGATCCTCGCGGGCGAGGTGGCCGTCGCCGATGCCGATACCCCCGTCGCGAAGGCCCTCGCCGGTCGCGGGAATCTCGCCCCCGATGCGCTTGACCGGATGATCGGCGGCGACGCCTCTCCGGAGGAACTCGAGGCGGTGGCGGTCGCGCTTGACCGGGCAGGGCCCTCGGCGCCGGGCTTCGACCGGCTCGACCGGCTGCGCAGCCTGCTGAACACCCGCCGGGCCGAGTCGCGGACCGATGCGCGGCTCGCCGGCGGCTTCTTCGGGCGCGAGGCCGAACTTGCCCGCCTGGCCGACTGGATCGCCGCCCCGCAGGCGGGCCCGCCGATGCGCACCGTCCATGTCTCGGGCCTGCCGGGGATCGGCAAGTCCTTCCTGCTCGAGCGGGTCATCCAGATGGCCCGGCTGAACATCGGCCCCATCCTTGTCTCGCTCGATTTCGATCGCGCGGGCCTCAACGTGCTCGAGGCGCACGGGTTCTTCGAGGAGATTTCGCGCCAGGTGGGCGATGCGGTGCCGGAAGCCTCGGCCCAGCTTCGCGCCATGCGGCTGAAGAGCGCGGAGCGGCGCGCGGCCGAAACCGGCACCAGCGCCCGCTACAGCGTGCCGCGCGACCTTCTCGAGGCGATCGCGGGCGCGGTCCGGGGAAGCGGGCGCCGCGTCCTTGTCGTGCTCGACACGCTCGAGGTTCTGCGCAGCCGCGGCGAAACCCAGGTGATGACGCTGTTCGACCGGATGGACTCTCTGGCCGAGTACGGCGTCGCGCCGCTCGCGATCATCTCGGCCGGGAGGGGCGATGCGCTGGACCCGGTTCCCGCCCGGGTCGAGGACCGCATCCGCCTTGAAGGCATAGAGGACAGCGCGGCGCGTCTCCTTCTGGCTGCACGGGGGGTACCGGAGCGACTCTGGCCGCGGATCCTGCCCCTCGCGCGGGGCAACCCGCTTCTCCTCACCCTCGCCGCCAAGGCCTTCGAGGATGCGGACTATGACGCGGGCGAGATCCCGGCGGGGGCCGGCGAGGAAACCATCGGCGGCTATCTCTACCGCGCGATCCTGAGCCGGGTGCCGGAGCGCCTGCGCCGCATCGCCAACGAGGGGCTGATCCTGCGGGCGATCGACGCGGAGGCGCTGACGGGCGTCGTTGCCCCGGCGCTCGGCATCACGCTGACGGCGGAGGAGGCGCGGGCGGCGCTGGCGGAGCTTGCCACGCATCACTGGCTGGTCGAGTCCGACGGCGCCGGGAACGTCCGTCACCGGCAGGATGTGCGCCGCGCATTCCTGCCGCTGCTATATGACGGCACGACCGAGACGCGGGCCGCCGCCGAGGCGATCAACCTTCGCGCCGCCGAGTGGTATGGCGCGCGCGATCCCGTCGCCGCGCTCTACCACCGTCTTCAGGCGACGCGCTTCGGCCACCCGATGCCGGAGGTGCCGGCCGACCTGGCGCGCGAGATCACGGGCCCGATCCTCGACGAGCTGCCGGCCCCGGCACAGGACGCGGTCCTGCAGGCGCAGGGCCGGCGGTCGGGCTTCGCGCGGGCGGGGGCACCGGAAGCCGTCCCGCAGGACCTTGGCCTGACCGACCTGCCTGCGCCCGCGCCCGCCCGGGAAACCGCGCACGCGCAGGCCGACGGCGACATGGCAGGCGATGCCCCCGAAGACGCCCCGCGCAAGGCGATGCGCGTCCGACCGGACGAGCGCGCCGTGCGTGACCTCGAACTCATGCTGGAGAAAGGTGATCTGCGCGAGGCGGGCCACGTCTTCCACGCGGGGTTTGGCGGAAAGCTGGAACCCGACAGTCCCGGGGCCATGGTGGCGCTTTGCTACCTGTGGCTGGCCGGGCGCTGGGCCGCCGCTGTGGATCTCTTCCGCGGGCAACCGCGCTCCGCCCTGGACCGCGCGCTCGAGGAGAGCCCGCATCTGCGCGGGCGCGTGGTGCTCGAGATACAGGCCGAGACAGGCTTTGGCAGGCTCTTGGCCATGCTCGCCGACGACAGGGTCTTCGATCTCGCCCTGCGGTCGCATGATGCCTCGCAACGTACCGGGATGGTCGGCGGCGCGCTCGACTTCGCCTTCCTTGTCATCCGCCACTCCGACGCGGCCCTTCCCCGGCGGCTCGACCTGGCGCGGGGCCTGCTCGCCTCGGCATCCGGCGCGACCGAGGGGATTGCCGACACGGGTCACGCCCTTGCCGCCGCGCGGGCGCTCCGGGAGGATTTCGGCCTCTTCCACGAGCCGCTTGCAGGCGGCGGGCCGGATGACCGGCGGCCGGCCGTGCAGGCCGAAATCCTGCAGGCGCTGAACCCCTACGGCGCTCCCCTTCACGCGCTGGTGTCCGGCGCGCCGGAGGGAAGGATCGCCGCCTTTCTCGAGGGCCTGCATCCCCGCCTGCCCGAGGCGGCGGCGCTTTTCTTGCCCGACCTGCGCGGCGGAGAGGGTTTGCCCGACCGCCTCAGGGGCGGGCCGCCCGATGTCGTCGCTGCGCTGACGGCGATGGGCCTCTGCGCCGACTGGTCGTCTGCGCATGTCATCGGCCGTTCGCTCGCCGACCTCCGGCTCATCGCCCGGTCCGCCGAGCGCTGGCGGCGGACCGTCGCCGGAATGTGGTCCTACGGCGCCCGCCGCCCCGAGGGCTGGACCGAACAGGCGAGCGAGGACCGCATGTCCGCCGCGCGGCTCGACCGGCTCGGACAGGCGCAGGCGATCCCCGTGAATGGTCAACGACTTAGCAGGGGCGATGACGTAAACGGAATTCGCTTCAATCGGCATGCCGTCCGTGATCTCCACGACCGG
>NZ_WBUS01000252.1 GCF_008933605.1 Albidovulum sp.
CTTCGGCGAGGCCGCGCAGTGACCGCCCGCGCCCGCCGCAGGAGCCGCGACGGCACCCGCCTCGCGCAGCCGGCCTTCGGCCAGCGGCCGCGTGGCTATGCGCCGGTGGAGGTGCTGGGCGCCGACCAGGTCGCCGCGATCCATGGCGCCGGGCTGGAGATCCTGGCGCGGATCGGGATGCGGGTGCTCGACGGACCCGCGCGGGGACTGTTCCGCGACGCCGGGGCCGAGGTCGCGGGTGAGATCGTGCGGCTCGATCCCGGGCTCGTGGAGGAACGGCTGAGAACCGTGCCCGACCGCTTCACCCTGTACGCCCGCAACCCGGCGCATGACGTGACCATCGGCGGCGATCTTTGCGTCCATGCCTCGGTCGGCGGGCCGGCCTACGTGATGGACAACGACCGCGGCCGGCGCGACGGGACCTTCGCCGAGATGTGCGACTACCTGCGCCTCGTGCAGGTCTTGAACGTGATCCACCAGGAGGGCGGCGGCCCGTTCGAGCCGATGGACCTGCCCGCCAACACCCGCCACCTCGACATCTACCGGGCCCAGATCGGGCTGCTCGACAAGACCTGGCAGGGCCAGACCCTGGGCCGGGCGCGGACGATGGACGGGATCGCGATGGCGGCGATCGCGCTCGGCACGACGCCCGAGGGACTGGCGGAGCGGCCCGCGCTCCTCGGCGTCATCAACACCAACTCGCCCCTGCAGCTCGACGTGCCGATGGCGGAGGGGCTGATCGCCATGGCCGAACAGGGCCAGGCGCTGGCCATCACGCCCTTCACGCTCGCCGGCGCGATGGCGCCGGTGACGCTGGCGGGAGCCCTGGCGCAGCAGCACGCCGAGGCGCTGGCCGGAATCGTGCTGACCCAGATCGTGCGGCCGGGCGCGCCGGTGCTCTATGGCGGCTTCACCTCCAACGTGGACATGCGGTCGGGCGCGCCGGCCTTCGGCACACCGGAATATGTCAAGGCGGCGCAGGCCTCGGGCCAGTTGGCCCGGCATGTGGGCGTGCCGTTCCGGTCCTCGAACGTGACCGCGGCGAACGAGGTCGACGCGCAGGCGGCCTACGAAAGCCAGATGGCGCTCTGGGGCGCGCTCATGGGTGGCGCGCATCTGCTGGAGCACGCGGCCGGGTGGCTTCATGGCGGGCTGACCGCGAGCTTCGAGAAGCTCGTGCTCGACGCCGAGCTCCTGATGATGATGGATGCCTATTTCGCCCCCATCGACACCTCGCCCGAGGCACTGGCGCTGGAGGCCATCCGCGAGGCGGGGCCGGGCGGGCATTTCTTCGGCACGGGGCACACGATGGCGCGGTACGAGACCGCGTTCCATGCGCCGCTCCTGTCCAACTGGGACAATTACCCGACATGGCGCGAGCGCGGCGGCATCGACGCCCGGGCCCGCGCGAATGCCGTCTGGAAGACGCTTCTGGCCGACTACGAGGAACCCGTGCTCGACCCCGCCGTGGCCGAGGCGCTGGACGACTATGTCGCCCGCCGCAAGGCCGAGGGCGGGGCGCCGATGAACTGAGGCGAGGATGGCAACGATCCGCGAGACATTCCGCCACGAGGTCGAGATCGTCGAGAACCTCTTCCTGCCGATGCCCGACGGCACCCGGCTGGCGGCGAAGCTCTGGCGGCCGAAGGGGGCGGGGCCGGTGCCGGCGATCCTCGAATACCTGCCCTACCGCAAGCGCGAGGGGACGCGCGAGCGCGACCAGAAGATGCATGCCTGGCTGGCCGGCCACGGCTATGCCTGCCTCCGGCTCGACATCCGCGGCACCGGCGACAGCGAGGGGCTGATCGACGGCGAATACAGCGAGCAGGAGATGCGTGACGGCTGCGACGCCATCGCCTGGATCGCCGCGCAGGACTGGTGCGACGGGCAGGTGGCGATGTACGGGCTTTCCTGGGGCGGGTTCAACGGCCTCCAGATCGCGGCGCGGCGGCCGCCGGCGCTGAGGACGATCATCACCCTCGGCTCGACCGACGACCGCTACGCGACCGACGTGCACTATGTCGGGGGCTGTCTCTCCAAGGACAATTTCGACTGGTCGGCGACCATGTTCGCCTGCAATGACCTGCCGCCCGACCCCGGGATTGTCGGACCGGCGTGGCGTGCCATGTGGCGGGCGCGGATGGAGCACAACCGGCCGTGGATCCTGGACTGGCTCGCCCACCAGCGCCGCGACGACTATTGGAAGCACGGTTCGGTCTGCGAGGACCTTTCGGCGATCGACATCCCGGTGCTTGCCGTCTCCGGCTGGGCCGACAACTATTCCGAAAGCGTGCCGCGCCTCCTGGCCGGGCTTTCCGGCCCGCGCCGGGGTGTGGTCGGCCCCTGGGCGCACTCCTTCCCGCATGACGTCGCCGTCGAACCCGCCATCGGCTGGTTGCAGGAGGTGAAGCGCTGGTGCGACCACTGGATGAAGTCAATCCCGGGCGGGCTCATGGACGAGCCGATGTACCGCGTCTGGATGCAGGAGAGCGTCGCCCCCGCCACCTGCTACCGCGAACGCCCGGGACGCTGGGTGGCGGAGGCGCTCTGGCCCTCGTCGCGCATCGAACGGCGCCCGCTCCACCTCAATCCGGGCGGGCGGCTCGATCCCGCGCCGGGTGCGGCGGCGGAGGTGCCGATCTGCTCGCCGCTCTGGGTCGGGCTCGCCGCCGGCGAGATCGGGCGCTACGGCGACGGGGCCGATTGGCCGACAGACCAGCGCGAGGACGACGGCGGCTCGCTCGTCTTCGTGACCGACCCATTGCCCGAACGAACGGAGATCCTCGGGGC
>NZ_WBUS01000253.1 GCF_008933605.1 Albidovulum sp.
CATCGGTCCAGCGCGCATCCTGCGGCATCTGGCGCTCGTGGTAGGCCCGGATGCGGCCCGCGGCCAGTTCCAGCGCCGCCCGGTCCTCGGCCCCGACCTTCGCGCATTCCGCCGCGATCTCGGCTGCGGAGAACGCAAGCCTGTCCGGCGTCAGTTCCAGCCGGTCGAACCGCGCCGTCAGCTCGATCAGCGCCGCGTCGCCCCGCGCCCGCACCTCGGCGATGATTGCGGCGACGGCCGAATCCACGTCCGGCGCATCCTCGCGTTTCATCGCGAGCAGCCTCGCGAAGGCGGCCTCGAAGCCCGGATCGGCGGTCGACAGCATCAGCGGCATCGGCATCTCTCCCGTTCCCGCTTCCCCTTATCCGCCCCGGGGCTTCGCCTCAAGCGGCCCGGCTTTCACCCGGTCCGAAATCCCTCGGCGGGGCCCCGGACCCGGTTCGCGCCCGGGGGGGGGCCGCCCCCCAAGCAGCCGTCACTCGGGATGTTCCGGCGCCTTGCGCGACGGCGCCAGGTACGGCCGCGTTACGTCGCTGAGGGTCAGGTCGAGGCACTCCACCTCGGCCCGGATCGCACCGTCGCCGGCGAGCGTGATCTCGACCGCGCCGGCTGCGTCCTCGCCCGGAACCCAGACCACATCGAGAACCGAGAGAACCTCTTCCCGGTCGCCGCGGTCGATCCCCTGCGAGGCGACTTGCGTGACCCCGCCGACGATCAGGACCGAGCGCACCCGCTCGTAGGGGCGCCCGCGCGCCTCGGCGGCGGAGCGGTCCTCCCAGCGGAAACGGTTCACCAGGAAGGCGAGCCGGCGGAGCCTCGGCTGCCAGCTCATGTCGGCCACGGTCAGGACCGCGTCCTGGACGAGGGCGGCCAAGACGGGCACGTCCTCCGCCGCCTCGGCCCGGAGCCTCAGCGGCCGCTCGGCCGCATCCTCGAAGCGGGCGTCCCCGAACTCCTTGTCCGCGCTCATTCGCCGCGCACCCGCTCGATCCTCGCGCCGCAGGCCGACAGCTTCTCCTCCACCCGCTCGTAGCCGCGGTCGAGGTGATAGACCCGGTTCACCTGCGTCTCGCCCTCCGCGCCTAGCCCCGCGAGGATCAGCGACACGCTGGCCCTTAGGTCGGTCGCCATCACCGGCGCGCCCCTGAGCCGCTCGACCCCGGTCACCGTGGCATGGCCGCCGTGGACGTCGATCCGCGCGCCCATGCGCATCAGTTCCGGCGCGTGCATGAAGCGGTTCTCGAAGATCGTCTCCTCCAGCACCGAGACGCCCTCGGCGGTGCACATCAGCGCCATCATCTGCGCCTGAAGATCCGTCGGGAAGCCGGGGTAGACCTCGGTCTTGACGTCGACCGCGTGGACGCGCCCGTTCGCGCGCGCCACCCTCAGCCCGTCGTTGGTCTGGGTGACCGTCACGCCGGCCGTCTCGAGCTTCTCGCAGAACGACGGCAGCAGCTCCCGCCGCCCGCCGATCAGTTCGACCTCGCCCCCCGCGATCGCCGGCGCGATCATGTAGGTGCCAAGCTCGATCCGGTCGGCGACGACGCGGTGCGTGGCGCCGCCGAGCCGGTCGACGCCCTCGATCTCGATCGTGTCCGTCCCCTCGCCCGCGATCCGCGCGCCCATCTGGCGCAGGCACTGGACGAGGTCCACGATCTCGGGTTCGCGCGCGGCGTTCTTCAGCACCGTCGTGCCCTTGGCGAGCGTCGCGGCCATGACGACGTTCTCGGTCGCGCCGACGCTGGCAAAGCGCTGCTCGATCACCGCGCCCCTGAGCCCGCCCGGCGCCATTGCGTGCAGGTAACCGTCCCGCAGCTCGATCTCGGCGCCAAGCGCCTCCAGCCCGGCGATGTGGATGTCCATTGGCCGCGCCCCGATGGCGCAGCCCCCCGGCAGCGAGACGACGGCATGACCCGCCCGCGCCAGCAGCGGCCCGAGCACGAGGTTCGAGGCCCGCATCTTGCGCACGATGTCGTAGTCCGCCCGGTGGCTCGTCAGCGCGTGGCTGGACAGCGTCAGCACCCGGCCGTCCTGCATCGCCGTGACCTCGACGCCGAGAGACTGCAGCAGCAGCGTCATCGTCTTGATGTCGGACAGCCGCGGCGCGTTCATCAGGGTGAGCGGCTCGTCACTGAGCAGCGTCGCCGGCATCAGCGCGAGACAGGCGTTCTTCGCCCCCGCGATCGGGATCCGCCCGGAAAGCTCCGCTCCGCCCGTGACGATGATCGAATCCATGCCTGCCTCAGCCTTCCTTGTCCCGCGACGCGCCCGTGAGCGGCGCCTGCTGCTGCGTGCCCGCCCCCCGCGCCTTCGCCTGCGCCTTGCGCCGCGCGATGTTCGCCTTGAGCGCCGCCTTCAGCCGGTCGCCCCGGTTCTCGCCCGCCGCGCCGCCGGCGGTTTTCGGGGGTTTCCTGTCCATGCGGCCCTCTCTACATGGGATGGCGCCACCCGTCCAGATCGTGTGCCGGACGCTGCCAGATTGCGCTTGCGCGGGGGGGAAATTGCGTCTAACACGCGCCCCACAAATGCGGGCTGCAGTAGCTCAGTGGTAGAGCACTCCCTTGGTAAGGGAGAGGTCGAGAGTTCAATCCTCTCTTGCAGCACCACCCCAATCCCCAGTGGCAGAACGCCTCCCGCGGTCCGTTGCAGCGGCCGTCCCCGGATGTGCCGGGGACGCCTTGCCGTCATGCGGCGGCGCTGTTTGCCCTGGCGGTCGGCGCGGTGAAGCGGCGCAGGCGGAGGGCGTTGGCGAGGACGAAGACGGAGGAGAGCGCCAT
>NZ_WBUS01000254.1 GCF_008933605.1 Albidovulum sp.
CTCGTCGCCGCCGAGATCCGGCGCGACCGGATTTCCGGCGCCACCGAGGCGGACGTCGGGGCCGCTGCCGGACTCGTGGCGCTCGCGATGGGCAAGATGGGGGCGGCCGAACTCAACTATTCTTCCGACATCGACCTGATCTGCCTTTTCGACGACAGCCGCTATCCCGGCGCGGACGTGCAGGAGGCGCGGGCGGCGCTGATCCGGGTGGTGCGCCGGATGGCCGCGCTCCTCTCGGACATGACGGCGGAGGGCTACGTCTTCCGCACCGACCTGCGGCTCAGGCCCGACGCCTCGGTGACGCCGGTCTGCATCTCCATGTCGGCGGCCGAGCAGTATTACGAGGCGCAGGGCCGCACCTGGGAACGCGCGGCCTACATCAAGGCGCGCGCCGCGGCGGGCGACATCGCGGCGGGCGAGCGGTTTCTCAAGGCCCTCACGCCCTTCGTCTGGCGCCGCCACCTCGACTTCGCGGCGATCCAGGACGCCCACGACATGCGGCTGAGGATCCGCGACCACAAGGGCCTGCATGGTCCCATCGCGCTCGAAGGCCACGACATGAAGCTCGGGGTTGGCGGCATCCGCGAGATCGAGTTCTTCACCCAGACCCGCCAGCTCATCGCGGGCGGGCGCGACCCCGACCTCAGGCTCCGCGACACCGTGGGCGGGCTCGCCGCGCTGGCGATGAAGGGCTGGGTGCCCGAAGCGGATGCGGCGGAACTCACCGCGCTATACCGCGCCCACCGGGAGGTGGAGCACCGGGTGCAGATGGTGGGCGACGCCCAGACCCATGCGCTGCCGGTCTCGCCCGAGGGCTTCGACCGCATCGCCCGGATGTGCGGCGAGGGCGACACGCCGCGGTTCCGCGAAGCACTCAAGGCGCGCCTGGAACGGGTGGCGGACCTGACCGAGGGGTTCTTCGCCCCCGGCGAGACCCGCGCCGGCCCCGAGATGGACGCCGAGACCCGGGCCATCGTCGATGGCTGGCGCAGCTATCCGGCGCTCCGGTCCGAACGCGCGGTGGCGATCTTCAAGCGCGTGCAGCCGGAAATCCTGAGCCGGCTTTCCCGCGCCGCCAGTCCTGCCGAGGCCTTGAGGCAGTTCGACGGTTTCCTCGCCGGGCTGCCGGCGGGGGTGCAGCTCTTTTCGCTTTTTGACGCCAATCCGCAGTTGATCGACCTGATTGTCGACATTTGCGCAACCGCGCCGGGACTCGCGCAGTATCTCTCGCGCAATGCCGCGGTGCTCGACGCCGTGATCGGTGGCGATTTCTTCGCCGACTGGCCGGGGGCCGAAGCGCTCGCGGCGGAGCTGTCGCGGCGGTTGGCGGGGGTCGCGGACTACGAGGCGCGGCTCACCGCCGCACGGGTCTGGACGCGGGAATGGCACTTCCGCATCGGCGTCCACCATCTGCGCGGGCTGATCGACGCCTCGGTCGCAGGGCGCGAATACGCCGACCTTGCCGGCGCGGTGCTGGCCGCGCTGTGGCCGGTCGTCGTCGCCGAGTTCGCGTCCAAGCACGGGGCGCCGCCGGGGCGCGGCGCGGTCGTGCTCGGCATGGGCTCGCTCGGGGCGGAGCGGCTGAACGCGGGATCGGACCTCGACCTCATCGTGATCTACGACAGCGCCGGCGCGGAGAGTTCCGAGGGCAAGCGCCCGCTCGCGGCGCGGGCCTACTACGCGCGGCTCACCCAGGCGCTCGTCACCGCGCTGACCGCGCCCATGGCGGACGGGCGGCTCTACGAGGTGGACATGCGGCTCAGGCCCTCGGGGCGGCAGGGGCCGGTGGCAACCTCGCTCCAGAGCTTCCGCGACTACCAGATGACCGAGGCCTGGACCTGGGAGCATCTCGCGCTGACCCGCGCCCGTCCGGTCGCCGGCGACCCCGCGCTCGCCGCGGAGGTGGAGGCCATCCGGCTTGCCGTCCTGGCCGCGAAGGGGCCCGACTCGCGCGTCCTGCCCGACACCGCCGAGATGCGCGCCCGGATCTTCGCCGCCAAGGCCCCGGACGGCGCGTGGGAGGCGAAGGTCGGCCCCGGCCGGCTGCAGGACATCGAGCTTCTGGCGCAAGCCTGCGCGCTGCGCGCCGCGGCGCCCGCCCGCCGGGTGGAACCGCAGCTGCGCGCGGGCCTCAGGGCGGGCCTTCTCGATGCGGCCGACGAGGCCGTGTTGCAGGAGGCCTACCGCTTCCTCTGGCGGCTTCAGGCGGGGGAGCGGCTGCTGACCCAGAAACCGCTGGACATGGCGGCGGTCGGGGAGGGCGGGCAGGCGTTCCTTCTGCGCGAGACCGGCATGTCGGATATCGTCGCGTTGGCGTCGCAGCTTGGAACTCAGACTGCGCGCGCCTCCGGCATCATCGACGCGGTGCTGGGCACGATCCCCGACGGGGCAGCCGCGGGCGCGGGCGGGGATGAGGGGGCATGACGGGATGGGACGCAGGGCGATGGACGTGAAAGAGGCCGATCCCAAGGGACTGGTGCGGGAAAGCTATGCGATCGAGGGCATCACACTAGGCGAATGCCGCTCGATCTTCCTCGACTGGGCGCTGAGCCTTGCGCCCGGAACCGACACGGCCGAGGCGCTGCGCGCGCTTCTCGCCACCTATGCCGCCGGCCATCCCGGCCACCCGATGAACCCCGTTCTCGAAGCCGGGCTCGGCGCGGCGCCGAAGGCGGTACGGCGGGGGGGGCGGATGGGGCGGCCGGCGCGTCCGCAAAGCGGCGGGCGCGCGGGCTGAGCCGACGCCCTCGCGGTTCCAGCC
>NZ_WBUS01000070.1 GCF_008933605.1 Albidovulum sp.
GATATGCACCGGCCGCGGCCGCGCCCCGTCGAACAGGGCGAAAGCCTGCGCCAGCACCGTCGCCAGTTCCTCGGGCCGGTGGACGGTCCGGCTGAAGGCGGCGACGCCCGCGACCAGCGCCTGCTGGTCCGGCAGTTCATGCAGCCAGCCCTCGCCCGACCCCATCCGCCCATGGGCGTTGACCGTCGAGATCACCAGCATCGGCACCGAATCCGCGTAAGCCTGCCCCATCGCGGTGACGATATTGGTCATCCCGGGCCCCGAGATGATGAAGCACACGCCGGGCCGGCCGCTGGCGCGCGCATAGCCGTCGGCCATGAAGCCCGCGCCCTGTTCGTGGCGCGGCGTGACATGGCGGATGCCGCTGCCCGCCAGCCCCCGGTATAGCTCGATCGTATGGACGCCCGGGATGCCGAATACCGTATCCACCCCATAGGTGCGCAGGAGATGCGTGAGATACACGCCGGTGCTGATGTCCATGGTCCGCCCTATGCCCTTGCCTGCCGCCGCGCGCGGCTGCGCGCCACCGCCGTCCTTGCCAGGACCACGGTCACGACGACGACGATCAGCACGACCGAGATCGCCGCGATGGCCGGATCGATGTTGTCGCGCAGCCCCATCCACATCAGCCGCGGCAGCGTCACCGCATCGACCGAGGTGATGAAGAGCGTCACGCCGATCTCCTCCCATGACAGCACGAAGGTGAGGAAGAGCGCCGTGAGGATGCCGAAGCGGATGTTGGGCAGTATCACCCGGCCGATCCGCGTCCAGAGACCGGCGCCCATGCTGCGCGCGGCAAGGTCGATGCGCCGGTCCACCTGTGCCAGCGCGACCGAGATCAGCACCACCGCGAAGGGCGCGATCATCACCGCGTGGGCCAGCGCCACCCCCGCCCAGGTGTCGTAGGCGACGACGCTGTTCACCTTGCTGAGCGTGATGAGGAAGAAGTAGAGCGTCAGCGCCGAGACGACCGGCGGCGCCACCATCGGCAGGAGCGCCAAGCCCATCAGCAGCCCGGCGAAGCGCGGCTGGAGCATCCAGATGCCCAGGCTGAACATGAGCGCGAGCCCCGTCGCCACGAGCGCGGCCACCACACCGATGCGGATCGACAGCCAGGCTCCTTCCGCCCAGGCCGGGTTCTCGACCAGCGCCCGGTAGTGGCGCAGCGACCATTCGGCATCGGGCACGGACAGATAGCGGGTCGGCGTGAAGCTGACCGGGATCACCGCGACAAGCGGCATCATCAGGAAGACCGCGACCAGCAGGGCCAGCGTCGCGGCCAGGGGTCCGGGGCGCAGCACGTTCATTTCGACGCCCCCTGCCGGACCTGCCGCATCATCGCCGCGAGAAGGACGCCGACCGCCAGCATCAGGATCACGCTGATCGCCGCGCCCAGCCCCCAGTCGGGGCTCTGGAAGATGCGCAGGTAGATGAGTTCGGCCACCATCACGCTCCTGCCGCCGCCAAGGATTGCCGGGGTGACGAAGAAGCCGAGCGCGAAGACGAAGACCACCAGGCCCGCGCCGAGGATGCCGGGCTTGGTCATCGGCACGAACACCTGCCAGAAGATCCGCGCCCGGCCCGCGCCCATGCCGCGGGCCGCCATCAGCACACGTTCGTCCACGCTGCGCATGGCCGAGGCCAGCGGGAACACCGCGAAGGGGATCAGGAAATGCGTCATCCCGACGATGACGCCGAATTCGTTGCGGACGAGCGTCAGCGGCTCGGACAAGAGGCCGAGCGACTGAAGCCAGCCGTTGATCAACCCCTTGTTCGACAGGAGCGCGAGCCAGCCGAAGGCGCGCGTCAGGACCGAGATCCAGAACGGGATCAGGATGCAAAGTTCGACGACGAGGCGCTGCACCGCGCTGCCCCGCACCCAGAGCAGGGTGATGACATAGGCCGCCGCCACGGCGGACACCGTCACCACCGCGCAGATGCGCAGCGTCCGCCAGAAGACCGTGAGCACCAGCGGGTCGCCGAGCGCCGTCCGGTATTGCCCGAGCCCCGGCTCGGGCAGCGTCACGCTCCAGCGCATCACGCCGAGGAACGGCACGAGGTAGGTCGCCGCCAGGAACAGCAGCAGGGGGCCGATCAGGAGGAGGAAGCGTGAAGGCTGGCTCATGGGCGTCTTTCGGGAATAGCCGCCCCCGTGACCGGCACGGGGCAGGGACGGGGGCGGCGCCGGATCAGGCCGAGATGATCTTGAGGTATTCGTCCAGCGCCGGGCCGTAGTTGGTCTCGTACCACGGCATGTCGAGCGGGATCTGCAGCGCGAAGTTGGCCGGGTCCACCGGGTTGAAGCGCGCGTCCTCGGGCGGCAGCAGCGCGTCGGCGGCGGGGTTCGCCGGCCCCTGGCCCAGCATGTTGAACATGATCACCTGCTTGGCCGGGTCCTGCGCCGAGGCGATGAACTTCATCGCGGTGTCCTTGCCGCCGGGATTGCCCTTGATCACCGCCATCGCGCCCGGCGCGATCAGGCCCTGGTCCCAGATGAACTTCACGTCGCCGCCCGAGTCTGTCTCGATCAGCCTGGCGCGGGTCGACCAGACCAGCGCCATCGACGCCTCGCCGTTCAGGAGCAGCGACTGGCTCTCCGATCCGCCGCCCCAGTAGGCGACGACGTTGCCCTTGAAGGCCGCGATCTTGTCATGCGCCCGCTTGAGGTCGAGCGGATAGAGCTGGTCCGGCGCCACGCCGTCGGCCAGAAGCGCGGCCTCCCACATCCCCGTGCCCCATTTGTAGAGCGCACGCTTTCCGGGAAACTTCTCGACGTCGAAGAAGTCGGCCATGCCCTTCGGCGGGTTGTCCCCGAACTTCGTCGCGTCGTAGGCGATGATGTAGGAGTAGAAGTAGCTCGATGCCGAGTATTCCCAGCCGAAGCCCTCGCGCATCTTGGCCTTGTCCACGACGGCGTAGTCGATGGGCTCCATCATGCCCTTCTTGCCCAGTGCCTCGGCCGAGAAGGGGTCTGCGTCCACGATGTCCCAGGCGGGCTTGCCGCTTTCGAACTGCGCCGCGATCGCGCCCTCGGTCGGGCCCGAGCCGTCCTGCTTCACAGTGACGCCGGCCTCCGCCAGGAAGGGCTTGCCATAGGCTTCGTCATAGGCGGCACCCGCGTCGCCGCCCCAGTTGACGAAGACCAGCTCGCCGCCCTGGGCGAAGGCCGCCGTGCCGCGCAGGCCAAGCGCGGTCGTGCCGAGAAGGGCGGCGGTGGCCTGCATGAAGCCGCGGCGCGAAATCTCGCCGCGCGCCGCGCGCAGTTTCAGGATTTCGACCTGATCTTTCAGAAAGTGTTCGTGCATCGTCATCTCCCGGTTGTCATTGTCGTTTCAGGTGCACCGCCCGGGGCAGGCCGGGCGGTGCGGTCACAGCAGGAAACCGCGCGTTTCCGACCAGCCGGCCCAGACGGGCGTGCCGGACTCCAGCCCCGCCGGAAGCTCGGCCGTGGGCAAGAGCAGCGTCAGATCGGCGCCGCCCGGCGTGACGAGCGCCAGCCGGGTCTCGGCGCCAAGGTAGGTCAGGTGATCCAGCCGCGCCGCGACGGCGTTTCCCGTCTCGGGCCGCGACAGGTGCAGGCGCATGTATTCGGGCCGGACCGCGAGGCTCGTGGTGCCGACATGGTCGGTGGCGGTCGCGCGAAGCGCCTGCCCCTCGAACTGCCCGCCGCCTCCGGCGCCGTCCGAAGAGGCTCCGGACAGGGGCAGGATGTTGATCTCGCCGAGGAATTCGGCAACGAAGCGGTTGGCGGGGCGTTCGTAGACCTCGCGCGGCGCGGCAAGTTGCTGCAACCGGCCCTTCTCGAAGATGGCGACGCGGGTCGACAGCGCCAGCGCCTCCGACTGGTCGTGGGTGACGAAGACGAATGTGGTGCCCGTCTCGCGGTGCAGGCGCCGCATCTCTTCCTGCATCTGACCGCGCAGGTTCTTGTCGAGCGCCGAGAAGGGTTCGTCAAGGAGGAGGACCGGCGGCTCGTAGACCAGCGCGCGGGCCAGGGCGACGCGCTGTTGCTGGCCGCCCGAAAGGCCCGACGGCCGCTTGTGCCCGTGCCCCCCCAGGCCCACCATCTCGACGATCTCGGCGACCCGCCGCTTCACCTCCGCGGCGGACCGTTTCTGCACTTTCAGCGGGAAGGCGATGTTCTCCTCCACGGTCATGTGGGGGAAGAGCGCATAGCCCTGGAACACCATGCCGAAGGCGCGCTCCTCCGCCGGCGTCCGGGTCATGTCGCGCCCGTCGAGCGTCAGCCGCCCGGCCGTCGGCGCCTCGAATCCGGAGAGGATCATGAGGAACGTCGTCTTGCCCGACCCGGACGGGCCGAGAAGCGTCAGGAACTCCCCCCGGCCGACGGTCAGGGTGATGTCCGCCAGCGCGGTGAACTCTCCGAAGTCCTTCCCGATCCCGGTCGCACCGATCTCTGCGGCTTTGGGTCTTGCCTGCATGGACACCTCCGACACGCGCCAATGCTAGGGGTCCGGTTCTCTGGCGACAAACGAAATGTTTTCGCGGCATCGGCAAACGAAACTTGCCGATGTGCCCCCCTCAGGCCATCGGCAGCTCGTCGGCCATCCAGCTCCGGAAGGCGGCGACGGCGGGGTTGGCGGCCTTTTCCGGCGGCACCACGAGGTAATACGACCGCGGCGAGCGGATGGCGAGGTCGAAGGGCCGGACGAGGATGCCCTGCGCCATCGCCTCGTGGCAGATGAACTCGTCGCCCATCGACATGCCCTGCGACGCGAGGGTGGCCGCATAGACGAGGTTCATGTCGGAGAACCGCTGGCCCGTCCGCGCCGCCTCTTCCGGCAGGCCGGCGAGGCGGAACCAGGTTATCCAGTCCTCGAAATCTGTCAGGTGCAGCAGATTGGCCTGCAGCACGCCGGCAAGGTCCGGCAGGCCGTCCAGCCGGTTCAGAAGCGCGGGGCTGCAGAGCGGGGTGAACTCCACCCGCTTCAGAAGCTCGACCTCCATGTCGGGCTGGTTGCCAAGGCCGAAGGCGATGAAGAGATCGACGTCGGGGTTGCTGACATCGTCGAGCCGCCGCGGCGTCACCAGCGAGAGCACAACGTCGGGGCAGGTCTCGCGGAAGCGGCCGACCTTGGGGCAAAGCCAGGACGAGGCGAAGCCGGGCGGGCAGCTGACGGTCAGCGTCCCGGTGACCCCGCGCCCCGCCTGCCGCGAGGCCGATCCGGCGATCACCGACAACGCGCGGCGCACATCCTCGGCATAGGCCTTGCCCTGCGGCGTCAACTCCGCCCGCGTTCCGACACGGTTCATCAGACGGAAGCCGAGGTCGCGCTCCAGGAGGCGAAGCTGGTGGCTGACGGCGCTGCGGGTCAGGTGCAGTTCGTCCGCCGCCTGCCAGACGGTGCCGTGGCGGGCGAAGCTTTCGAGCGCGCGAAGCGCCTGCGTCGAGGGGATGCGAGACATGGGCCGCCCTTCTGCCGATGCGCCATCCTAGCCGCCGCCGGGGCGGAGCGCCAGCTTAGGTGAAATCCGTTTGCCGAGACCGGGAAAAGGTTTCACTTTCGTACCGGCGGCGGGGCCGTGTAGCCATGTATTGCATGTGCCGGGTTCGCGCATGGCATCCGTATGGCATCCGTCCCGACACCGCACCCCGACGACGAGGAGGCCCATTGTGAGCGTTCCGCCCCTGTCCGCCGCGCAGACGACGGCCCTTGACCATGTCGCCCTGCGCGCCGCCGACCTTTCGGCATGGTGCGCGACGATCTTCGACCACGGCGAGACCGCCTGGCGCGAATACCGCTCGGCCGCCTGGTATGTCGCGCGGCTCCGGGCCGAGGGCTTCACGGTCGAGGAAGGCTCGGGCGGGATGCCCACCGCCTTCTGCGCCGAATGGTCGAACGGGTCCGGTCCCGTGATCGGCATGTATGCCGAATATGACGGCATCCCCGGCAATTGCCAGGTCGCCGCCACCCGGCGCGAGCCGCGTGCGGGGCTGGGCTATCAGGCGGGCGGCCATACCGATCCGCATTCGGGGCTGGGCATGGCCGGCCTTGGCGGCCTTCTGGCCACCAAGGCGGCGATGGAGAAGCATGGGCTGCGCGGCGGCCTGCGCTTTACCGGCGAGCCGGCGGAAAAGGTGCGCGGATCGAAGCCCATCCATGCCGCGAAGGGCTATTACGACGGGCTGGCGGCGATCCTGTCCTTCCACCCGTTCTACATGCTGCCCATGTGCAACACGGTCCGCTGGGACACGCATTGCGGCGCCGGCTGGTCGATGATCTACCGCTTCATCTGCGACGCGCCCGAGGGCTGGGGCCGGCACGACGGCGCACCGATCCCGCAGGCGCACAGCGCGGTCCGGGCGCCGGGGGCGAACGACGCGCTCAACATCATGTTCATGACCTCGAAAAGCTTGCGCGATTCGATGCTGCCGCATCAGGGCGGCTGGTCTATCTCCGAGGCGATCCTGACCGCCGGGCAGGCGACGGCCGACAACCTGCCCGCTGGCCTGGCCGAAATCCAGTACATGATGCGGGTGCCGACGATCGCCATGGCCGAACAGGTGACGGCGGTTCTCGACCGCAACGCCGCGGCGGCGGCGGCGATGACCGGCTGCCGCTGGGAACGCCACTGGGTGGCGAAGTCGCGCCCCGGCCTGGCCAACCACGCCATCGCCCGCACCGTCTGGGAGGCGATGCAGGCAGTGGGCGCGCCGGTCTGGGGCGCGGATGCGAGGCGCGTCGCCCGCGAGATTCAGGCGAACCTTGGCCTTCAGCCGATGGATGACCCTTTCATCCCGCAGATGTCGGACCTGATCGCCCCCGAGGCGGCCGAGGCGATCCTGCGGCGCGACCTGCCGCCCAGCCAGACCCATTCCACCTCGGACGACTATACCGACATGTGCTGGCACGCGCCGACGGCGCGGTTCTACGTGGCCCGGCCGGCGCTGCGCGGCCCCGATGGCTATGCCTATCCGGCCTGGGTGATGAACGCGCTGGGCGGCATTCCGGCCACCATCGACCCGATGGTGCAGACGGCGGCGAAGATCCTCGCGCTGTCGGCGCTCCGGCTTCTGGAGGACCCCGCGGCACGCGACGCGGCGATGGAAGAGTTCCGCGACAGGACCGGCGGGGGCATCGGCGGCAGCGCCTGGCTGGCGCCGCAATGCGACTATGACCCGCCCATCCATTTCCGCTGGCCCGAATACGTGACGACCCCGCGCGGACGCGACTGGTGGATCCCCTCCGCCATGCCCGGCGCCTGAACCCTGACAAGGAGAGCCCCGATGAACGCACCTGCCCGCTCCGAGCCCTTCAGCCTGCGCCGCCGCAACCCGAACGGCAGCACCAAGCCCCTGACAGGCTGGGGGTTCCGCAACGAGACCGACCGGCTGACCGACGTGCTGCTCGGCAGTCCGGCGCATCTGCGCCACCTCTCCACCAGTTCGCTGTCGCGCAAGCACCTGCGCGAGGCGCCCTGCAACATCCAGGCCGCGCAGGCCCAGCACAAGGAACTGGTCGCCGCCTACGAGCATTTCGGCGTCAGGGTCCACATGCACGAGCCGACCCCGGAACTGCCGATGCAGGTCTATGCCCGCGATTCGAGCGTGATGACCCCTTACGGCGCCTTCATCACCGCGATGGCCAACTGGTGGCGGCGCGGCGAGAACTATGCCGCGATCCGCACCTATGAGGCGCTCGGCATCCCGATCTACGACATGGTCACCGCCGGTACCTTCGAGGGCGGCGATTTCAACGTGATCGAGGAAGGCTGCGTGCTGATCGGCTGCGGCGGCGCCCGCACCCAGGAGGAAGGCGCGCGGCAGGTCAAGGATTGGTTCGACCGGGAGGGCTGGGAAACCCGGCTGGCGTTCATCGACGAATACTATGTGCATATCGACCTGATGGTGGTGCCGGTCGCGCCGAAGCTGACCGCCGTCTGCCTTGCCTGCACCGAACCCGGCATCGTCGACTGGCTGAAGGCGAAGGGGCACGAGATCATCGACGTGCCGTTCCAGGACACCATGGCGCTCGGCTGCAACTTCATGTCGCTGGGCGGCGACCGGGTGATCGCGCCGACCTCGTCGAAGACGCTGATCGGCCAGCTGAAGGCGCGCGGCTTCGAGGTGGCGGCCGTCGACATGTCGGAGATTTCCAAGACCGGCGGCGGCATCCACTGCATGGCGCAGGCGCTGAAGCGGGTGCCGTGACCGACCCCCGGCTCGACCGGCGGTTTCCCGACGCGGCGGCGATGGAAGCCGCCGCGCTGCGGCGGATGCCGGGATTCGTCCGCGACTATGTCGAAGGCGGCATCGGGCCCGAGGACGCGGCGGCGCGCAACATCGCCGAACTCAGGGCCGTGCGGCTGATGCCACGCTATCTGGTCGCGGACAGCGTGCCGGATACCAAGGTGACGGTGGCGGGCGCGGTCTGGTCCGCGCCCTTCGCGGTCGCCCCCCTCGGCCTCGGCGGGCTGATCTGGCCGGGCTGCGAGCCGGTCATCGCGCGCGCCACCGCGGCGGCGGGCATCGGGCATGTGCTGTCGACCTATGCGACGACCGCGATGGAGACGATCGCGCCCCTTGCCGGGCCGGGCGGCTGGTTCCAGCTCTACCCGCCCGCCGATCCGGGCATGGAGGCGGACATGATCGCCCGGGCGCGGGCGGCCGGCTATCCGGGGATCATGGTCACCGTCGACATTCCGGGCGCGACCCGCCGGCGCCGCGACATGCGCAGCGGGCTCGTCGTGCCGCCGCGGATCGGGCCGAGGATGCTGGCAGAGATCGCCGTCCGTCCCGCCTGGGCCTTCGGCATGGCCGGGCGCGGCATCCCGGACTTCGAGAACTTCTCGCGCTACTACCCCAGGGGCGGCGGGCTCGACGCGGCCGCCGAGTTCCTCGGGCGGATGATGACCGGCCACATCACCCCCGACCGGCTGGCGCGCATCCGCGCCGCCTGGCCGGGCAAGCTGATCGTCAAGGGTGTGCTTTCGGTCGCGGACGCCGACCTGGCACTGTCGCTCGGCGCCGACGGCATCGTCGTCTCGAACCACGGCGGTCGTCAGCTCGATGCCGCGCCGACCGCGCCGCAGGTCCTTCCCGGGATCCGCGCGCGGCTGGGGGAGGGGGCGCTGATCCTCGCCGACGGCGGCGTGCGCTCGGGCCTCGACATGGCGCGGATGGTCGCGCTCGGGGCCGACGCGGTGCTGGTCGGGCGACCGTTCCTTCACGCGGCGGCGGCGCTGGGGGCGCGGGGCCCGGGGCACCTGATCGCCGTCCTCCGGGCGGAGCTTGAGACCGCGATGGTGCAGCTTGGCTGCGCGCGGCTGACGGACCTGCGCGGCTGTTTCTGGCGGGGAGAGGACGGATGACGCTTCTTGACGAGCTTGCCGCGCTGCTCGGTCCGCAGGGATGCCTGACCGGCGACCGGGTGCCCGAGGCGGCGCGGAGCGACGCGAGCCGCAGCGGGCGCGCGCTGCCACGGGCGCTCCTGCGACCTGCCTCGGTCGAGGAAGTGTCGCAAGCGCTGGCGCTCTGCCACGCGGCAGGCCAGACGGTGGTGCCGCAGGGCGGCCTCACCGGCCTTGCCGGCGGCGCCAATCCGCGTGCCGACGACATCGCGCTGTCGCTCCAGCGGCTGGCCGGGATCGAGGAGATCGACCGCGGCGCGGCGACGATGACGCTGAAGGCCGGGACCATTCTCCAGACCGCGCAGGAGGCGGCGGCAGAGGCGGGGTTCCTGTTCCCGGTCGATCTCGGCGCGCGGGGAAGCTGCACCGTGGGCGGGAACATCGCCACCAATGCCGGCGGGCTCCGGGTGATCCGCGACGGCATGACCCGCGACAACGTCCTCGGACTCGAGGTGGTGCTGGCCGACGGCAGCGTGCTCACGAACCTCGGCAAGATGGTGAAGAACAACACCGGCTACGACCTGCGGCACCTCTTCGCGGGGTCGGAGGGCACCCTGGGCATCGTCACCCGCGCGGTGTTCCGGCTGCGGCCTCTGCCGCGCGCAAGGGCGACGGCGCTCTGCGCGCTAGAAACCTACGGAGATGTGCTGGCCTTCCTCGCCCTTGCCCGGGCGGACCTGCCGGGGCTTTCCGCCTTCGAGGCGATGTGGCGCGACTATTTCGCGCTGAACCAGTCGCTCGCCGGCCTCCGCCTCTTTCCCGACCCGCCGGCGTTCGCGGTGATCGTCGAGGCGCAGGCCGACACGCCCGTGCTGGAAGCCTTCCTCGCGCAGGCCTACGAGGCCGAACTCGTCGCCGACGCGCTCGTCGCCCAGACCGAGGCCGAGGCCCGCGATTTCTGGACGGTGCGCGAGGGCCATGCGATGGATGCGCACCTGCCGGGGATGATCAATCTCGACGTCTCGATGCCGGTCGGGCGGCTCGACGATTTCGCCCGGGCCTGCCGCGAGGCGGTGCTGGCGCGCTTCCCGGGCGCGCATGTCTCGTTCTTCGGCCATGTCGGCGACAGCAACCTGCATGTCGCGGTGGCCGTGCCGGGCGGGGCCGGGGATGCGGACCACGCTGTCGACGGGATCGCCTATGGCCTCGTGCGCGAGTTTGGCGGCTCGGTCTCGGCCGAACACGGGATCGGCACGCTGAAGCGAGATTGGCTCGATCACTCGCGCAGCCCGACCGAGATCGCCGCGATGCGCGCGATCAAGGCCGCGCTCGACCCGCATTTCATCCTCAACCCGGGCAAGGTGCTTCCACGCTGACCGCTTTCGGCGCTGGCCGGCGTCGCACGGAACGCGAAACCGCCGGGCGGAGCGGACCGCGCCCGTGGCGGTTGAAATGTGCGTAGGGACCGTTTAACCCTCTCTGTCGACAAGATGTTCAACGAGTGACAGGAGAGCGGCGCGTGGATACGGAAAGCGAACGCGATGCCCAGTCGGCGCGCAAGCGCGGCTCCGGCGTCAGGATCGTCTATGAACTCCTGCGGGACGAGATCATCGACCTCTCGCTGCCACCGGGCAGCCCGGTCGACGAGGTCCAGCTCGCCGAGAGGTTCGGCATGTCGCGCACGCCGATCCGCGAGGCGCTCGTCCGCCTCGCGGGGGAGGGGCTGGTCGAGAACCTGCCGAACCGCTCCACCATCGTCTCTAACATCGACTTCGTGAACCTGCATACGTTCTTCGATGCGATCACGCTGATGTACCGCGTGACGACCCGGCTCGCCGGGCAATACCACCGACCTGCGGACCTCGCGGACATCCGCAGGCACCAGGCCCGTTTTGTCGCCGCCGTTGCCGCGGAGGATGCCCTGTCGATGATTGCGGCCAACCGCGACTTCCATGCGGCGATTGCCGTTGCGGGGCGCAATCCCTATTTCACCGGCCTCTTCCTGCGGCTCCTCGACGAGGGGCGGCGCATCTTCAGGCTCTACTACCAGTCCTTCGACGATCGGCTGCCGCAGGAATACGCCACCGAGCATGACGGGATCATTGCGGCCATCGCGGCCCGCGACATCGATCTCTGCGACCGGCTCGCGCGCGCCCATGCGGATCAGATCGTCCGGCAGATCCAGGCCTTCGTGGCGCGCGACCAGAGACAGGACATCGCGCTCTGACCGGTGTCCGGTTTTTGTCGACAAATAAAATGCAACGACTAATATGACCACAGATTCGGCGGCCGCTGTGACCGCGCCGAACCCGCTGGATAGGGAGCCGCATGATGGACACCGCGATTTTCACTGGGGTTATCCCCGCGCTGATGACGCCCTGCAGGGCGGATCGGACGCCCGACTTCGATGCGCTCGTCCGCAAGGCCGGAGAGCTCATCGCAGCCGGCATGTCGGCGGTCGTCTACTGCGGCTCTATGGGGGACTGGCCGCTCCTGACCGACGCGCAGCGGATGGAGGGCGTCGAGCGGCTGGTGCAGGCCGGCTATCCCGTGATCGTCGGCACCGGCGCGGTGAACTCCGCCGCGGCGGTGGCCCATGCCGCGCATGCGCAGAAGGTCGGGGCCGCGGGCCTCATGGTGATCCCGCGGGTCCTGTCGCGCGGCAACTCGCCCGTCGCGCAGCGCCACCATTTCAAGGCGATCCTCTCGGCGGCACCCGACCTGCCGGCGGTCATCTACAACAGCCCCTACTACGGGTTCGAGACCAAGGCCGATCTCTTCTTCGCGCTCCGCGCGGAGCATCCGAACCTCGTCGGCTTCAAGGAGTTCGGCGGCGCGAAGGCGATGACCTATGCCGCCGAACAGATCACCAGCGCCGATGACAGCGTCATCCTGATGGCGGGCGTCGATACCGGGGTCTACCACGGCTACGTGAAATGCGGCGCGACGGGAACGATCACCGGCATCGGCAACGTCCTCCCGAAGGAGATCCTGCATTTCGTGGCGCTCGCCAAGGCGGCGGCAACCGGTGATCTGGACGCCCGTCAGCGCGCGCGCGAACTCGGCGAGGCGCTGGAGGTGCTGTCCTCCTGGGACGAGGGGACCGACCTCGTGCTCTACTACAAGCACATGATGGTGCTTCAGGGCGACCGCGAATACACGCTGCACTTCAACCCGACCGACGAACTGATGCCGAGCCAGCGCGTCTGGGCGGAAACCCAGTTCCGTCAGTTCCGGACCTGGTATGCGGAGTGGAGCAAGTTGCCGGGCGCGGTGCAGAAGTACCGGGCCTGACCCCGTCGCAGTGCCCGGGCCCCCTCCCGCGCGGGAGGGGGAGGCCGTCCCGGTTCCCCTGCGTCAGTCCACTGCGTCAAGTCCGTGGGCGAGAAGCCGGTCGAGCTGCTTCGCCTCGGCGTCGGTCAGGGTGACGCCGTCGCTCAGGGCGCGGGCGCGGGCGGCAAACCGGCGCTCGGAGGGCAGGCGGGCGCCCTGGCCCTTGATCGCCTCGAAGAGCCGCTCGGCCCGGGCGAAGGGGTCACCCTCGCGTCCGGCGGCAAAGGCCGCCGGCGACAGCGCGAGGATCAGTTCGCCGTGCATCGGCGCGAGCGTCGTGGTCCCGAGGACGTCGAGTACCTCGGGGCTGGTCAGGTCGCCGATCATCACGCCGGCGAGAAGCTCGATCATCGTGCCGATGGCCGAGCCCTTGTGGCCGCCGAAGGGCAGCATGGCGCCGGCAAGCGCGGCGGCTGGGTCGGTCGTCGGCTGCCCGGCGTCGTCGATGGCCCAGCCCTCGGGCAGGGCCCGTCCGGCGCGGCGGTGCAGTTCGATCTCGCCGCGCGCCACGACCGAGGTGGCGAAGTCGAAGACATAGGGCGGCCGTCCGGGGCGGGGCCAGCCGAAGGCGATGGGATTGGTGCCGAGGAGCGGGCTCTTCCCGCCCGCGGGCGCGACCGAGGCATAGCTCGGGCACATCACCAGTGCCGCCAGTCCCCGGTCGGTGACCGCCTCCACCTCCGGCCAGAGCGCGGCAAAATGGGTGCAGTCGTTGACCACGAGCGCCGCGAGCCCGAGGTCCCGCGCACGCTCGGCCAAGAGCGGCAGACCGATCTCGAAGGCCGGGTTGGAGAAGCCGCCGCGCGCATCGACCCTGACGATTCCCCGGCTCACCGAGGGCAGGATCTCGGGTCGGGCGTCACCGCGGACCTTGCCGGCCTTGAGCGTGCGCAGACTGCCCTCGATGCGGTAGATGCCATGCGACTTGCAGCCGTCGCGTTCGCCCGCAGTGATCACGCGGGCGAGCGCGGACGATTGCTGGTCGTTCATCCCGGCGCGCATCAGGATCGCCTCGACCCGTGCCTGAAGTGCCGGGATGGAGAGTGTCTGGCTCATGCGTTGCCTCCTGCTGCCGTCACAAGGGAGTGGTCAGCCTACTGCATACATCATGTGCACAATCGGGCAAGTCTGTTCCGAAAACCGAAGGCGGCGGCCCCGGAACGGAGGGCGACGCGGGGCCGTCACGCCGGGCAGGGCGGCTGTCTTGTATAATTCTTGTATAATTCGATTGATTTGTGCCGGCTCAGGCGGGATAGTCGGAACAAGTGGGAATCATAATCTTCAACCCAGGGAGTGAACCATGAGAACATCCATCCTTGCCGCTTGGGCCGTCGCCGCGACGGCTGTCGCCCTGCCTGCGCAGGCCGACAAGCTCGACGACATCATCGCTTCCGGCACGCTGCGTTGCGCCGTCGTGCTCGACTTCCCGCCGATGGGCTCGCGCGATGCGCAGAACAACCCGATCGGTTTCGACGTCGACTATTGCAGCGACCTTGCCGCGGCGCTCGGCGTCACGGCCGAGGTGGTGGAAACCACCTTCCCGGAGCGGATTCCGGCGCTGATGTCCGGCTCGGTCGACGTTGCCGTCGCCTCCACCTCGGACACGCTCGAGCGGGCGAAGACGGTCGGTTTCACGATCCCCTACTATTCCTTCGAGAACGCCGTCGTGGCCAACGAGAAGGTCGAGATGAGCAACTGGGAAGGCATGAAGGGCAAGGTCGTGGGCGCCACCGCGGGCACCTACGAGGCGATCTGGCTCGAAGGCAAGGTGAAGGAGTGGGGCGAGGGCGAGTTCCGTCCCTACCAGAACCAGGCCGACGTCTTCCTGGCGCTGAGCCAGGGTCAGCTCGACGCCACCGTGTCGACCGTCGAGGTGGCCGAGGCCAACGTGAAATCCGGCAACTTCCCCGGCATCAAGATCGTCGACAAGGCGCCGATGGTGCCGGACTACGTGGCGCTGATCACGCTGCGCGAGGAGTACGGCCTGATCAACTACATGAACCTGTTCATCAACCAGCAGGTCCGTACGGGCCGCTATGCCGAACTCTACAAGAAGTGGGTCGGCGAGGGCGAGCCCGCCGACCTCACGGTCAAGGGCGTCTATCGCTGAGGTAGGCTTCTCCGGGTGATGCGGGTATGATCCCGCATCACCCCATGTCCGCGGACAGGCACGGTCATGTTCAACTACAACTTCCGCTGGGCACAGGCGCTCAACTCGCTTCCGCAGATGCTGGAAGGGGCGCTCGTCACGATGGAGATCGCCATCCTCTCGATGGCCGTCGGAATAGTGGTCGCAATCTTCCTCACCGTGTTCCGGCTGTCGGGGCAGCGGGTCCTCGCGGCGGTGGCGACCATCTGGGTCGAGGTCGCGCGGAACACGCCGGCGCTCTTCCAGATCTACATGGTCCACTTCGGGCTCGGCAGCTTCGGCATCCATCTGTCGCCCTACCTCTCGCTGCTGATCGGCATCACCTTCAACAACGCGGGCTACCTGGCCGAGAACTTCCGCGGCGCGCTGAAGGCGATCCCCGACACCCAGACCCGCGCCGCCCGCTCGCTCGGCATGTCCGCGGGACAGGCCTTCGCCAACGTTGTCATGCCGCAGATGCTGCGCATCTCGTTCCTGCCGATGACCAACCAGATGGTCTGGGCCATCCTGATGACCTCGCTCGGAGCGGTGGTTGCGATGAACACCGACCTTTACGGCGTGACCAGCGACCTGAACGCCCGCACCTTCCGCACCTTCGAACTCTTCGCCATCGCGGCGGTGATCTTCTACCTGATCACCAAGGCGATCACCCTCGCCGCGCGCCTGCTCGCGGCGCGGCTCTTCCGGTACTGAGGGGGCGCGATGTTCGACACCGCACTGACCGCGAACGACCTCATCTTCCTCGCCAAGGGGGCGGGGATGACGCTGATCGTCACCGGCATCTCGGTGCTCCTCGGAACGATCCTCGGCATCCTCTTCGGCGTCTTCCGCTACCAGGTGGGGCCGTGGTGGGCGGCGCCGCTGACCTTCGTCCTGGACATCTTCCGCTCCATCCCCCTGCTGATCCAGCTCGTGCTGGCCAATGCCTTCGTCACGACCGTGCTCGGCTTCCGAATCTCGGGGTTCACGGTCGCCTGTGGGGTGCTGTCGCTCTACACCTCCGCCTACTGCGCCGAGATCGTGCGCGGCGGGATCGAGTCGGTGCCGACGACCCTGCGCCGAGCCGCGCGGTCGCTCGGCATGACCTGGGGGCAGGACATGCGCTCGATCGTGCTGCCGCTGGCGACACGGGTCGCGCTGCCGTCGTGGATCGGCCTCGCGCTCGGCGTCATGAAGGATTCGGCTCTGGTGTTCATCGTCCAGGTCGTCGAGCTTCTGAAGTCGACCCAGATCCTGATCACGCGCCTGCAGGAGCCGTTGTTCCTGCTGATGATCTGCGGCCTGTTCTACTTCGTCATCTCCTTCCCCGTCGCGCGGCTCGGCGGGTACCTCGAAAGACGGTGGTCCAATGATTGAGATCGAGAACGTCCGCAAATCCTTCGGCCCGCTCGAAGTGCTCAAGGGGATCAACCTCACCGTGCAGAAGGGCGAGGTGCTGACCGTCATCGGCGGGTCGGGCTCGGGCAAGTCGACGCTCCTGACCTGCATCAACGGGCTCGAACCGATCGATTCCGGACGCATCCTCGTGGACGGGATCGAGGTCCACGCCAAGACCACGGACCTCAACAAGCTGCGCCGCAAGATCGGGATCGTGTTCCAGCAGTGGAACGCCTTCCCGCATCTCACGGTGGTCGAGAACGTCATGCTGGCGCAGGTGAAGGTGCTGAAACGGTCCAAGGCCGAGGCCGAAGCCGAGGCGGTCCGGCAACTGAAGCATGTCGGGCTGTCCGACAAGCTGAACGTCTATCCCTCGCGACTCTCGGGCGGGCAGCAGCAGCGCATGGCCATCGCCCGGGCGCTCGCGATGTCGCCGGACTACATGCTCTTCGACGAGGTGACCTCGGCGCTTGACCCGCAACTCGTGGGTGAGGTGCTGGACACGCTCAGGATGCTGGCCTCGGAGGGAATGACCATGATCTGCGTCACGCACGAAATGAAGTTCGCCCGGGAAGTTTCTGACCGCGTGGCATTTTTTGACAAGGGCGTGATGGCGGAGATCGCGCCGCCCGAAGAATTGTTCGGGGCACCGAAGGATCCGGAGCTGCGGAAGTTCCTGGCGGCCACGCACTGAGACCGGATCGGGAATGGCAAGGCAGGTGATCGTCGTTGGGGCCGGGGTCATCGGCCTGTCCGTCGCGCTGGCCGCGCAGGCGCGCGGGCACGCCGTCGCCGTCCTCGACCGCGAGGGACCGGCTGCGGGGGCCTCGGCCGGCACCGCAGGCGCCTTCGCCTTCACCGACATCCTGCCGCTGGCCTCGCCGGGCATCCTGCGCAAGGCGCCGAAGTGGCTGATCGACCCTCTCGGGCCGCTCACCGTGCCGCCGGCCTATGCGCCGAGGATCGCGCCGTGGATGTTCCGGTTCTGGCGGGCCTGTTCGCCCGGGCAGGTGCGCCGCTCCACCGTCGCCCAGACGGCGCTGATGGACCTCTCGAAGGCCGAGCTCGAGCCCTTCATGGAAGCCACCGGCACGCGTGGAATGCTGCGCAAGGAGGGTAACCTGCAGGTCTACGAGGGCGCGGCGGAATTCAGTGCCTCGCTTGCCGGCTGGAAGGCGCGGGAGGAGCACGGGATCGCCTTCCAGCATCTCGACGCTGCGGGGATGGCGGAGATCCAGCCCGGCCTCAGCCCCCGCTTCACCCACGGCACCTTCACGCCCGGCTGGTATTCCATCGCCGACCCGAAGCTTTACGTCCTCGCCCTGGCCGAGCGGTTCCTGTCCGGAGGCGGACGGATCGAGCGGGCCGAGGTGGCGGGCCTCCGCCCCGCCGGGGTCGGGGTGGCGCTGCGGCTGGCCGACGGGACGGAGCGCACGGCAGAGCGCGTGGTCCTGGCGGCAGGCGCCCATTCGCGGCGGATGGCGGCGCAGCTCGGCGACCGGGTGCCACTGGAGACGGAGCGCGGCTACAACACCACGCTGCCGCAGGCGGCCTTCGACCTGCGTACGCAGATCACCTTCGGGGGGCACGGCTTCGTCGTGACG
>NZ_WBUS01000255.1 GCF_008933605.1 Albidovulum sp.
GCGATGCCCGGACCGCGCTCGACCTGACCGCGCGGGCGGCGCCCCTCGCTGCGCGGGCCGAGAACGCAGCGCTGCTGGCGAGCCTCCTGATGGTGCGCTCGGCGGCACTCGACCTCGTCGGCCGCGCTTCCGAGGCCCGGGCGGTGCGGATCGACAGCCTCGCCTATGCGCGCTATGGCTTTGCCTCGGAGACGGAGGTGAGGGCGCGCTTCGCCAATATCGCGGCGCTTTCGCCGGTGAACCGCCGATGAACCGCCAGCGAACCGAACGAGGCCCCGAGTGATCCTGATTCCCGCCATCCTGATCGGCGCCGTCCTCGGCTGGGTCCGTGCCGCGCGCCGGGGCGGCAACCGCGCCGACAAGATGCAGTATGCGCTCGCCCACGCGATCCTCTTCGCGATCCTCGGGCTCTTCGCCACGATCCTCTACCACCGCATGACCTGACCGCGATGTTCCTGCGCTTCTTCGAGACCCTCCGCAAAACCGGCGTGCCGGTGACATTGCGGGAGTATCTCGGGTTTCTCGAAGGCATGGCCGCCGGCCTCGTCACCTATGACGTCGACGGATTCTACTACTTCGCCCGCACCGCGATGGTGAAGGACGAGCGCCACCTGGACCGCTTCGACCGCGCCTTCGCCGAGAGCTTCAAGGGCCTCGAAGGCATCACCGCCGAACAGGTGATCGAGGCGGTCGATCTGCCCCGCGACTGGCTGGAAAAGATGCTGGAAAAGCACCTGAGCGAGGAAGAGAAGGCGCAGATCGAGGCACTCGGCGGCTTCGACAAGCTGATGGAGACGCTGAAGAAGCGGCTTGAGGAACAGAAGGGCCGCCACCAGGGCGGGTCGAAATGGATCGGCACGGCCGGAACCTCGCCCTTCGGGGCAGAGGGCTACAACCCCGAGGGCGTGCGCATCGGCCAGGCGAAGTCCCGCCACCAGCGCGCCGTCAAGGTCTGGGACAGGCGCGAGTTCCGCAACCTCGACGACCAGGTGGAGCTTGGCACCCGCAACATCAAGGTGGCGCTGAAGCGGCTCCGCCGATGGGCGCGGACCGGGGCGGCCGAAGAGCTTGACCTGCCCGGCACGATCCGGGCGACGGCCGAGCATGGATACCTCGACGTGCAGACGCGGCCCGAGCGGCACAACGCGGTGAAGGTCCTGCTGTTCCTCGACGTCGGCGGCTCGATGGACCCGCATGTGAAGGTGGTGGAGGAGCTGTTCAGTGCCGCCCGCGCCGAGTTCAAGCATCTCGAATACTACTACTTCCACAACTGCCTTTACGAAGGGGTCTGGCGCGACAACCGCCGCCGCTGGGACGCGCAGACGCCCACGGCCGAGGTGCTGAGGACCTACGGCGGCGACTACAAGGCGATCTTCGTCGGCGATGCCGCGATGTCGCCCTACGAGATCGCCCACCCCGGCGGCGCCAACGAGCACTGGAACCCCGAGGCGGGGGAGGTCTGGCTGGCCCGCGCAAGGGCGCAGTGGCCCGCGAACGTCTGGCTCAACCCCCTGCCCGAACGGCACTGGCAATACACCCAGTCGGTCGGCATGATCCGGAGCCTCTTCGAGGGCCGGATGTTCCCGCTCACGCTCGACGGGATCGCCCGGGCGATGAAGGCGCTCACCTGAGGGGCATGGACTTCGCCGCGGGCTGCTCCTAGCGTTCCGGCATTCGACGACGGACGCGCCATGACCACCATCGACCAGACGCCGGCCCCGCCCGTGCAGCAGACCGCCTTCGCCATCCTCGTGGCGATCGGCCTTTGCCACATGCTGAACGACATCATGCAGTCGCTCCTTGCCGCGATCTATCCGATGCTGAAGGAGGATTTCGCGCTCGACTACGGGCAGATCGGGCTTCTGACGCTGTGCTTTCAGGTCACGGCCTCGCTCCTTCAGCCGGTGGTGGGCATCTTCACCGACCGCAGGCCGCTGCCGAAATCGCTGCCCGTCGGCATGGGATCGACGTTCTGCGGCCTCATCCTCCTGGCCTTCGCGCCCAGCTACCCGCTCCTGCTTCTCGGCGCGGCGCTCATCGGCGTCGGCTCGGCGGTGTTCCACCCCGAGGCGAGCCGGGTGGCGCGCATGGCGTCGGGCGGCCGCTACGGGCTGGCGCAGTCGCTCTTCCAGGTCGGCGGCAACTTCGGCACCGCCATCGGCCCCCTCCTCGCCGCCTTCATCGTCGTGCCGCTCGGCCGTCCCTCGGTCGCGGCCTTCTGCCTTATCGCGGCGCTCGGCATCCTGATCCTGACCCATGTCAGCCGCTGGTACGGCACCGCGCTGACGGTCGCGCGCGGACGCAAGGCGGCGGACAGGACCCTGCCCCTTCCGCGCGGCCGGATCGCCATGGCGCTCGCCGTACTGGCGTTCCTGACCTTCTCGAAGAACATCTACACCGCCTCGATCGCCAGCTACTACACCTTCTACCTGATCGAGACTTTCGACCTTTCCACCCAGCAGTCGCAGATGATGCTCTTCCTGTTCCTCGCCGCGATGGCGGCGGGCACGATCCTCGGCGGGCCGGTCGGCGACCGGTTCGGGGCGCTGACGGTGATCTGGGTCTCGATCCTCGGCGTCCTGCCCTTCACACTGGCGCTCCCCCATGCCGACCTCTTCTGGACCGGGGTCCTGTCGGTGATCATCGGGCTCATCCTCGCCTCGGCCTTCCCGGCGATCGTGGTCTTCGCGCAGGAGCTTCTGCCGGGGCGGGTGGGAATGGTCGCGGGCATCTTCTTCGGCTTCGCCTTCGGC
>NZ_WBUS01000256.1 GCF_008933605.1 Albidovulum sp.
CGGGTGCGGTCTCGGGCGCTGTCTCGGGCGCGGCCGCCTCGGGCGGGGTCGCCTCGGGTGCGGCGGTCTCCGACCCAACGGCCGCCGGGGACGCTTCGGGCGCCTGCCCGCCGGCGTCCGAGGGCGCGACGGCGCCGGCATCGGCCAGCCTCTCCGGCGTGCTTACCGGTGCCATCAGCGACACGCCGGCAAGTCCCGCCGCCGATGCGACAACCCCAACGAGAAGTCCGAAAAGATAACCTCTGCCCACGTCTGCCTCCGACGCCTTGCCTCTTTCGTCCGCTTCTTGCCTTGACCCGGCCGCGCGGCTCTGACCATGTATAGCCCGACACGCGGGCGTGATCACCCCCAGATTGCGCCAAAGGCCGCGCCGAAGGGCGCAAAGGCGGGACTATGCTGCTTCTGATCGACAACTACGACAGCTTTACCTACAACCTCGTCCATTATCTGGGCGAGCTTGGTGCCGATGTGGTGGTCCACCGCAACGACGCGCTGAACGTGCAGGAGGCGATGGAGCTGAGGCCCGCGGCCATCGTGCTCTCGCCCGGGCCCTGTGATCCGGCGCAGGCGGGCATCTGCCTCGCGCTGACCGCCGCCGCGGCGGAGACGCGGACACCGCTCCTCGGCGTCTGCCTCGGCCACCAGGCGATCGGCGAGGCCTTCGGCGGCAAGGTCGTGCGCTGCCATGAGATCGTGCACGGAAAGATGGGGACGATCCACCATTCCGGCAAAGGCGTCTTCGCCGGCCTGCCCTCGCCTTTCCAGGCCACCCGCTACCACTCGCTCGTGGTGGACCGCGCCACCCTGCCCGACTGCCTGGAGGTCACCGCCTGGCTCGACGACGGCACGATCATGGGGCTGCGCCACCGCGAACTGCCGATCGAAGGCGTGCAGTTCCACCCCGAATCGATTGCCTCGGAACATGGGCACCGGATGCTCAGGACCTTCCTCGAAAGCGCAGGGGTGCCCCTGACGGTGCCCGCGTGAGCGACGACCTGCGCCCCCTCATCGGGCTTGCCGCCGAGCGGCCCCTGACGGGCGCCGAAGCCGAGCGCGCCTTCGAGGCGCTCTTCGAGGGCGCCGCAACGCCCTCGCAGATGGGCGGCTTCCTGATGGCGCTGAGGACCCGCGGCGAGACCGTGGACGAGATTGCCGCCGCGGCGCGGGTCATGGTGTCGAAGTGCAACCGGGTGCGCGCGCCCGAGGGGGCCATCGACATCGTCGGCACCGGCGGTGACGGCAAGGGCACGCTCAACATCTCCACCGCCACGGCCTTCGTCGCGGCGGGCGCGGGCGTCGTCGTCGCCAAGCACGGCAACCGCAACCTCAGTTCGAAATCGGGGGCGGCCGATGCCCTGACGCAGCTTGGCATCAACGTGATGATCGGACCGGAAGCGGTTGAGAAGGCTATCGAAAGCTGCGGCATCGGATTCATGATGGCGCCGATGCACCACCCCGCGATCCGCCACGTTATGCCCACGCGGGCGGAACTTGGCACCCGCACGATCTTCAACCTCCTCGGCCCGCTGACGAATCCCGCCGGCGTCAAGCGCCAGCTGACCGGCGCCTTTGCCCGTGCCTGGATCAGGCCGATGGCGGAAACGCTCGCCGCCCTCGGCTCCGAGGCCGCCTGGCTCGTCCACGGCGCCGACGGCACCGACGAAATCTCGATCTGCGGGCCGACCTGGGTCGCGGCGCTTGAGAACGGCGCGGTGCGCGAGTTCGAACTGCACCCCGAGGAAGCGGACCTGCCGGTCCATCCGTTCGAGGCAGTCCTCGGCGGCAGCCCGGAGGAGAACGCGGCGGCGTTCCGCGCCCTGCTCGACGGGGCCGGGGGGGCCTACCGTGACGCGGTTCTCCTGAACGCCGCGGCGGCGCTCGTGGTCGCGGACAAGGCCGCCGACCTCAAGGAAGGCGTCGCCATGGCGCGCGAGAGCATCGACAGCGGCCGGGCCAGGGCGAAGGTCGCGGCGCTGGCGCTTGCGACCGCGGGGGCATGATCCCCGCGGCCTGGGCCCACCTGCCCTTCTTCACCCGCGACTGGCCCGGAATCGAGGCCCGGCTCGCGGCCGATCCGGGTCCCGTCTTTCCGCCCCGCCACCGCATCTTCGCCGCGCTCGACGCCTGCGCGCCGGCCGCGGCGCGGGTCGTGATCCTCGGCCAGGACCCCTACCACACGGCCGGCAAGGCGGATGGGCTGGCCTTCTCGATACCCGCGGAATTTCCCGGGAGGCTGGACAGCCTTGGCAACATCTTCAAGGAGTTGGAGGACGATCTTGGAGTCCGGCGGGGAGATACGGATCTCGGAGACTGGGCGCGGCAGGGCGTGCTTCTGCTCAACACCGCGCTCAGCGTGCCGGAGGGACGGCCCGGCGCCCACGGGCGGATCGGCTGGGACCGGCTCGTGGCCGAGGTCCTCGCAGAGCTAGACCGGGCGCCCCGCGCCTTCCTCCTCTGGGGCGGTCCGGCGCAGAAGGTCGCCGCGCGCCACCTGCGCCGGGCGCACCATCTCAGGATCGAGACGGCGCATCCCTCGCCGCTGTCCGCGCACCGGGGCTTCTTCGGCTCCCGCCCGTTCAGCCGGGTGAATGGCTGGCTCGAGGCGCGCGGCGACAGTGCGGTCGCTTGGGTCTGAGCGCCTCGGGGGGGCGAGGCCGCCCGTGGCACTTCCGCAACCAGGAAACAGGGGCTTTTCCCATGTGCCGGGGGGGGATAAGAGGGGCCATGGACATTCTCGAGAAGATCAAGCG
>NZ_WBUS01000257.1 GCF_008933605.1 Albidovulum sp.
CACCCGCCGAGGTCGCGCCGGCGGTGACGCCGGAACCCGCCGTGGCGGAGGCGGCGGAGCCAGCGCCCCAACCCGCGCCGATGCCCTCGCCGGAACCCGCGGCCGCCTCCGACGCGCTCGTCCCCGACCCGGAGGACAAGGCGACGCCGGACGAGCCCGCCAGGCCGAAACGGCGTGGCTGGTGGTCGCTCGGCCGCTGAGCCGGGAATACGGATCGAAGACGCCGGGCCCTCGTGCCCGGCGTTTTCCCTTCCACGCGGTTGTGACGGCCGCGTGACGGAATGCCCCCGTGACGGCGCCCGGGGGCTGCGCTAGAGGTGGGGCATGTTGGAAACCGGCATCATCGACGCGGGCTTCGCGCTCGCCGCGCTGATCGCGCTCTTCGCGGGCGTGCTGTCGTTCCTCAGCCCCTGCGTGTTGCCGATCGTGCCGCCCTATCTGGCCTACATGGGCGGAATCACCATGGCCGAGATGGGCGACGGGACCGGCGGCGCGGGCAGGGGGCGCAACCGCGCCCTGATGGCCGCTGCCTTCTTCGTGCTCGGGCTTTCGACGGTATTCCTCTTCCTCGGCTTCACCGCCTCCGCCTTCGGCCAGTTCTTCCTGCAGAACCAGGATTGGTTCAACACGCTCGCCGGCATCGTGGTGATGGTCTTCGGCGCGCATTTCCTCGGGGTCATCCGCATCGGGTTCCTGAACCGCGAGGCGCGGATCGACGCGGGCGACCGGGGCGGCTCCGCCTTCGGTGCGTATCTCCTGGGGCTCGCCTTCGCCTTCGGCTGGACCCCCTGCATTGGCCCGCAGCTCGGCATGATCCTCGCGCTGGCGGCACAGGATGGCTCGATCGGTCGCGGCACGGCGCTGCTCGCCGTCTATGCCGTCGGGCTCGGCATCCCGTTCCTTCTGGTCGCGGCCTTCTTCCCCCGCCTGAAGGGCGCCATGGCCTTCCTCAAGCGCCACATGGAGCGGATCGAGCGGATCATGGGGCTGCTCCTGTGGACCATCGGGCTGCTGATGCTCACCGGCGGGTTCAGCCAGTTTTCCTACTGGCTGCTCGAAACCTTCCCCGGTCTCGCGCTGCTCGGTTGAGCGTTCAGCCGGCCGGGCAGGTCGTGGCGGCAAGCCGCGCCAGTTCCGCCTCGCCCTCCGCCGGCGTCAGGTAGCGGCTCCAGCCCATGCGGTAGCCGATCCCGTCGGCGCCCTTGTTGATGTACTCCGCCCGCACCGTTCCGTCCTGGCCGAGGATCAGAAGCCTCCCGGCGTTCTCCTCCTCCACCATCACGGTGCCGTCGGGAAGGACGGTGAAGAGCCCTTCGAAGAGCGTCTTGACGTCCGCCGCCTTCATCGCCGCGTCCCAGGGCTGCGAGAGTTGGTCCGTGGCGAAGTCATAGACGACGATCTCGTTCGTGCCATGAATCCGCGCGTCGGTGCCGCGGTCGTAGGCGTTGTTGTTGAACACGCCGATCCGCGTCGCGTCGAGGATGTCCACGTCATGCTGGGCAAGCCAGGGGCCTTGCTTCTTCCAGACGATCTCGTCCGTCGCGGGCCGGTAGAGCATGATCATCGACATGTGCCGGAAGCTCAGGAACAGGTCGCCCTTCTTCCAGAAGGGTCCGTCCGCCAGCACCGGCTCTATGTCGTTGAGGTGGATCGGGTCGACCTGGTAGTCCCCGGCCGTGAAGAGCGCGTATTCCATCCCGTGGTCGAGCAAGACCTGGGTCAGCGACTTCCGCCACAGCACCTCACCCTTCGGGCCGAGATGGACGAGCGCGTCGTCGATGAACTTGGGGTCGATCCGCTCGACCTCGCTCGGCTCGACATAGCCCGGAATCCACCAGCCCCCCGCGCCGTCGCTTTCGGTCGAGTGGTGGAGCAGGACGTCATACTGGCTCCAGAGTTTTTCCGAACAGGCACCAATCCCGTAGAGGTAGGACTGGTGATCTTTGATCACCAATGTCCCGTCATCCGTCAGAATGGGCGCGATCACGCGATAATAGCGCGTGCTCCAATGCTCCTGCTGGGCGATTCGCGAGGTGCGCGGCGCGTCGGCCAGCAAGCTGTCGGCATCGGGCAGCCACTCGTGCCGGACCGTCCCGTCGGCCAGCGAGACGAGCTGCACCACATGCCGGGGGCGGTCGCCGTCGTAGCGCGAGAGCAGCAGGTATCCCGAGGGCCGTGTCCCTTCGGGGAAGCTCCATCCGGCCGGCTTGTCGGCGAAGCGACGCGGGAAGAATCCCGCCATCAGCATGTCTTCCTCGAGCAGGGCCTTCACCGTGTCGGGGATTTCTGCGACCGCCAGCGCCGCCGAGCCGACCGGGCCAAGCCGCCCGGTCTCGCGTTCGCCGTCGAGCACCGCCACGCCGAAACCGACAAGCCCGAGAAGCCCCAGGATCGCCAGGAGAAGCACGACCCAGACTTCGATCTTCGCAAACAGCAGTCTTTGCACAAAAGCCCCCGATCGCCGTCAATTCTCCCATCCGCGCCGACAGTAGCATCCCCGCGATACGCGGCATAGCGGCATTGCAGGCGGGTTTCGCGCGACTGTGCTAGAGAATTCAAGACGATGGCGTTCGATTCGCCTTAGGCGCGAGGCCGCGGGGCCGGACACGTCGACAGCGGCTTCAGCCGCCCGAAGGGCGGCAAAAGGGTCTTTGACGGATGGATTTTGCGACGGGACATGCCCGGGGGGCAGGCGCGGGCCGCAGGCCGGCGGAGCGGCGGCAGGGCGGGTTCCGTGC
>NZ_WBUS01000071.1 GCF_008933605.1 Albidovulum sp.
AAATAGGTCAGCACGCCGTCGCAGCCCGCCCGCCGGAAGGCCATCAGGCTTTCGACGATCACCTCGTCCTTCACCCAGCCGTTCCGGATCGCCCCCTTCAGCATCGCGTATTCGCCCGAGACCTGGTAGGCATAGGTCGGCACGCCGAAGGCCGTCTTCACACGCGCGCAGATGTCGAGATAGGGCATCCCCGGCTTGACCATCACCATGTCCGCGCCCTCGGAAAGGTCGCGCGCGACGAGCCGCAATGCCTCGTCGGAATTGCCGGGGTTCATCTGGTAGGTCTTCTTGTCGCCCTTCAGCGCGCCCGAGGCGCCGACCGCGTCGCGGAAGGGCCCGTAGAAGGCCGAGGCGTATTTCGCCGCGTAGGAGAGAATGGCCACGTCCCTGTGCCCCGCCGCCTCGAGGCCCGCGCGCATCGCGCCGATGCGCCCGTCCATCATGTCCGAGGGGCCGAGGATGTCCGCGCCCGCCTCGGCCTGCGCGAGCGCCATCCTCACCAGCGCCTCGACCGTCTCGTCGTTCAGGATCACCCCGTCCCGCACGATCCCGTCATGGCCGAGCGCGTTGTAGGGGTCGAGCGCCACGTCGGTCATCACCGCCACCTCGGGCACGGCCGCCTTGATGGCGCGGACCGCGCGGTTGGAAAGGTTCTCCGGGTTCCAGGCCTCCTCGCAGGTCTCGGTCTTCAGCGCGGGATCGGTGTAGGGAAAAAGGCAGATCGCCGGGATGCCGAGCGTCGCGGCCTCTTCCGCCGCGCGCGCCACGCCGTCGATCGTCCGCCGCGTCACGCCCGGCATGGAGGGAACCTCCACGTCCGCCCCCGGCACGTCGGTCACGAAGACCGGCCAGATCAGGTCCTTCACGCTCAGCCGGTGCTCCTGCGCGAGGTCGCGCAGCGCGGCCGTCCGGCGCAGGCGGCGGAAGCGGAGACCGGGGAAGGGGGCTTGGATCGGGGTCATGGCGCGCCTCGGGTTTTGGGATTGGCAACGGGTTGCACGGATCGGTGCGCATCTCAAGGGTGGAAACCGCCGCAGGGCGCCGCTAGCATCGCGCCAACACGCCCCGCCGAGGGGCGTATCAGGGGGCAGGACTTGGACTGGACGAAACTGATCTTCGACCTGATCGACCTCAGGTCCTTCTCCAACCTGTGGTACTGGATCGCGCTGGCCGTCACCTGGTCCTCCGCCTCCCACTGGGTGCTCGGCATTCCCTATGACATGGTGCTGCGCGCCCGCCGCACCGGCGGGCAGGCCGAGGCCGATCTGGAGGACATCGCGCGCATCAACGTCTCGCGCATCCTCTACATCGTCCGCGAGGCCGGGGTGATCCTGCTCGCCATGCTCGCCTTCGCGCTGACCACGCTCGCCCTCCTCGGCTTCGTCTACAAGGTCGAATTCGCGCAGGCCGTGTTCCTCATCGCCGCGCCGCTGACGGTCGTGGGGCTGATGAGCGTGACCACCGCGCGGCGGATCGTCGAGGAGGGCGACCGGGGCGAGGCGCTGCGCCGCCGGCTCGCGCTGCACCGCGTCGGCGTGCAGGTCATCGGCATGATCTCGACCTTCGTCACCGCCTTCTGGGGGATGCTGCAGAACTTCAACATCTCGGTGCTACCCGGTTGACACCGCCGCGGGGAAGGCTACCTCAGCCGCCATGACCACGCCCGCCCACATCACCCTCTCCGGCGCGCCCGAAGGCTTTGACGCCCGTCTCGTTGCGCGCGAGCTGGCGAAGGGCGCGCCCGTCGTCCACGTCGCCCGCGACGACAAGCGGATGGAGGCGATGCGGTCGGCGCTCGCCTTCTTCGCGCCGGACGCGCTGGTCCTGACCTTCCCGGCCTGGGACTGCCTGCCCTATGACCGGGTCTCGCCCGCGGCCGATGTCTCGGCCATGCGGATGGCGACGCTCGCCGCGCTCGCCCACGGGCTGCCGCAGCCCTTCGTGCTCCTGACCACGCTTAACGCCGCGACCCAGCGCCTGCCGGCGCGCGAGGTGCTCCGCGAGGCCGCCTTCAGCGCCCGCGTGGGCCAGCGTCTGAACGAGGCCGCCTTGCGCGCCTTCCTTGTCCGCATGGGCTTCACCCAGAGCCCGACGGTGACAGAGCCCGGCGACTACGCGGTGCGCGGCGGCATCATCGACATCTATCCGCCGGGGGAGGGCGGGCCGGTGCGGCTCGACCTCTTCGGCGACGTGCTCGACGGCGCGCGGCGGTTCGACCCGGCGACGCAACGCACGACCGAGAAACTGGCGAAGGTGGAACTTGCGCCCGTCTCCGAGGTGATCCTCGACGAGGCCGCGATCACGCGCTTCCGCCAGACCTACCGGATCGAGTTCGGCGCGGCGGGCACCGACGATCCGCTCTACGAGGCGGTGAGTGCGGGGCGCAAGTACGCCGGCATGGAGCACTGGCTGCCCTTCTTCCACGACCGCCTGGAGACGCTCTTTGACTATCTGCCCGGCGCGTCGGTCATGCTGGACGACCAGCTGACGCCGGCGCGGCTGGCGCGCTGGGAAGGGATCGAGGACCAGTACGACACGCGCTCGGAGGCGATGAAGCGCAAGGACCGGCTCGACACCGTCTACAAGCCCTGTCCGCCGGGCCAGCTCTACCTTGACGACGCGGGCTGGGACGCGGCCATTTCCGGGCACCGGGCGATCCAGCTCGTCGCGCTGCCGCAGGCGACGGGGCCGGGCGTGCTGGATGCGGGCGGCCGGATCGGGCGCAACTTTGCGCCCGAGCGTCAGCTTGATAACGTGAACCTTTTCAGTGCCCTGGCGGACCATGTGAATGCGCGGCGCGCGGATGGCCAGGTCATCATCGCCTCCTATTCGGAGGGCGCGCGCGAACGGCTGAAGGGTCTCCTGGAGGACGAGGACCTGCTCGGCGCCAGACCGGTCCGCGACATCCGCGAGGTGCCGGAGGGCCGCGGCGGCGTCTTCCTCGCTGTCTGGGCTCTGGAGCATGGCTTCACGGCCGCCGACCTGACCGTCGTCTCCGAGCAGGACGTGCTCGGCGAACGGCTCATCCGGGGCGCGAAGAAGCGCAGGAAGGCCGACAACTTCCTGACCGAGGCGCAGTCGCTTTCCCCCGGCGATCTCGTCGTGCACGTCGATCACGGCGTCGGCCGCTACACCGGGCTCGAAACGATCACCGCGCTCGGTGCGCCGCACGACTGCGTGGCCCTGGAATACGCCGGCGGTGACCGGCTTTACCTGCCGGTCGAGAACATCGAGCTCCTCAGCCGCTACGGCCACGAGGAGGGCCTCCTCGACAGGCTCGGCGGCGGCGCCTGGCAGGCGAAGAAGGCGCGGCTCAAGGAACGCATCCGCATGATGGCCGAACGGCTCATGCGGGTGGCGGCCGAAAGGCTTCTGCGGAAGGCGCCGGTCCTCGAGGCCGCGCACCACGAATACGACGCCTTCGCAGCCCGCTTTCCCTACCAGGAGACCGACGACCAGCTCTCGGCCATCGACGAGGTGGTGGGTGACCTCGCCGAGGGGCGGCCGATGGACCGGCTCGTCGTCGGCGACGTGGGCTTCGGCAAGACCGAGGTCGCCATGCGCGCGGCCTTCGTCGCGGCGCAGGCGGGCGTGCAGGTGGCCGTCATCGCGCCGACCACCCTGCTTGCCCGCCAGCACTTCAAGACCTTCGCCGAGCGTTTCCGCGGCACCGCGATCGCCGTGCGCCCGCTCTCGCGCTTCGTCTCGGCCCGCGACGCGCAGGCGACCCGCGACGGGCTGGCCGATGGCTCGGTGGACGTCGTCATCGGCACCCACGCGGTGCTGGCAAAGGGCGTGAAGTTTCGCAACCTCGGGCTCCTGATCATCGACGAGGAGCAGCATTTCGGCGTCGCCCACAAGGAACGGCTGAAGGAGATGCGGTCGGAGATCCATGTGCTCACGCTGACCGCGACGCCGATCCCGCGGACGCTTCAACTGTCGCTCACAGGGGTCCGGGATCTCAGCATCATCGGGACGCCGCCGGTCGACCGGCTGGCAATCCGCACCTATGTCTCGGAGTTCGACAGCGTCACCATCCGCGAGGCCCTTCTGCGCGAACGCTACCGGGGCGGGCAGTCGTTCTACGTCGTGCCGCGCATCAAGGACCTGCCCGAGATCGAGGACTTCCTGAAGACCCATGTGCCGGAGGTGAGCTACGTCGTTGCCCACGGCCAGATGGCGGCCGGCGACCTCGACGACCGGATGAACGCCTTCTACGACGGCAAGTACGACGTGCTTCTGGCCACCTCGATTGTTGAAAGCGGCCTCGATATTCCCACTGCCAACACGATGATTGTCCACCGAGCGGACATGTTCGGCCTCGCACAGCTCTACCAGATCCGCGGGCGCGTCGGCCGGGCGAAGCTCCGCGCCTACTGCTACCTGACCACGAAGCCCCGCGCGCCCTTGACGCCCGCCGCGCAGAAGCGGCTGCGGCTTCTGGGATCGCTCGACAGCCTCGGCGCCGGCTTCTCGCTGGCCTCGCAGGACCTCGACCTGCGGGGGGCGGGCAATATCCTGGGCGAGGAACAGTCCGGCCATATCAACGAGGTAGGCTACGAACTTTACCAGAATATGCTGGAGGAGACGATCGCCCGGATTAAGGCCGGCGACATCGAGGCGCCGACCGGGGAGGATGGCCAGTGGTCGCCGCAGATCAACCTCGGCGTGCCGGTGATGATCCCCGAGGAGTACGTGCCCGACCTCGACGTGCGGCTCGGGCTTTACCGGCGGTTGTCGTCGCTGACCACGAAGGTGGAGCTCGAAGGTTTCGCCGCCGAGCTCATCGACCGCTTCGGCCCGGTGCCGAAGGAGGTCAACACGCTCCTCCTCGTCATGCGGATCAAGGCGATGTGCCGCCGCGCGCACATCGGCCGCCTCGACCTCGGACCGAAGGGCGCGACGGTTCAGTTCCATGCCGACAAGTTCCCAAATCCCAAGGGGTTGGTGGAGTTTCTTCAGGCGCAGAACGGTCTTGCGAAGATCAAGGACAACAAGGTGATCCTCCAGCGCGACTGGACCCGCGACAGCGAGAAGATCAAGGGCGCCTTCGCGATTGCCAAGGAACTGGCGGAAAAGGCCGCCTAGGTCTCCCGCCGGGGCAGGGCGAGCATCAGCGGTACGGCAAGCGCCGAGCAGACGAAGACCCCGATCATCAGCGGCAGGGGCGTGCCGTCGAAGGCGAGCCCGATGGGCGCCGCCACGAGCACCGAGAGCACGGTGGCGAGAGCGGTGACGACCGAGGCCGCCGTGCCGGCGATATGCCCCATCGGTTCGAGCGCGAGCGCGTTCAGGTTGCCGATGGTCAGGCCGGCCATGAAGAAGACCGTCACCGTCCAGTAGAAATAGACCCAGAAGGCCGCCCCTTCGGGCACGAGGCCGGCGCCGAAGAGCAGGACCATGACGGCGGAATTGACGGTCTGCGCGGCGAAGGTGCCGGTCGCCATCGCCCGCATGCCGAGCCGCACCACGAGCCGCGCGTTGAGCACGCTCGCGAAGCCCGAGAGGAGCGCGATGACGGCGAACCAGCGCGGGAAGCTCTCGGCCAGCCCGAAATGCCGGTCGAAGACCTGCTGGGTCGAGGAAAGCGTGGCGAAGAGGCAGGCGAAGGCGAGCGTCATCACGAGGATGACCATGACCACGAGCCGGTGGGTCAGGATCTCGCGCACGGCTGCGGCGAGCGTGGCGAACCGCAGCGGCCGGCGGGCGCGCACCGGGAGGGTTTCGGCCTGCCGGAGCCAGAACCATCCGGTGGACAGCAGGGCGAAGGCGATGAAGGCCGGAAAGATGCCGCGCCAGCCAAAGCCCGCGATGATCCAGGAGCCGATGAGCGGCGCCACCGCCGGGACGAGCACGAAGACCATCATCGTGATCGACACGATCCGCGCCATCTGCCGCCCGGAATAGAGGTCGCGCACCAGCGCCATCGCCGCGACCCGGGGTCCCGCCACGCCGAGCCCCTGCAGGACCCGCGCCGCCAGCACCAGCCAGAGCGAGGGCGCCACCCAGGCGAGCGCCGCGCCGATGCAGTAGAGGACCGCACCGCCGACGATTACCCGCCGGCGTCCCAGCGCGTCGGAGAGCGGCCCGGTGAGAAAGGTGCCGAGCCCCATGCCGAAGACGAAGCTCGTGATGATGAGCTGCGTGCGGTTCGGGGCCTCCGGGCTGAGGTCCGCGGCGATTTCCGGCATCGCCGGCAGCATCGCGTCGATCGAGAAGGCGGTCATCGCGAACATCATCGCCAGCAGGACGATGAACTCGGGCAGGGGCAGGCGGCGGGCGTCGGTTCCGGACGTCATCGGCCCTCCCCGGCGGCAAGCTGGCCGGCGATGTCGTCGATGACACGCATCCAGATCTCGGTCGGCTGCGCGCCCTGCAGGACATGGCGGTTGGCGATGATGAAGGCGGGCACGGCGTTCACGCCGCGTTCGCGGGAATGGGCGTCGCGGGCGCGGATATCCGCGGCGTCGGCGTCGGTCCCGAGCAGCCGGTGGACCATCGCCCGGTCGAGGCCCGCCTCGGCGGCGACATCGGCAAGCGTTTCGGCATCGGTCAGGTCGCGCCCGTCGCGCCAGAAGGCCCGGAAGAGCGCCGAGACCATTGGCGTCTGCCGCCCTTCGAGGCCGGCCCAGTGGATGAGCCGGTGCGCGTCGAGCGTGTTCGGCTGGCGCGTCATCCGCTCGAGGTTCAGTTCCACCCCTGCCGCCGCGGCATGTTCGAGGAGCGGCAGATGCGCGCGGACCGCGCCCTCCTTGCCGCCGAACTTCGCCTCCATGTAGGCACGCCGGTCCATGCCGGCCCTCGGCAGTTCGGGGTTGAGCTGGAACGGGTGCCACTCGATTGCGAAGGGATGGTCCGGGCGCGCCTCGAGCGCGCGGTCGAGGTAGGCCTTGCCGACGTAGCACCATGGGCAGGCGATGTCCGATATGATATCCAGCCTTATCATTGGCTTGCCTTCCATTCCTCGCGCAGGGCGCGGCGATTGATCTTGCCGTTGGCAGTCTGCGGGATCGCGTCGCGCCGAAGGTAGAGGCGCGGCTGCTTGTAGCGGGCGAGATGCGCCTCGGCATGGGCACGGAGCGCCCTCTCCCCGGCCTCGCCGGCGTAGATGAGAGCGATCACCGTGGTATCGGCCTTCACCGGCAGTTCCACCGCCGCGCTCGCCGTCACGCCGGGGCAGGCGGCCATCGCGCCCTCGATCTCCGCCGGCGACACGCGGAAGCCGCCGGCGGTCAGCATGTCGTCGGCGCGGCCGAGGCTGGTGATCGCGCCATCTTCCGCCATGATGGCCATGTCGCCAGTCTGGAACCAGTCGCCGGTGATGGGTGCGATTGTTTCGCTTTCCCAGCTACCGAGGAAGAGCCCGGGATCGCTCCGATGGACCGCCAGCAGGCCCGGCTCTCCCCGCGGCACGGGAGCACCGTCGGGGCCGAGGACGGCGACGCGGCGGCCGGGCTGCGGGTAGCCGGTCGCGCCCTCCGGCGCCGGGCGGGCAGGCGAGGAGGAGAGAAAGGTGGAGCATTCCGAAAGCCCCATCGCCTCGTGCAGGTCGGTCCCGGTGGCCGCCTGCCAGCGGGCGCGGAGCGCAGGGGGGAGTCTCTCGCCGGCCGAAAGACCGTGCCGGAGGCGGGGCAGCGCAAGCCCGTCGCCATGTGCGAGGATGCGGCGGTAAACTCCTGGTACAGCAGCAAAAACCGTGACATCGAAGCGCCGCGCGAGGAGCGGCAGCTGCTCCGCCGCCACCCCCTCGGCGGGGATCAGCGCCGTCGCGCCCACGGCCCAGGGATCGAAGAGCCCGACGCCGAGCGTGTAGGTCCAGTTGAGCGCGCCCGCGTGCATGACGCGGTCCTCCGGCCCGATCGCGTGCCAGCCGTCGCGCATCATCCGGCGCGCCCAGACAGTACGGTGGGCATGGGCAACGGCGCGCGGCGTGCCCGAGGTGCCGGAGGTGAAGACGATGTAGGCCAGCCGATCGGGGTCGCCCATCACCCAGTCTCGGCCGGGCTGCCCCTCGAAGCCGCGCAGCGCCGCCTCGCCGAGGACCGGACAGGGCGGAGTTTCCGGCAGCGCGGCGCCGCTCCCTGCGACGATGAGCGCGGGCCGGATCTGGGCGCAGAGCCGCGTCACCTCGCCCGCTGTCAGTCCCGCCGCCGTCGGCACCGGGACGAATCCCCCCGCCACTGCGCCGAGGAAGGCGAGCGGGAAGGCTACCCCGTTGCCGAGGCGGAGGAGGATGCGGTCGCCGGGGCGCAAGCCTTCCCGGGCGAGACCCGTCGCCACGCCCTGCACGGCGGCAGCGAGCCGCCCGTAGCTCCAGCGTTCCGCACCCGCGGGGCGCAGGACCTGAAGCGCGACGTGATCGGGCCGGTCCGCGGCCGCCGCGAGCACGTGACGGGCGAGGTTGAAGGGTGCGGGACAGGGCGCCGGCGCCTTGGTGTCGGTCACGGACAGCATGACCCCTCGCTACGCTGCAAGCCGGGCCGTTGCAAGGCGCGGCGTATTGGCGTTAATGCACGGTCAGGGCGTCAGGACCGAACAGATGAGCGACATCGACCAGACCGGAATCATCCGCATCGCCCGCGCCGGACAGGCACAGGATGAGCCGGCCCAGCCCTTGATCCTCGGCGAGCGCGTGCGCGACCTGCGCAAGGAACGGGGCTGGACGCTGGAGCAGGCGGCAAGCCAGGCGGGGGTCGCGCGATCGACGCTCTCGAAGATCGAAAATGGCCAGATGTCGCCCACTTACGAGGTGCTGAGGAAGCTGGCGCAGGGGCTTTCGATCTCGGTCCCGCAGCTCTTCACGCCGCCGTCCCGGCCGCAGGCCTCGGGCCGGATGGCGGTGACGACCGCGGCCGAGGGGCAGGCGCAGGCGACCGCGACCTACGAGCACCGGCTTCTCGCGGGCGCGTTCCGCGGCAAGCAGATGCTGCCCTACACGGCGCGCATCCGTGCCCGCAGCCTCGACGAGTTCGGCGGCTGGGTGCGCCACGACGGCGAGGAATTCCTCTACGTGCTGACCGGCATTGTCCGGCTCTATACGGAGTTCCATGAGCCGGTCGATCTGCGCCGCGGCGACAGCGCCTATTACGATGCCTCGATGGGGCACAACGTCATTTCGCTGAGCCCGGAGGACGCGACGATCCTCTGGGTCACCAGCCTCGTTTAGCCCCGAGGACAGGGAGCATCGGATGCGGGTCAGGACACGGCCGATCGAAGGGCAGAAGCCCGGCACGTCGGGGTTGCGCAAGAAGACGAAGGTCTTCATGTCAGAGGGTTACCTCGAAAACTTCGTGCAGTCGGTGTTCGATGCGACCGGAGGCGCCGAGGGCAGGACCTATGTCGTCGGCGGCGACGGGCGCTATTTCAACGACAGCGCGGTGCAGGTGATCCTGAAGATGGCGGCGGCCAACGGCGCGCGCCGGGTGATTGTCGGGCGGGGCGGGCTCCTGTCAACGCCCGCGGCCTCCCATCTCATTCGTCTCCACAAGACCGATGGCGGGCTGATCCTTTCGGCCTCGCACAACCCGGGCGGACCCGATGAGGACTTCGGGATCAAGTTCAACACCGCGAACGGCGGCCCCGCCCCGGAGGCGCTGACCGAGGCGATCCATGCCCGCACGCAGGAGATCGATGCCTACCGCCTGGCCGACGAGCCGGATGTGGAGATTGACAGGATCGGCGAGCAACATATTGGCGGGATGCAGGTTTCGGTCATAGACCCCGTCGCGGACTACGCCGCGTTAATGGAAACTCTCTTCGACTTTCCGAAGATCCGCGCGCTCTTCGCGCGCGGCTTCCGGATGCGGTTCGACGCGATGAGCGCGATCACCGGGCCCTATGCCGCCGAGATACTCGAAGAGCGGCTCGGCGCCGCACCGGGAACGGTGGTGAACGCCACGCCCCTGCCGGACTTCGGCGGCCTGCATCCCGATCCGAATCCGACCTGGGCCAAGGCGCTCATGGACGAGATGATGGGCCCCGACGCACCCGATTTCGGCGCCGCGTCGGACGGGGACGGCGACCGCAACATGGTCGTCGGGCGGGGCATCTACGTCGCGCCCTCCGACAGCCTGGCGGTGCTGGCTGCGAACGCCCATCTCGCGCCGGGATATCGCGCCGGGCTCAGGGGCGTGGCGCGGTCCATGCCCACCTCGACGGCGGCGGATCGGGTGGCGGCGGCACTGGGGATCGGCTCCTACGAGACGCCGACGGGCTGGAAGTTCTTCGGCAACCTCCTCGATGCCGGCCGGGTGACGCTCTGCGGCGAGGAGAGCTTCGGCACGGGCTCGGACCACGTGCGCGAGAAGGACGGGCTCTGGGCGGTTCTCCTCTGGTTGAATATCCTTGCGGAACGCAAGCAAAGCATTCGGGAAATCATGGAAGACCACTGGCGACGCTTCGGCCGGAACTACTATTCCCGGCACGACTACGAGGCGTTGACGGCCGAGCTCGCCAACCGGGTGATGGACAGGTTGCACGGCCGGCTGGCGGCGCTGCCGGGGACGTGCATCGAGGGTATGACGGTCGCCGCGGCAGACGATTTCGCCTATGCCGATCCGGTGGACGGTTCCGTCTCCCGCGGGCAGGGGCTGCGGGTCGTGTTCACCGACGGCTCGCGCATCGTGCTCAGGCTCTCGGGCACGGGGACGGAGGGCGCGACGCTCCGGCTCTATCTCGAACGCTGCGTCGCCGGGCCGGAGGGGCTCGATGCCGAGGTGCAGGCGGCGCTCGCCCCGGTGATCCGCGCGGCCGAGACGCTTGCGGCGATCCGGGCCACCACCGGACGCCAGGGGCCCGACGTTGTCACCTGATCCGGCAGGCATCCCCCTGCGCAGAAAAACGCGGTAAAATTATAGTAATATCAGAATCTTATGCGTTGACCTTCAGCATCGAAGGAATAGGCACTGGCCGCGTCGAAGGCAAGTGCGACGGCATCCCCCACCTGCTGCGGGTGCTGGCCGAAGAGGCGCACGGTCAGGGTTTCGCCGCTGCCAAGCGTGACGAGGAGGTTGGTGTCGGCGCCCAGTCGCTCGACGTGGGTGATGGTGCCGGCGAGCGGCCCCTCCGTCGCAAGCCGCAGATGCTCGGGCCTTATTCCGACCGTCGCTCCCGGCGCGCCGAGCCGGCCGGCGGGCAGGAAGTTCATTGAGGGCGCTCCGAGGAAGCCGGCGACGAAAAGGTTGTCGGGATCGTTGTAGAGCGCCATCGGGCTGCCCACCTGCTCGATCCGCCCGTCGCGCAGGATGACGATCCGGTTGGCGAGCGTCATCGCCTCGGTCTGGTCATGGGTCACGTAGATCATCGCGGTTCCGAGCTCGCGGTGGATCCGCGCGATCTCGACCCGCGTCGCCATCCTGAGTGCGGCATCGAGGTTCGAGAGGGGTTCGTCGAAGAGGAAGAGGTCGGGCTTGCGGACGATGGCGCGGCCGATCGCGACGCGCTGACGCTGGCCGCCCGAAAGCTCGGAAGGCCGGCGCTTCAGATAGGGTTCGAGCGAGAGCATCCGCGCCGCCGTCGCGATCCGCTCGGCAATGACGGCGCGGCTCTCTCCGGCCTGCTTCAGTCCGAGCGCCATGTTGCCCTCGACGTCGAGATGGGGGTAGAGCGCGTAGGACTGGAACACCATGGCGATGCCGCGTTTCGCCGGGGGCGTCCGCGTGACGTCGCGGCCGCCGATGCGCACGGTGCCGGCGCTCGCATCCTCGAGCCCCGCGATGACGCGCAGCAGCGTGGACTTGCCGCAGCCGGAAGGGCCCACGAAGACGACGAACTCCTCCGGCTCGACCACCAGGTCGATGTTCCGCAGAACCTGCACGTCGCCGAATGATTTGCTTATGTTTTCAAGAGAGAGCGCGGTCATCTTGCAGCGTCCAGGTGCACGGTGCGGCTGGTGCGGATGCTTTCGTCCGCCGCAAGGCAGACGGCGAGCGAGGACACCGCGTCCTCCATGTGCCGGGTGAGGTCGCGGTCTTCGGCGATCGCCTGCAGCACGAAGTCCTGCTCGGCATCGCAGAGCGCCTGGTGGCCGGGCTCGCCCGGGAAGTCCACGTCCTCGTCCGTGCCGCCCGCACGGTGGACGCGCAGGCTGCCCACCCGGGTATGCCCTTCGACCGAATCCGAGGCGGGATGCATCCCCGACAGGATCGAGACCGCGCCGCGGGGGCTGATCACGTCCTTCACGAAATAGGCGACCTCGGACATCATCGGACCCCAGCCGGCCTCGTACCAGCCGACCGAGCCGTCGGCGAAGACCACCTGGAACTGTCCGTAGTTGTACATGTCCTTGGCAATCTCGTCGGAAAGCCGCAACCCCATGCCATTCACCCGCAGGGGCGGCGCGTCGGTGATCTGGCACATCACGTCGACATAATGGACGCCGCAGTCGACGATGGGCGGGGTCGTCCGCATCAGCGCCTTGTGCACTTCCCAGGTCGGTCCCGTGGACTGCTGGTTGAGGTTCAGCCGGAAGACGTAGGGCCCGCCGAGCGCCCGTGCCTCGGCGATGAGCCGCTGCCAGGAGGGGTGGTGGCGCAGGATGTAGCCGACGACGAGTTTGCGCCCGGTCCTCTTGGCGAGGTCCACCACGCGCCGGGCGTCGGCGACGGTCGTGGCCAGCGGTTTCTCGACGAAGACATGCGCGCCCCGTTCCAGGGCCGCGCAGGCATAGTCGGCATGGCTGTCCGAATAGGTGGCGATGACCACGACCTCCGGCCGGGTCGCTGCAAGGGCGGCGTGGAAGTCATTGATTAGGGGGTAGGATTGCAGCTCGGGCGGCAGCGCGACAGCGGAGCGGTTCACCAACGCCACGATCTCCGCGCCCGGGTGATGGTGATGGGCCAGCGCATGGGACAGGCCCATGTTGCCAAGCCCGGCGATCAGAACCTTCATTTCACCGCTCCCGATGTAATGCCGCGGATCAGTTGCCGCGAGAAGAGGACATAGAGGACAAGCGCCGGCAGGATCGCAAGGCTGAGCGCCGAGAGGACCGCGTTCCAGTCGGTCACGAACTGTCCGATGAAGACCTGCGAGCCGAGCGTCAGCGTCTTCGTGGCCTCGCCGGGGGCGAGGATCAGCGGAAACCAGAGGTCGTTCCAGATCGGGATCATGTTGAAGACCGCGACCGTGGCCATCGCCGGGCGGACCAGCGGCAGGACCAGCCGGACGAAGATCGCATATTCGCTCATCCCGTCGATGCGGCCGGCATTCTTCAGGTCGTCGGAGACCTGGCGCATGAACTCCGAGAGGATGAACACGGCCAGCGGCAGGCCCTGTGCCGTGTAGACGAGGATCAGCGCGAAAAGCGTGTTCACGAGCCCGGTCTGCACCATGAGCTCCAGGATCGCCACTGTGCCGATCCGGATCGGGATCATGATGCCGAGCGCGAGGTAGAGACCCAACAGCATGTTGCCGCGGAAGCGGTACTCGCTCAGCGCAAAGGCCGCCATGGCGCCGAAGAGAAGGGTGAAGGCGAGCGAGCCGACGGTGACGATCAGCGAGTTCTGGAAATAGAGAAGGAAGTCCCCCTGCGCCATCACCGTGCGGTACCCCACCATCGAGAAACTTGCCTCGGACGGCAGGGACAGCGGCTCGGCAAAGATCGCCCGCCGGGTCTTGAAGGAGTTGATCAGGATCACGAAGACCGGGAAGAGCGCGATCGCCGTCCAGGCGAGAAGCGCGGCGTGGGCGGCGACGGTGTTCAGCCTGCTGGAGCGCGCGCGGTTCATGGCGGCCTCAGAACTGGTAGCGCCGCAGGCGCGTCTGGATGAGAAAGAGGTATAGGCAGACGCCGGTCAGGATGATCGCGAACATCGCCGTGGCGATAGCGGCCCCCATGTGCGGATCGCCAAGCTGGAGCTGGAAGCCGAAGAAGGTCCGGTAGAGGAATGTGCCGAGGATGTCGGTGGAGAAATCCGGCCCGGCGAGCGCCCCCTGCGCCGCGTAGATGAGGTCGAAGGCATTGAAGTTGCCGACGAAGGTCAGGATCGAGATGATCCCGATCGAGGGCAGGACAAGCGGCAGCTTGATCCGCCAGAACGCGGCCCAGCCGGTGATCCCGTCGATCTCGCCCGCTTCCAGCACGCCCTCGGGGATGGCGAGCAAGGCGGCATAGATCAGCATCATCGGGATGCCGACGAACTGCCACACCGAGATCAGCGCAAGCGTCGTCAGCGCGTAGTCCTCCTTTCCGAGCCACGGGGCGTAGAGCGACTTCAGCCCCACCGCGTCGAGCATGGACGGCGCGATGCCCCAGATCGGCGACAGGATCAGCTTCCAGGCGAAGCCGACGATTACGAAGGAAAGGATCGTCGGAATGAAGATGGCGGAGCGGTAGAACGTGGCGAAGCGCAGGCGCGGGTGGCTGAGGATCGCGGCCAGCCCGATCCCGATCGGATTCTGCACCGCCATGTGGATCACGAAGAACCAGACGTTGTTGGCAAGCGCGTTCCAGAAGGCATCAGCCCAGTGCGGATCGCCGAAGAGCGTCTGGAAGTTCCGCAGGCCCGCGAAGACATGGCCCGCCGCTCCTTGCGTATAAAGAGACAGCCGCAAGGTGTTGAAAAGCGGCCATATCATCACCGCCGTATAGACGAGCACGGCCGGCGCCAGGAAGACCGCGATGTGGTACCGTGGCCGGACTGCCATCTCGCGTTCCTTCATGCACAGTGGCGGGGATTCTCTCGGGAGGTGCGGGGGGCGGAACGCCCCCCGCGGGCTCGCCCCTAGGGGCGAGATGTCACTTCTGCGGCTCGTACCAGGAGGCGAGCCCTTCCTGCAGGCGCTTGGCCGCGTCCTCGGGCGTCTCGGTGCCCTTGATGACATTGGCGCTCGCGTTCCAGGTCTCGTTCTCGAGGTTCGGCGTGCCGCGCGACAGGATCTGGTAGGTCGAGCGGATCGTCGAGGAACACTTGCCCCGCCAGGAGACGAATTCCTGCGCCAGGGGATCGGCCATCTCGACGGGCGCCGAGTTCAGCGAGAAGAAGCCGGGCAGGGCGTTGGCATAGAGCGTGGCGAACTCGCTCGATCCCACCCATTCGAGGAACGCCTTGGCCTCCTCGGGGTGTTTCGTGGCCGCGTTCATGCCGATGGCGATGTCGGTGTGGTCCGAGATGTAGCATGTGTCGCCTGCCGCCACGACCGGCGGCGGGAAGGCACCCATGGTGAAGCCGGCCTGCGCGTTGAAGCCGGAGATCTCCCAGGATCCGGCCGGATAGATCGCCGCGCGGCCGAGCGTGAAGAGGTTCTGGCTGTCGGGATAGGTCTGCGCCTCGTAGCCGTCGCCGAGATAGTCCTTCCAGCGCGCCAGTTCGCGGAAGGGGGCGACCCAGGGCTCGTCGGTGAGCTTCTGCTCGCCCTTGATCAGCGCGAGGCGGCCCTCCTCGCCCTTCCAGTAGTTCGGCCCGATGTTCTGGTAGGCCATCGTCGCGGCCTCCCACTGGTCGATGGTGCCCATCGCCATGGGCACGTAGGTGCCGTCCGCCTTGATCTTGTCGAGGACGCCGTAGAACTCCTCCATCGTCGCCGGCGGCGCGAGGCCGAGGGCGTCAAAGGCGTCCTTGTTGTAGATGAAGCCGTGGATCACGCTCGCCATCGGCACGCAGAAGGTCGCCGCGGCGTCGTCGGTCTGCCAGGCCGACTTGGCGACGTCGGAGAAGTTCGCCATGGCGGCAAGGCCCGAAAGGTCGGCGAGCTTGCCACCCTGGAAGAGCGAGAGCGAGGCGTCGAAGGGGCGGCAGGTGATCAGGTCGCCTGCCGTGCCGGCATCGAGCTTGGAGTTGAGCGCCGCGTTGTACTCTGTCGGCGCCGAGGGCGTGAACTGCACCTTGATGCCGGGATGCGCGGCCTCGAAGGCCGGGATGATCTGGTCCTGCCAGATCGTCAGGTCGTCGTTGCGCCAGCTCTCGATCGTGAGCGTGACGTCCTGCGCCGCCGCCATGCCGGCGGCGAGGATCGTGGAGGCCAGCAGCAGCCCGGCCAGTCGGCTCCGTTTCATCTCATACTCCCTTGCTGGTTGTTGTCCCCGGCCCCGCCGGGCCGGTCGTTTCGATCCGCGCGAGTGCCGCGCGGAGATTGTCCCCGCTTTGCGCGAGTATCGTCGTCGCGGCGGCCGGCGTGAGGCCCCGCGCGATCAGGACGGCCGGCTTGACCGCTCCACCCGCCTCGGCGAGGGCGTCGGCGGCGGCCCCGGGGCGCACCCCGGCGATCGTCTCCACCATCGTCCGGGCGCGGGCCTTCAGCTTCGCGTTGTCCGCGACGAGCGCGACCATCATGCCGTCATGGATGGCGCCAAGCCGGATGCCCATGAGCGTGGACATGAGGTTGAGCGCCACCTTCTGCGCCGTGCCCGCGCCCATGCGGGTCGATCCGGCCACGAGTTCCGGCGGCGTCGGCAGGCAGATGGCGACCTCCGCCTCGGCGAAGATCGCGGCGTCGGAGTTGTTCGCGATGGCGATGACGCGCGCGCCGCGCTGGCGCGCCGCCCGTGCGGCGGCAAGCGTGTAGGGCGTGCTTCCCGAGGCGGTGACGGCGATGACGGTATCGCCCGCGGCGATGACCGCCGCGGCCGCCTCGGCCTCGGCGGCGTCGTCCTCCGTGTCGCCCGGCATGCGGGACTCGCGCGGCAGGCCGCCCGCCATGAGGATGCGGATGCGGTCGGCGGACAGGCCGAACGTGCCGGGCAGTTCCAGCCCGTCCGCCATCGCCATCAGCGCCGAGGACCCGGCACCCGCATAGACGAGGCTCCCGCCCGCGGCGACGCAGCGCGCCATCAGGCGGGCGCCGGCATCGAGCGCGGGCAGGGCAGGGCGGATGGCCGCGAGGGCGGTCTCCTGCGCCGAAAGGAGCCGGTCGAGCGCCTCGGCACCCGGGAGTGCGTCGAGCCCCCTGGCCAACGGATGCAGACGCTCTGTCGCGGATTTCGGCATCGAATCCCTCCGGATGGAGAGATAATACCTTTTTAATACCTGTTGTCCATCGGGTTCTCGCCAGATGGCGCCGAAACAGCATTCACGCGCCGTGACGCCGCCTTCGGATCTTTTCTTTTGATGAAAGGTATTATAAAGGTATTTCCATGGTGGAGACCGGCAGGATCATTCTCGGGGTCGACGGCGGCGGTTCTTCCTGCCGTGCGGCGCTCGTCGCCGCGGGCCGGCGGCACGAGGTGACGCTTGGCCCGGCGAACGTCTCGACCGATTTCGACTGCGCGGTGGCAACGATCCGCGAGGCGATCCTCGCGCTCGCCGCGAAGGCCGGCGTCGCCGCCGGGGTGATCCACGCCGCCGTCGCCCATCTCGGCCTCGCCGGGGTGACGGGCCCGGCGATCGCCGGCCGGGTCGCCGCCGCGCTGCCCCTGGGCGATGCGG
>NZ_WBUS01000072.1 GCF_008933605.1 Albidovulum sp.
GTCTTCGCAACGGAGGGGGCGCCCGGCCTGAGGGGTGAGCCGGATCAGGCGACGATCCGGTGGACCGTCGCCCCGGGGAACGCCCGGAGCGAGAGCGGAGGGTGGGGAGGCGTGGAGCCCCCGCCCTGGGGAGCCGATCGGGCGCTGCCCGGTTCGCATCAATGCGTGGGTGGTGTTGCCGGACCACATGCATTGCGTTTGGACCTTGCCGGAGGGGGATGCGGATTTCTCGACGCGGATGGGAGCATCATCAAGGCGCGGTTCACGCGCAGCATCCGTAGGTCGGGGTTCACCCCGACACTTCCACCCCGGAACGGATATGGCGCAAAGGCCGGTCGGGTGAGAGTCGGGGTGAACCCGACCTACACAAGGACGAAGCGCCGGTTTGGCAAAAGCGGTTTTGGGAACACCACATCCGCGATGAGGTCGATTATCGGGCGCATGTGCGGTATTGCTGGATCAACCCGGTCAAGAATGGATTGGTCGAGCGGCCGGAGGATTGGCCGTATTCGTCGTATCGCCGCGACGGCGGCGTGATCCCGTAGGGCGGGGTTCACCCCGCCAAGGCGGCCGCGAAGAGCGGAGCTGTAGCAGAAGATGCCGGGGTGAACCCCGGCCTACGGGGTGCTACGGCTTGCCAATGCGCTCCAAACAGTATCGAAGAAACTCTTCGACATTCGGAAGCAGCCCCGCGTCATAGGGCGCTTCGTCTTTGGACTTGGTGTAGCGCATTGGCTTGACGGTAGGCCCGACGTTTCCACTCACTCCAAACGAGTTCTGTTCACCCCTGACTGCATGCTCAAACAGCCTGTTCCTGACGAGCTTCACCCCAATGAATTTGGAGCCCTTCTTACCGAGAAGTTCCTGTTCAATTCGATCCCACAGTTTGCTTGCGGCGTAGTAGAATGCCTGAAGTTCGTCGCCCAACTTGCGCTGGGCCTCATCCCCCTCTCCTGTTGAAAGTGGATTTGGCACAACAGCTCTTGGCACGAAGGCCGCCATCTTTTGTGATCCCACAACCGTGATTGGGACGTTTGGATCAGCGCGATTGACCTTTAATAGTGGCTTACGCTCGCCATCCACCAAACCATAGAATGTTTCTGTTTCCGGATCGTAATCGAACGGATCGTGAAAGGCCGCGAGGCAAGCATCGTTGAGTTCCATGCACATGCGAAATCGCGATCTGAGACCGCCAATGCCGACGAGAATACTTTCGATCACTCCGCTCGCTCCACCGGATTCGTCAAGAACGCTCCCTAGCCGCCCACAAATGTCGTCGAACGCTGCCTCGATCTCCCTTATGTCAGTAATAACGGTTCCCATGCCCCCAACCTTGAATTGCAAGCCCTAACTCACCCCCAAACCCCCTCGAACTCCCGCCATTCGCCCTTCGACATCCCGCTCGTCTCCTGCGTCACAGTCTCCCCCGCCAGCCGCCGCTTCAACACCTCCACGGCCTTGCCGCTCAGCGTCACCCCGCCCAGCCGGTAATCCTCGAACGCCCCATAAGCCAGCGGCACCCAGTCGCGGGCGATGCCGCACATCACCTCGGCATAGGCCCTGATCTCGTACTGCGCGTGTTCGTCGGCCCTGAGCCTGAGGAAGTGGAAGAGGTTGTGCAGGTCGATCTTCCAGTACCACTGGGTATAGACGTTCGCGGGCAGGTTCATCCGGGCGAGTTCGCGCGCGAGGCCCTTCTGGCCCTCCTGGCTCAGCATGTCCTCGTAATGGTCATAGGCGCGCATCGCGTCGTCGCGCAGGAGGTCGAGCACGCGCTGCGCCTCCGCGCCCTCCAGGAGTTCCCCCCTGCCCTGGTTGTTCACCGTCGACTGGGCGGCAAGCTGCGACGGTTCGGGGATGTAGAACTCACGGTCGAGGATCGAGTAGCGGGCGGAGTATTCGTTGACGTTGGCGGTGCGGTGGCGGATCCACTGGCGGGCGACGAAGACGGGGAGTTTGACGTGGAGCTTGACCTCGCACATCTCGAACGGGGTGGAGTGCCAGTGGCGCATGAGGTAGCGGATCAGGCCCTCGTCGTTCTGGACGTGCTTGGTGCCGGCGCCGTAGGAGACGCGGGCGGCCTGGACGATGGCGCTGTCGTCGCCCATGTAGTCGATGACGCGGATGAAGCCGTGGTCAAGGACTTCGTGCGCGACATAGAGGTGCTTTTCCATTCCTTCCGAGGTCGCGCGGAGCGTCGGGCGCGCGTGGCTGCGGGCCTCGGCGATCTCGGCCTCCTGTTCGGGCGTGAGCGTCATGGGGAAGTCCTCCGGTGTCACGAATCGTATCCACTATATCTATGGGTGAGCGGCGTGATAACCACGATGGGCGGTGGTCATTCCGAAATTTGATGGACGTGCGCCCCGGCCGGGGCCGGGCGGCGCTTGGCGGCGGGGGGGCGGACCTGCTAGGCTTCGGCGAAAACCGACGGAAGGGAGGCGCAGGATGGCACTGAAATACCTGCACACGATGGTGCGCGTGATGGACCTGGAGAAGTCGATGGCCTTCTACCGGCTCCTCGGGCTTCAGGAGACGCGGCGCTACGAGAGCCGCGAGGGGCGCTTCACGCTCGTCTTCATGGCCCCGCCCGGCCAGCCGGAGTGCCCGGTCGAACTGACCTGGAACTGGGACGGCGACACCGGCCTGCCCTCCGACAGCCGCCACTTCGGCCACCTCGCCTACGAGGTCGACGACATCTACGCCACCTGCGCCCATCTCCAGGCGAACGGCGTGACGATCAACCGCCCCCCGCGCGACGGGCACATGGCCTTCGTCCGCTCGCCCGACAATATCTCCATCGAGCTTCTGCAGAAGGGTCAGGCCAGGGCGCCGGAGGAGCCGTGGGCAAGCATGGGCAATACCGGGCACTGGTAGGGATTCTCGCCCTCCTCTCCCCCGGCCCCGCGGCAGCGGAGTGCCGGCTCGCACTCCTGCTCGCGCTCGACATCTCGGCCTCGGTGGACGCGCGCGAGGACGGTCTCCAGCGCGGCGGCCTCGCCCGCGCGCTCCTTGCGCCGGCGGTGCAGGATGCCTTCCTTGCGGACCCCGACCGTCCGGTCTGGCTCGCGGTCTACGAATGGAGCGGACGTTTCGCGCAAGCGGAGCTCCTGCCCTGGCTGGAGATCGCCTCGGCCGAGGACCTTTTGCTCGCCGCCGCCGCCATCGCCGGCAGCGAACGCAGCCGAGACGACCAGCCGACAGCGCTCGGCAATGCGCTCGGGCACGCGGCCACGCGCTTCCGCGCCGGGCCGGACTGCGCCGCGCGCACGCTCGACGTCGCGGGCGACGGGCGCAACAACGACGGCTTCTCGCCCGCATCGGCCTACCGCGCCTTCGATTTCGACGGGATCACGGTGAACGGGCTTGCCGTCGCGGTCGGCGAGGCCGGCGTGGCGGATTACTACCGCGCCGAAGTCATCCGCGGACCCGGCGCCTTTGTGATCGAGGCCGAGAACTTCCGCGACTACGAACGCGCGATGCGGGCGAAGCTGCTGCGCGAACTGCAGGGGCCGGTGATCGGCTGGCTCGCCCCCGGTGGCCGGGAATGATCCGTGCGGCGCTCGTTCTGCTCGCCCTCGCGCCGGCGCCCGCCGCGGCGGCATGCCGGCTCGCGCTCGCGCTCGGGATCGACGTTTCACGCTCGGTCGATGCGCGCGACTATGCGATCCAGAAGGAGGGGCTGATCGCCGCGCTCGCCGATCCGGTGATCGTCGCCGCCTTCCTCAAGCCCGAGGACCGCGTGGCCTTCGCCGTCTACGAGTGGTCGGGCCAGGCGCACCAGGACGTGATCGTGGACTGGACAATGGTCGGGACGCCGGCCGACCTGGAGCGGATCCGCGCCGCCATCGCCGGCCATGTGCGCGAGCAAGACTTCCTGCCGACCGGCCTTGGCGCCGCCCTCGCCTTCGGGCGCGACCTCATGGCGCGCGCGCCCGACTGCCTCGCGCAGACGCTCGACATATCCGGCGACGGGCGCTCGAACGACGGGCAGATGCCGGAGGAGGTCTACGCGGCCGAGGATTTCGGCGAGATGCTGGTGAACGGCCTTCCGATCGGCGGGCACGAGGCCGACATCGCCATCTACTACCGGACCCGGGTGATCCGCGGGCAAGGCGCCTTCGTCGAGACCGCCCGCACCCAGGACGACTTCCCCCGCGCGATCCGCCGGAAGCTGGAGAAGGAGCTGACCGAGCAGCTCATCGGGCGCCTGCCGGGCGGCGGGGCACGGGGATAAGGCGCCACCGCGCGCGGCCCCGCCCGCGGCCGACGTCTCAGGCAAGGATCTTCCAGTAGGAATCCTTCCGCACCACCTTTCCGCCCCGGAAGGTGTAGAAGTCGCATCCCCGGACACAGATCCTTTCGCCGGAAGGCGTCGTCCCGGTCAGGAGCCATTTCGACATGCCCGTGTCCCCCGCGACGAAGTGCTCGACCTCGCCGTAGTGAACGTCCGGCGTGGTCTCGAAGCGGGTCATCAACCCGCGCCGGACCTCGTCCCGTCCGACGAAGCGGCTCCCGTGCGGCTCTGACCCGCGTGGCAGGTCCAGGCTGCAATCCTCCGCGAAGAACCCCATGATCCTGTCGATGTCATGGGCGTTGAATGCGCTGGAAAGCTCGTCGAGCACGGCGCGTATGGATGCGTCGTCCGGCACTTCGCTCCCTCCCGTTCCACCGCTGATGCGGGGCCGATCATAGCACGGACCGGTGCGGCGCGCGACGGAGCCGACCCCTGCTCAGTAAATGTACCGGATCTGGTCGGTCCAGAACCGCTCCAGCCGCCGGAGGACCGCGTTGACGTCCTCGCCGGCGGGGAAGCCGATGACGCCGCGGGCTTCCAGAAGGTCGGCATGGCGGCGGAAGAGCGCGGCGACCGACTCACGCACCGCCCGGCCCTTTCCGGTCAGCCGGACCCGGACCGAGCGGCGGTCCGCCTCGCTGCGCTCATGGTGCATGTAGCCCAACTCCACAAGCTTCTTGAGGTTGTAGCTGACGTTCGAGCCCTGATAGTAGCCGCGGCTCTTCAGCTCCCCGGCGCTCACCTCGTTCTCTCCGACGTTGAAGAGAAGCAGCGCCTGCACCGCGTTGATCTCGATCTGGCCGAGCCGCTCGAACTCGTCCTTGATCACGTCGAGCAGGAGCCGGTGCAGCCGCTCGACGAGGCCGAGCGTCTCCAGATAGCCTGCATGGCTGCCGCCGCGCGGGCGCTCCTCGACGATTGCGTGCAGGCTCATCTCTCTCTCCGCCGTCTGCTCCTAGCGGGGCAGACTGGGCGGAAAGGGGAAAATTTCGGTTAAGCCCGAAAGGAGCCAAAAGATCAGGCGACCCGACCGGCCCGCGCAAAGGCCGCGACCTCGGCGACAAGCGCGCCGAACCGCGCGGGCGCCGGGACCGCGCCGGTGATCCAGGGATAGAGGTCCTGGTCGTTCTCCGACAGGAACGCATCGTAGAGATCGAGCGTCGCGGCATCCATCGCAGCAAGCCGCGCCTCGGCGAAGGGGCCAAGGATCAGGTCCATCTCCTTCGTGCCGCGCCGCCAGGACCGCATGGTCATGCGCTTCAGCCGGGTCTCGCGCGCCTCGATCATGCCGCCTCCCGCGCCAGTGCCAGCTTCAACCGCGCCTCCAGCCGGCCGAGGCGCTCGCTCAGCGACCCGAAGCCTGCGCGCACCTCGCGCATCTCGGCAAGAAGCTCGACCGCCTCCTCCGGGATCTCGCGGCGTTCATCGGGCGGGACGACACCGGCGCCCTCCCCGGTCAGGAGCCAGATCAGCGAGACGTTGAGCATCCCGGCCAGCATCTGCACCCGATTGGCGCGCGGCTCCATCATGTCGTTTTCCCAGGCCTGCACGGTCTTCAGCCTTACGCCGAGCCGCTGGGCCAGATCGCGGCTCGTAAGACCGGCGGCCTCTCGCGCCGCCGTCAGTCGGTCGCCGAAGGTGGCGGTTGGCTCGCTGTACCAGTTTGCGGTCTCTGCGGTTGCGTCCTTGGTCATAGCCTCTCCTTTCCGATGTCGCTTGAACGGGACGGGCGGCCACCTTAAGACATGGCCCCGGCGATTACAAACCGGAGCCCCCCGACCATGGCCTTCCTCTCCGACACGCTGGCGCGCGTGAAGCCCTCCCCGACCATCGCGGTGACCAACAAGGCGCGGGAACTGAAGGCCGCGGGCAAGGACGTGATCGGCCTCGGCGCGGGCGAGCCCGACTTCGACACGCCCGACAACATCAAGGCCGCCGCCAAGCGCGCCATCGACGAGGGCAAGACGAAATACACCGCAGTCGACGGCATCCCCGAGCTGAAGGAAGCGATCTGCCGGAAGTTCGAGCGCGAGAACGGCCTGAGCTACAAGCCCAGCCAGATCACCGTCGGAACGGGGGGCAAGCAGACGCTCTACAACGCGCTGGTGGCGACGCTCAATCCTGGCGACGAGGTCATCGTCCCGGCACCTTACTGGGTCAGCTATCCCGACATGGTGCTTCTTGCGGGCGGCACGCCGGTCCCGGTCGAATGCGGGATCGAGTCGAACTTCAAGCTGACACCGGAAAAGCTCGCGGCGGCGATCACGCCGAAGACCAAGTGGTTCATCTTCAACTCGCCCTCGAACCCGACGGGCGCGGCCTATTCCAGAAGCGAACTCAAGGCCCTGACGGACGTTCTTCTCAAACATCCCCAGGTCTGGATCATGTCGGACGACATGTACGAGCACCTCGTCTTCGACGATTTCGAATTCGTCTCGCCCGCGCAGATCGAACCCCGCCTCTATGACCGCACGCTGACCTGCAACGGCGTATCCAAGGCCTATGCGATGACCGGCTGGCGGATCGGCTATGCGGCCGGTCCGGCCGATCTCATCAAGGCGATGGGGACAGTCCAGTCGCAATCCACGTCCAACCCCTGTTCGATCGCGCAATATGCCGCGGTCGAGGCGCTGAACGGCCCGCAGGGCTTTCTGGCCGAGAACAAGGTGACCTTCCAGCGCCGCCGCGATCTTGTCGTGTCGATGCTGAACCAGGCCAAGGGCATCAGGTGCCCCCGCCCCGAAGGCGCCTTCTACGTCTATCCCGACATTTCGGGCTGCATCGGCAAGACGAGCGAGGGCGGCACGAAGATCGGCAACGACGAGGATTTCGCCACGGCGCTGCTGGATGAGACGGGCGTCGCCGTCGTCTTCGGTGCGGCCTTCGGGGTTTCGCCGAACTTCCGGGTCAGCTACGCTACCTCGGACGCGGCGCTGGAAGAGGCCTGCCGGCGGATCCAGACGTTCTGCGCGGGGCTGCGCTGAGGGACGACATGCCAGGCGATCTGCCGGACTACTTCTTCCGCATCCGCGAGAACGGCGCGGCGGTCTTCCGGGTCGATACGGAAAACCGCCAGCGGCGGATCGAGATGGACCAGATCGCCGTCGTCAACGTGAAGAACGGCGAGATCAAGCCCCACGGCGACCGCGCGCTTTCGGACGCCGATCTCGCCACGATCCGCGACTGGATGACGGCGCGGACCGAGCTTCTGGCCCGCCGCGACATCGACGATATCCACCGGGCAGTGGATCACCTGAACCTGACCGCGCAATGGGCGCAGTCGAAGGCCACGGACGCCCAGCTCAACGCGGTGACGGACGCTTTGCTTCTCGCCATGCACGACCTGCGCTCCGTGCTTGTGCGGCGCAAGGCAGACCGGTTGATGAAGGCCGCCGGCGAGGGCTGACGCGGCGTTTCAGGCGGCCGACCGGACGCCGTCGGCGGCGTGCCGGCCAAGCCACGGCCCCCGCCAGAACCGCGCCATGAGCAGCGCGCCGGCGAAGACGAGCCCGACGACGAGGCCGAGCCAGACGCCGACGCCGCCGAGGCCGAACCGGAACGCGAGCACATAGCTCGACGGGATGCCGATCAGCCAGTAGCCGACCGAGGCGATGACCATGGGTCCCCGCGTGTCATGCACGCCGCGCAGGAGGCCGAGCGCCATGACCTGCGCCGCATCGGCAAGCTGGAAGAGCGCGGCGACGGCCAGCAGCGTGGCGCCATAGGCGAGGATCGCCGGTGTCTCGGGATTGGCCGCATCGAGGAAGAGGCCGACGAGGACCTCTGGCACCGCGAGGAATCCCGCGACCACGGCCCCCGCCGAGACCATGACGAGGGCGATCGCCGCAAGCGCCCCGTCGCGCAGGCCGCGCCGGTCGCCGGTGCCGATCGCCCGGCCCGCGCGCACCGTCGCGGCATTGGCGAGGCCGAGATAGACCATGAACGAGATCGCCCCGAGTTGCAGCGCGATCCCGTGGGCGGCGAGTTCCTTCGTGCCGATCCAGCCCATCATCAGCGCCGCCGTCTCGAACATGCCCGCCTCGAAGAGACCGGTCATCCCGATCGGCCAGCCGAGCCGCCAGACCAGGGCAAAGGAAGGCCAGTCGGGGCGCCAGAAGCGGACGAAGAGCCGGAACCGCGCCAGCGCCGGGTCGAGGCCCGCGACCGCCGCGAGGATGCCGAAGGTGAGGACCTGTGTCGCCACGCTCGCGAGCGCCGCCCCGCGGACACCGAGTTCGGGCGCGCCCCAGTTGCCGAAGATCAGGGCCCAGTTCAGCGCCGCGTTCAGCGCCGCGCCGGCAAGCGTCGCCCAGAGGACCACTCCAGCCCGCTCCACCGAGGACAGGAAGCTCTTCATCGCCATGATGAGGAGCGCCGGCACCATGCCCGCCCCTGCGACCCTGAGGTAGTCCTGCGACAGCGCCGCCACGTCCGGCGCCTGGCCGAGCGCGACGAGCAGGGGGCCCGACCACCAGAGGGCGGGATAGACCGCGAGGCCGTAGAGGATCGAGAGCCAGAGCGCCATCCGCGTGTCGCGCCTCACCTGCGTCTCGTCCCCGCGGCCGAGTGCGACGGCTACCATCGGCATCACCGCCTGCGCGAAGCCGGAGCCGAGGATGAAGAAGATGAAGAAGGTCGCGCCGCCGAGAACCACGGCCGCAAGTTCGGTGACGCCGTACCAGCCGACCATCACCGTGTCGGTGACATGCAGCGCGATCTGCGCGAGATGCGACCCCGCAAGCGGCAGGCCAAGGGCCAGAACCGCCTTCATGTGCGCCGGAATTGATGTCCGATCCTCTCTCATCCCCGAGCCTTACGCCCGGGCGCGGGCAAGGTCCAGCCCGGCCGGTCAGTGGCTCCGGGCGCGCCAAACGCCGGCCGCAGGCAGCAGCAGGCGCGCCTCGACCAGCGTCGCGTCGCCGTCCGGTGCACGAACGAACCCCGCGCGGAGTGCGATCTTGCGCATCGCCGCGTTGCCCGGAAGGTAGAAGAGCGTGATCTCCTCCGCGCCCCGAAGGCTTGCCTCGCGCAGTGCCCGACCGACGAGCGCCGCGCCGATGCCCCTCCGCTGCCAGCCGTCCTCGACCGAAACCGAAATCTCCGCCCCGGTGCGCAAGTCCCGGCGCAGGTGGACTTCGGCCATGCCGCGCGTCTCGCCGCCGACCCGTGCCTCGACGACCGCAGCGGGCGCGGTCCGGGCCGCGTGCCGGGCCAGCGCCTCGTCCGGCATCCAGACGAAGAACCTGTTTCGCCGCGCCTCGGGCGAGAGTCGTGTCAGGTGCACCAGAAGCTTGCTTCGCCAGCTGTACGGGAGCACCGGCGAACCTTCCAGTTCGAGGATTTCGTGCCGCGATGCCCGCATCGTGCCACCTGTTCTTTTTCTGCGACTGCATTGCTGCAACGCAGAAACAGGATGCCACCGAACGGCACGAATTCCCATAGCGGATCGCAGATCATCTCCAAGCGGAGCCATGCGCTGCGCGAAAACCGGAAAACTTTCCTTTCAGGGCAAGGCAATAGAGTCCGCTGCTGCCGCCGGGACCTCAGGCATGACGTGACGTCCTCCAACGCTTTCCCGCCCCGCCATGGGGCCGGTCACGGCGCGACGCCGGCCTCCCCCGGCGTGACACCGGGCTTGGCCGCCGTCTCCGCGTGGTTCACCCGCCGCAGATCCGGGTGGAGCGATGCGCCCAGGATATGGTCCGAACCATGCACCACGTGGCTCGCCCGCCCGACGATCATCGGATCGGGCGGCAGTACCACCGAGAGGTCCTTGCCGGGATAGTCCATCGAGGCAAGGAAATGGCGCATGCAGTTCAGCCGCGCCCGCTTCTTGTCGTCGGACTTCACAATTGCCCAGGGCGCGTCGGCGGTGTCGGTGTAGAAGAACATCGCCTCCTTCGCCTCGGTGTAGTCGTCCCATTTGTCGAGGCTCGCCTTGTCGATGGGAGAGAGCTTCCAGCGTTTCAGGGGATCGGTATCCCGCGCGAGGAAACGCCGCCTCTGTTCTTCCCGGGTGACCGAGAACCAGTACTTGTAAAGCCGGATGCCGGACCGTACGAGCATCCGCTCGAACTCGGGCGCCTGCCGCATGAATTCGAGGTACTCGCTCGGGGTGCAGAAGCCCATCACCCGCTCCACCCCGGCGCGGTTGTACCAGCTGCGGTCGTAGAAGACCATTTCACCCGCCGTCGGCAGATGGGCGATGTAGCGCTGGAAGAACCACTGGCCCTTCTCGACGTCCGAGGGCTTGGTCAGCGCGCAGACACGGGCGTAGCGCGGATTCAGATGCTCCATGAAGCGCTTGATCGTGCCGCCCTTGCCGGCCGCATCGCGGCCCTCCATCAGGATGATGAACTTCTGGCCGGTATCCTGCGCCCAGATCTGGACCTTCAGAAGCTCGGCCTGCAACTTCGCCTTCTCAGCCTCATAGGCGCGGATGCCCATCTTCTGGGAGTAGGGATAGGTTCCGGATTCAAATGCATGCCGGATCACATCGGCATCGACGACGGGAAAGACCTTCGGTCCTGCCTTTCCGGCCGGTGCTGCGGACTTGGCCGGCGCCGCTGCTCCCTGCGCCTCGACCAGAGCCGCCTCGCTCGTCATCCCCTCCACCAGTTCCGCCATCCTCTCCCTCCGGGCCTGTCAAGAAACCTGCGAAGTATGCCACCGGACAGCTTTCGGCGCCTTGACCCGTGTCAAATCTGCGCATGACGCGCCGCCGGTGCGGCACCCCGACCCTATTGATCTGCGTCAGTCGCCGCGCCAAGCTTCCGGCGACGATGGGATGCCCGCATTGGCGGCGCAGCGACATCGGCATCCACTGGGGACCGGAGACTTCCATGCTGACCATCTACGGCGTCTATCGCAGCCGCGCCTCGCGCAACTTCTGGCTTCTCGCCGAGCTCGGGATGGAGTTCGAGCATGTCCCGGTGATCCAGGCCTACCGCCTGCCCGACCCCACCGCCGAGGATGCGCCCTTCCACACCCAGTCGCCGGGCTTCCTCTCGATCAGCCCCGCCGGCGCCGTTCCGGTCCTGCGAGACGGCGATTTCGTGCTGTCGGAGTCGCTTGCCATGAACCTCTACATCGCACGCAAGGCGGGCGGCCCCCTCGCCCCGGCCGACGAGCGCGAGAACGCGCTGATGGAGCAATGGGCGCTCTATGGCGCCACGTCGATCGAGGCGCATGCACTCGCCGTCCTCTACGCCCACGCCGAGGGTCGGGCGAAGACGCCCGAGGGTGAGGCCGAGATCGCCGCCGAGGTCGCGCGGCTCCGTCGCCCGCTCGGCGTGGTGAACTCGCATCTGCGCGAGCACGGAAACATGGTCGGCAGCCGCTTCACCGTCGCCGACATCAACATGGCCGAGATCCTGCGCTACGCCCAGGCGGAGCCCGGCCTTATCGCGGGCTACCCCGCCATCGAGGCCTGGCTCGCCGCCTGCCAGGCCCGGCCAGGCTTCAAGGCGATGTGGGACAAGCGGCTCGCCGAACCGGCGTGAGGCCGTTCAGTCCGCTTCTAGATAGCGGGCGGCATGGGCCACGGGGAAGCTGACCGACCGCGCGATGAAACAGACCGCGTGGATGCGGCCGTGGATCGCATCTGCCGCGACGAAGTCCGTGCCCTTCGCCACCGTGATCTCGGGCCGAAGCTCCGCCGAGAGGAACCGCCCCGCACCAGACGGCAGGCTCTCGCCCCGCCCGAAGGGCCGGTCGCGGTAGCCCGTCACGACGATGCCCGCGTCGGAGGCATAGTGCAGGTACCACAGCATGTGGCAGGCCGAGAGCGCCGAGAGGAGGAGGTCCTCCGGGTTCATCTTCGCCGGGTCGCCGCCCAGCGCGGGATCGTTCGAGCAGTGCACCACCGCCTTGCCGGGCACCGCGATGTCCCAGGTCCGGTCATAGCTGCGATAGCTCCGCGTCCCCTCGCCCCGGTTGCCGGTCCAGACGATCTCGCTCGTGAAGTCGTGTCCCATGGCCTCGCTCCTCAGCCCCCCTGCCCCGGCTTTCGCGCGACGAAGTCGATCAGCGCCGAACGCCCCGAATGGCCTCGCCCCTCGTCCACCTCGGCGTCGAAATCCTCGGCCCTCAGCACCTCGTAACCGGCGAAGGCCTGCCGCAGCAGCGGCAGCGTGTACATGTTCTCCTCGAAGGGCGGCCCGCCGGTGCCGTAACCCACCTGCCGCGGCGCATAGCCGTGGAGGAGGAGAAGCCCGCCGGGCTTGAGCGCACGGTCGATCCGGGTGAAGAGGCGCGCCCGCTCCTCGGGTCCGACGAACTGGATGAAGATGCCCGCCACAACGTCGAAGACCCGCGCCCAGTCCCAGCCGTCGAGGTCGGACAGGTGGTAATCCACCGCCACCCCGCGGCTCGCCGCCAGCTTGCGCGCCTTGGCAAGCGCGTTCGGCGCCGGGTCGAAGGCCGCGACCTTCAGCCCCTGCTCGGCCAGCCAGACCGAATTGCGCCCCTCGCCGTCGGCGATCGCCAGCGCTGTCGCCCCGGGGCTCAGCCGCTCCGCCGCGCGCCGCAGGAAGGCCGCGGGCTCGGTCCCGAAGAGATAGTCGTCTCCCGCGTAGCGTTCGTTCCACATGGACCATCTCCTGTGCGGCCAACCAGAACCAGAGCAGCATCATGGCCGACGACCTCCTTTCCGCCCGCGCCGACGACTACAACGCCGCCTCCATCGAGGTGCTGGAGGGGCTGGAGCCTGTCCGCAAGCGGCCCGGAATGTATATCGGCGGCACCGACGAACGGGCGCTGCATCACCTCGTCGCGGAAATCCTCGACAACTCGATGGACGAGGCGGTGGCGGGCTTCGCAACCCGCATCGAGGTGGAACTGCACGCCGACCATGCCGTCACCATCCGCGACAACGGCCGCGGCATCCCGGTGGACCCGCACCCGAAGTTCCCCGGCAAATCGGCGCTCGAGGTCATCCTCTGCACGCTCCATGCCGGCGGCAAGTTCTCCGGCAAGGCCTACGAGACCTCCGGCGGCCTGCACGGGGTCGGCGCCTCGGTGGTGAACGCGCTGTCGGATTCCCTGGTGGTCGAGGTGGCGCGCAACAAGGAACTTTACGAGCAGCGCTTCTCCCGCGGCGTCCCCCTCGGCCCGGTGACGAAGGTCGGCGCCGCACCGAACCGCCGCGGCACCTCCGTCACCTTCCACGCCGACGAGGAGATCTTCGGCCACCACCGCTTCCGGCCCGCCCGACTTCTGAAGATGGTCCGCTCGAAGGCCTACCTCTTCTCGGGCGTCGAGATCCGCTGGAAATCCGCCATCGACGACGGCGAGACGCCGATGGAGGCCACCTTCCACTTCCCCGGAGGCCTGGCCGACTACCTCAGCGAAAGCCTCGCCGGCGCCTCGACCTATGCCGACCGCCCCTTCGCCGGCAAGGTCGGATTCCAGGACAAGTTCGGCGAACCCGGCTCGGTCGAATGGGCGATCAACTGGACGCCGGCGCGGGACGGCTTCATCCAGTCCTACTGCAACACCGTGCCGACGCCCGAGGGCGGCACCCACGAGGCCGGCTTCTGGGCGGCGATCCTGAAGGGCATCCGCGCCTATGGCGAGCTTGTCGGCAACCGGAAATCCGCCCAGATCACCCGCGAGGACCTCCTGACCGGGGGCTGCGCGCTCGTCTCCTGCTTCATCCGCGAGCCGCAGTTCGTCGGCCAGACCAAGGATCGCCTCTCGACCGAATCCGCCGCGCGGATGACCGAGGGCGCGGTGCGCGACCATTTCGACAACTGGCTCGCCGCCGACACCAGGTCCGCCGGCGCCATCCTCGACTTTCTCGTGCTCAGGGCCGAGGAGCGGCTGCGACGCAAGCAGGAGAAGGAGACGGCGCGCAAGACCGCAACGAAGAAGCTGCGCCTGCCGGGCAAGCTGGTCGACTGCTCCAGCCAGAGCCGCGAGGGGACGGAGCTTTTCATCGTCGAGGGCGACTCGGCCGGCGGCAGCGCCAAGATGGCGCGCGAACGGACGACCCAGGCGCTCCTGCCGCTCAGGGGCAAGATCCTCAACGTCCTCGGAGCCGCCTCCTCGAAGCTCGGCACCAACCAGGAGATCAACGACCTCGCCCAGGCGCTCGGCGTCGGGCTCGGTACCAGGTTCCGGATCGACGACCTGCGCTACGAGAAGGTCATCATCATGACCGACGCCGACGTCGACGGCGCGCATATCGCCTCGCTCCTGATGACCTTCTTCTTCACCCAGATGCGGCCGCTGATCGACAAGGGCCACCTCTACCTCGCCTGCCCGCCGCTCTACCGGCTGACCCAGGGCGCGCGGCGGCTCTACGTGGCCGACGACGCCGAGAAGGAGGAGTGGCTCGCCAGGGGCCTCGGCGGCAAGGGCAAGATCGACGTCCAGCGCTTCAAGGGCCTGGGCGAGATGGACGCCAAGGACCTCAAGGACACCACGATGAACCCCGAGACGCGGAAGCTGATCCGGGTGTCGATCGACGAGGACGAGCCGGGCGAGACCTCGGACCTCGTGGAGCGGCTGATGGGCAAGAAGCCCGAACTGCGGTTCCAGTACATCTCCGAGAACGCACGGTTCGTCGAGGAGCTGGATGTCTGAGGGCTGAACCGCCCCGCGCCGCGAAGGGACGTGCCTTTCGGGCCGGCGTCTACCATCGCTGGGGGCATCTGTGACATCTGGTGGACTGACGCCCGGTCCCTGCGAGATATGGTTGATCGGCGAGGCGATCCGCGCTATGGATCGGGCACAGGTGCTACGGACGCGGAAAGTAACCCTGACGGGAACGGGACCCCTATCGCTGGCGGGTCCCGTTTCTTTTGCGGGGGCGCGGAATCAGAAAAGGCGCCAGGTGCTCGGACGCGGTCCTTGCACGGGTCTTGCGACCCCCCTGACGCCTTCCTGACAGGTCGACCCGTTTCCGGGCATTCCCATCCAGAGGCCCTTGCGAACCCCTGTCGCCACGGCAGCCCGAAGACCCTCCGCAGCCGCCCCGACCCTTTCCCCGCTGGTGCGCCAGGTCCGAGACCCGTCACATTCGCGCTCGTCCGTACACTTTCGGGGTTCCGAACCGGATTTGCACCCGGCCTTCCCGCCCGCAGCCGCCCGGAGGCCGTTGCGCCCGTCCGGTGTCTCGCGATCCGGTGCGGTAAGGGAAGGTTGGCCGGGGCGAGGTGAGTCGCGCAAGGAAATTTGACCGCGCCCGGCAAGATTCCGGGGGATAAAACATTGATTTTCCTTGTGGATATCCTGTGGAGAAGTCGATTTGATCAGCGTTTGGGCCGGGTTGCGGGGGGATGTGAAGGCGGCGCGGGGCGACTGCGCGACCCGGGCTTGACCCGGGACCCCTGCGCAGGTTGCGGGCGAGGCCCCGGATCGGGTCCGGGGCGCAGGGAGTTTGGCCCGGAGGACCGGAACGAAGCGTGCCAGTGGCACATATCACGGGCCGATTGGCCGAAGCGCGAGCGGAGGCCAAGGGGCTATCGGTAGCACCATCGGTTGAAATCGGGGCGCGTCTGCCTGGGGTGTGGTGGGATCAAGAAGGCGTCCGGTGGACGCCTTCCCCACCGAACGCCCGCCCGCGTCGGGCGGGCCGGGAGCGCGCGGTAACGCGCCTGCCGGGGGGTGATGAGGGATGAGCAAAGGTCCGGTGGACCTTTGCCCCGAAGAACGCCGCGCCCGTGGCGCGGCCGGGTGGCAGGCGCGGCCGTCGAGGCGGTGCCTCGACTTGTCGACGGACAAATCGGGCGGGTGTGGGGGGTGACGATTAAGGATGTAGCGGGGTGAACCCCGACCTATGGCTTGCGACGTCCAGTGCGTTATTCGTCAAACGCAAAATCAGATTCATCTGCCCACTTCATATAAAATCTCAGAAATGGATCCGTGAGATATAGATAGTCTTTTGACCATTCCAGCACCGGCTCACCGCGTATCTTTTTTCTGGCGATTGTTTCCATATGGCCAAGCGCGCTCGAAACTTCATGTTTTTGCGGTATGTCGATCTCACGCAAAACATCCTTCAAGGCATCTCGGATATCATCATAGTGTAATTTTGACTTTGGGCCGGTCTTTCCAACAGCCAAAAGTATCGCTTGATAGATATCCAATGACCCAGATCCGTCCTTTTTTCGGCGAGGATTCCTCTTAGATCTGGATTGCGGCCCCTTAGCAAGCTTCTCAAAAGTTGGAAAGCCAAATTGTTTTGCCACATCTTTAAATATATCGACAAGAATTGCGTCAGCCGGGTGGAATTCCCTTTCTGGCTTAATCGTCTCAAGGACCTCATAATGGACGCACAAACGCCCACAGAACCTTTGCATTAACAATGGACTTTGGAGCGCCTCCTCACAAAGGCGGTCTACGCTGGTGGCATCAACACTCATTCCCAACTTTGGAAATCCAACTCTTGGAATTTCCTTCAAATCATCCACAGACCAAGGGGGAATTGTTATGTGCGCATACCGCCCTTCCATTTCTGGTTCAGCGCTAATTGTATCGAAAGCTCGATGCGGCACCGCAATGAATACAGCGGCAAGCCCGGCAAAAATCTCAGACTTCAGAGAACGGACAACCTCTCTCTGAAGTTCATCAGAGAGGTAATGAAAATCATCGACGATAAGGGTTAGACCTCTTTCGCGCATCAACCCGAGTATGTCTTTCTTGGTCGGCGCATGAAACTTTACTGACACGCCACCATGTAGCTGAGATTGAATTCCAATTAAAGCCTTTAAGCTTGCAGTTACCGTTCCGCTAGTTTGCTCCGATTCTTCAATCGGCAGGCGCAACTCTCTTAAAATCGCTCCCCAAAAGTCATCTGACTTCTCGATCTGCCCCCCGTCAATCCAAATACTCTTCGCTTCCGGAATTACTCTCTTGCAGAGAACGGTCTTCCCGGATTTCGTGGGTCCGGTGATTGCAACGATTTTGAACCCCTCGGCAAGGTCAACTCGCAAAGCTTGTTCCAGGGCTAAGTGCTTTCTGTCCACATAGGTTACTGTGGGCATACCTCCAGCTACGAAGACGTCTTTAAGTTTGGCCATCTACCTCCCCCATCCATCCCTATAGCGCCCGTAGAC
>NZ_WBUS01000073.1 GCF_008933605.1 Albidovulum sp.
CGGGAAGAACGAGCACAAGCACGAAAAGGGAAGAACCGCCAGATGCCCAGCGTGACCGAAATCCTTGACAGCATGGACTACGGACCGGCCCCGGAAGCCTCGGGCGAGGTCGTGGCCTGGCTAAAGGCGCGCGGGACGTTCGGGCATTTCATCGACGGAGCCTTCACCAGGCCCGGCAAGACCTTCGCCACATCGAACCCCGCGACGGGCGAGCCCCTCGCCAGCGTCGCGCTGGGCAGCGCGTCGGACGTGGCCGAGGCGGTGAAGGCCGCCCGCGCCGCCTATCCCGCCTGGTCGAAGCTTTCCGGCCACGAACGCGCAAGGTGGCTCTACGCGCTGGCCCGCCACGTCCAGAAGCGCGAGCGCTTCCTCGCCGTCCTCGAAACTCTCGACAACGGCAAGCCGATCCGCGAGAGCCGCGACATCGACGTGCCTCTCGTCGCGCGTCACTTCTACCACCACGCGGGCTGGGCCGAGATGCTGGAGGAGGAGTTTCCCGGCGCCAGGCCCCTGGGTGTCTGCGGCCAGATCATCCCGTGGAACTTCCCGCTCCTCATGCTCGCCTGGAAGATCGCCCCGGCGCTTGCCGCCGGGAACACCGTTGTCCTGAAGCCGGCGGAGCAGACGCCGCTCACCGCGCTCGCCTTCGCGGAAATCTGCGCCGAGATCGGCCTGCCGAAGGGGGTCGTCAACATCGTCACGGGCGACGGCGAGACCGGCGCGGCGCTTGTCGGCGCGGAAGTCGACAAGATCGCCTTCACCGGCTCGACCGAGGTCGGCCGCGCCATCCGCAAGGCGACGGCCGGAACCGGCAAGAAGCTGACGCTGGAACTGGGCGGCAAGTCGCCCTTCGTCGTCTTCGCCGATGCCGACCTCGATGCCGCCGTCGAGGGCGTGGTCGATGCGATCTGGTTCAACCAGGGCCAGGTCTGCTGCGCCGGATCGCGCATCCTCGTGGCCGAATCCGCCGCCGGCAGCTTCCAGCAGCGGCTCACCGCGCGGATGGCGAAACTGCGGCTTGGCGACCCCCTCGACAAGTCGACCGACGTCGGCGCCATCGTCGATGCGACGCAGCTTGCCCGCATCCGCGATCTGGTGGCGCAAGGCGAGGCGCAGGGGGCGGTGCTGCATCAGGCACCCGCGCAGCTTCCGCCACATGGCTGCTTCTTCGCCCCCGGCTTCCTCACCAACGTCGCTCCTGCCAACATCGTGTCGGAGGTGGAGATCTTCGGCCCCGTCGCCACGCTCGCCACCTTCCGCACGCCGGACGAGGCGGTCGAGCTCGCCAACAACACCCGCTACGGACTCGCCGCGTCGATCTGGTCGGAGAACATCAGCCTCGCGCTCGATGTCGCCTCGAAGGTCAAGGCGGGCGTGGTCTGGATCAACTGCACCAACGTCTTCGACGCGGGTGCCGGTTTCGGCGGCTACCGCGAAAGCGGGTTCGGCCGCGAGGGCGGCCGCGAGGGGATGCGCGAATACCTCGCTGTCCCGCCCCCGAGGGCCGTGCCCGAGGCGGAGGCGGGGCGGCTCGATGCCGCGCCGTATCCGGGCCCGGCGTCCAGGGGTACCGCCCCGATCGACCGCACCGCGAAGCTCTACATCGGCGGCGCGCAGAAGCGTCCCGACTCGGGCTATTCCTACGCCGTCATGGCACGGGGGCGCGAGATCGGCCTGGCCGGCCTCGGCAACCGCAAGGACATCCGGAACGCAGTCGAGGCGGCGCATTCCGCGAAGGGATGGGGCAAGGCCACCGGCCACAACCGGGCGCAGGTGCTCTATTACCTCGCCGAGAACCTCGCCGCGCGCGAGGCGGAGTTCGTGACGCGGCTGAAGGCGGCCGGCGTGGCGAAGCCCGCCGACGAGGTGGCGCTGGCGATCCGCCGGGCATTCCACTACGCCGCGCAGGCCGACAAGTTCGACGGTGCGGTGCATTCCACGAAGTCCGCGCATGTGACGCTCGCCATGCCGGAGCCCTTCGGCGTCATGGGCATCGCCTGCCCGGACGATGCGCCGCTCCTGGGCTTCCTCAGCCTCGTCCTGCCGGCCGTCGCCATGGGCAACCGCGTGGTGGCGATCCCCGCGCCCTCGATGCCGCTGGCGGCGACCGACCTCTACCAGGTCTTCGACACCTCCGACCTGCCGGGCGGGGTGATCAACATCGTCACCGGAGCGAAGGACGAGCTGGCGAAGGTGCTCGCCCAGCACGACGACGTGGCGGCGATGTGGTACTGCGGCGGACCCGAGGGCCGCGCAATGGCCGAGACGGAAAGCGGGGGAAACCTCAAGGCCACCTGGACCTTCGCGAACCGCGACTGGCGCGGGGCCGGTGGCCAGGGCCGGGAATTCCTGCTACGGGCGACACAGGTGAAGAACATCTGGGTTCCCTACGGCGAATGACCGACATCCTCTTTCCCCCGCCCGCCCCCGTCCTCGTGCCGCTGCGCGACGGCGCGGGCTTCTACCCCGTCAGCCGCATCTTCTGCGTCGGACGCAACTATGCCGACCACGCCAGGGAGATGGGGGGCGAGGTGGACCGCGAGGCGCCCTTCTATTTCACCAAGTCGCCCGCGCACCTCACCCTCTCGGGTGCGACGGTCGCCTACCCGCCGGGAACCGAGGACTTCCACCACGAGATGGAGTTCGTCTTCGCCATCGGCACCGAGGGGTTCCGTGTGCCGGTCGCGCGCGCCATGGACCACGTCTTCGGCTACGCCGCCGGACTCGACATGACGCGGCGCGACCTGCAGGCGGCGGCCAAGGACAAGCGCCGTCCCTGGGACACCGGCAAGGACTTCGAGAACGCCGCCGTGATCGGCCCGCTGACGCGCGCGGCCGAGTTCGGCGCGCCGGGGCCGCAGGCGATCACGCTTCTTCTGAACGCCGAACCGGTGCAGCGGTCCCACCTGTCCGAAATGGTCTGGTCCGTGCCGGAAATCGTCGCGCATCTCTCGACGCTCTACCACCTTCGGCCGGGTGACCTCATCTACACCGGCACGCCCGCCGGCGTCGGGCCGGTCGCGCCCGGCGACCGCCTGCACGGTGAAATCGACGGACTCGCCCCGGTCGATCTGACCATCGCCTCAGCCGAGTGACGCGGTTCGGCGCGCCGGTATCCTTCCGGGCCGAAACGCGCTATGATGCCTTTCGATTGAATCGATAAACGCGCCCGCAATTTTTCGGCGCATCCCGAGCGACCTGACCCTTCGGGACCCGCTCCGCGCGGGTCTGATCCGCATTCTCCCGACGTGACGAGTTGCCGTCCGTTCCGATCGCATTTCAACGCCAATCCGCTTCAGGAGCCGCATCATGGCCGAACATGACTTCTACGAGGGAATGACCATTTCCATGTCCAGCGTCGAGGGCCTGCCCCCCGGCGGCGCCGACCGGCTGGCGAGCCTCGGCCTGCTCGATGCCCAGCAGTTCGTCGATGCGGCCGCCGACCCGACCACGGCCGAACGTCTGGCCGCGTTTCTGGAGGTCACGCCCGGGCAACTGCGCGAGATCGCCCTCGCTGCGGCGGCACGTCTTCCCGTGAGCTTCGAGGAGCGGCGCGAGGCGCTGGAACCCCTCTCGCTCGGGGCCTTTCCGCCGACGGCGGAGGATGAGGAAAGGAACCTCCTGCCGCGACTAGAGGCGCCGCCAATGGCGGCGGCGCTTCCGGCCTCGGTCAACCATGCCGCCGTGCTCGGCCAGCCCCGCAACCAGGGCGCGCGCGGCACCTGCGTCGCCTTCGCGGTGACCGCGATCCACGAGTTCTTCCTCAAGACGAACGGCACCCCGATCGACCTCTCCGAACAGTTCCTCTACGACGAGACCAAGAAGGTCGACGGCTTTCCCCAGACCTGCGGGACCTGGCAGGTGAAGGCGGCGATCGTGCTGAAATCGCTTGGCCAGTGCCGGGAAAGCACCTGGCGCTACAACAGCGCGCTGCCGTGCAACGGCAACGGGACCCAGCCGGGCAACGCCAAGGCCGACGCGGCGGGGCGAAAGCTCAGCCTGCGCACGCTCCCGAAGAACAACGTGAACGCGATCAAGGCGGCGCTCGCGGGCGGGGCGGTCGTCGGGTTCTCCGTGCCGGTCTTCGACAGCTGGTACCAGAACCCCACCTCGCGCCGTGCCGGCCGCATCACGCTGCCGCTTCCGAACGAGGCGTCGGGCGGCGGTCATGCGATGTGCCTGATCGGCTACGAGGATCAGGCCAATGTCCCCGGCGGGGGGTTCTTCGTCCTGCGCAACAGCTGGTTCGGCCACTGGGGCCAGCAGAGCCCCTACGGGTCGGGGAACGGCGTCATTCCCTACGACTACATCAAGCAGCACAACTGGGAGGCGCTGACCCTCTGATCCGGCGCACGGCGCCCGGGCGCGATTGCCCCACCGGGCGGAATGCGGCAGGATGCCCCCGATCCGAAGGGGAGATCCAAGCGTGCCCGCGTTCCGCCTGCGCAAGATGACCGTTGTGGTCGATGAAATCCACCACGACGGGGGGCCGGACGCGGCCGCGCCCCGACTCAGGGGCGCCGTCCTCGCCACCGTCTCGAACCCCTTCGCGGGGCGCTTCGAGCCCGACCTCCAGCCGGCGATGGAGGACCTGAAGCCGCTCGCCGTCACCATGTGCGAGCGTCTCATCGCGGCGCTCGGCGGCAAGGCGGGGATCGACGGCTACGGCAAGGGCGCCATCGTCGGCGGCGCGGGCGAACTGGAGCATGGAGCGCTCTGGCATGCGCCGGGCGGCTATGGCATGCGCGCCATCCTCAGCGATCCGAAGGCCATCGTGCCATCGGCGAAGAAGCTGGGTGGCATCGGTGCCGAGATCGACCTGCCGATCGCCCATGTCAACGCGGCCTATGTCCGCAGCCATTTCGACACGATGACCGTCTCGGTGCCGGACGGACCGAGACCGGACGAGATCGTCTTCGCGCTCGTCATGGCCAAGGGGCCGCGGGTGCATTCCCGCATGGGCGGGCTCGAAGACTGGCAGGTGAAGGGCGAGGACGGATTGCGCTGATGCGCGCCCTCTGGCTCGTTCTCCTTGCCGTTCCGGGCGCCGCCCACGCCCATGCCTCCGAACGCGCTGTCCTGCTGACCCTGCCGACGGGCTGGTACCTCATCGGCGCGGCCGTCGTCGTGACGCTGACGGCGGTCCTGGCGCTCCTCGCCGGAAAGCTCCCGGCATTTACCGCGCACCGGCTCTTCGACCGGCCCGCGTTCCTGCCGCGCGGGGTGACGAGCTGGATCTGCGCCGCGGTCTTCTGGGCGCTGGTCGCCGTCGGCATCCGGGGCACGCGCGACCCGCTGGAAAACCTCCTACCCCTGACCGTGTGGACGGTGATCTGGGTGGGCCTGACGCTTTCCTCCGTGCTCCTCGGCAACCTCTGGCGCGATCTCGAACCCTGGACGGGCCCGGCGCGGACCATCCGCCGGATCCTCGGCTGGCGGGGGACCATCGGCCTTTCGCGCCTCGGCCACCTGCCCGCCACGGTGGGCTACCTCGCTTTCGCCTGGTTCGAGATCGTCTCGCTTTCCCCTACCGACCCCCTTGTCCTCGCCCGTGCTGCCGCAGCCTACTACCTGCTCATTCTGGCGCTCGGCGTGGCCGAGGGCGAGGACTGGCTGCCGCAGGGCGAGTTTCTGACCGCCTATTTCGCGATGATCTCCCGGATCGCTCCCGTCTGGGCCGACTATGCTCCGGGCCGCGTGACCGTGATGGCCGGCTGGCCCGGCGCCCAGGTGCTGCGGATGTCCCCGCTCGGCCCCTCGGCGATCGCCTTCGTTACCCTCGTCCTCGCCTCGGTCAGCTTCGACGGGCTGCACGAGACCTTTTGGTGGCTCGTGCGCCTCGGCGTCAACCCGCTGGAGTTTCCCGGTCGCTCCGCCGTCTACGGCGCGAACTCCGTCGCGCTCGTCGCCTTCTGGGGCCTTTCTGCCGCGCTGATCCTCGGGGCCATCCGGCTCGGGCGGCCGCCGGGCGGGTTCCGCGAGGCCGTCGGGCCGATGATGCTCTCCTTCGTGCCGATCGCGGCAGGCTATCATGTCGCGCACTACCTCGTCGCGCTCCTGACGGACGGTCAGTATGCAATCGCGGCCCTGAACGATCCATTCGGCAACGGCCGGTCGCTCCTCGGCCTCCCCGACCACTGGGTTTCCTTCGGCTTCCTCGCCACGCAGTCCGGCGTCCTCGCCGTCTGGACCGCACAGTTCACCGCAATCGTCGTCGCGCATGTCCTCGCGGTATTGCTCAGCTTCCGCCTGTCGGGGAATCCCGACCACGGCACCGCCCTTCGCGCGCACTTCCCGATGACGCTCCTGATGGTCGCCTACACCGTCTTTGGCCTCTGGCTTCTCTCCGCGCCGACCGGAGCGTGAGAAAGCAATTGCAATGCGCCCCGACTCGTTGTTCCGTGACCTTGGGCCCATGGCCCCAGAGCGCGGATGGCCAGAAAAACCGCGTCGGTTCAACAGCGGAGACGTCTGATGACCAACAAATTGATCACTCCCACTCCCTCCCGCCGGACGCTCCTGAAGGGAATGGCCGCGGGCGGCGCGCTTTTGGCGACGGGCCTCGCGCCCCGCTTCGTCCAGGCGCAATCCTCGGCGCCGATCAAGCTCGGCTTCCAGCTTCACCGCACCGGCATCGGCGCCTCTTACGGCCGCTGGTACGAACGCACCGCCGCGGCAGCCCTGAAGGTCCTGAACGACGCGGGCGGCATCAACGGGCGGCCGGTGGAGATCGTTTTCGAGGATGACGGCACCGACCCCAAGCGCGGCGCCGAGGTCGTCGAGAAACTGACGAGCCAGGCCGGCTGCGACCTGATCTTCGGCACGCTCTTCTCCCATGTCGTCATGGGCTCCGCTCCGCGTGCGGGCGAGTTGAAGGTGCCCTATCTCGTCTGCTCCGAGGGCCACCACGTCGCCTCTGGCGCGCTCAACCGCTGGACGCTCCAGCCCGGCATCACCGACGTCAAGAGCCAGGTCCAGTCGATGGCGCCCTGGGTGACGCAGAACCTCGGCAAGAAGGTGACGATGGTCTTCCCCGACTATGCCTTCGGCCATGACCACCGCGACTTCTTCACCGCCGCCGTGGCCGCGCAGGGGGGCGAGGTGATCGCTCAGGTCGCCATCCCGCCAACCGAGACCTCGTTCACGCGCTACTTCCCGCAAATCCCGGCCGAGACCGAGGTTCTCTACCACGTCATGGTCGGCCCCGCCGTGCTGACCTTCGTGAAGGAGCTCGGCGAGTTCTACGGCTCGGGCACGCGGCCGCAGATCTTCGGCTTCATCGACTCTCTTGAAGCCGTGAACATCGCCTCGCCCGGCCTGGAGTTCCTCGAAGGCACGCATTTCTGGGAAGGCCATCCGCGCTACAAGCAGGCGGATGCGTCCGAGGCCGAGACCGCCTACCGCGCCGCCGTCGGGGTGGACGACACCGGGGCCTCGGTTTCCGACGCCAACGACATTGCGACCTACGCCCACATGTTCTCGGTCTGGGAGACGCTCTTCGTCATCAAGGACGCGATGACGGCCGCAGGCTACCAGGGGGCCGCCGACCGGCAGAAGGTCGTCGAGGCGATGGAGGCGATGCCGGAATTCGCCGAAGGCCCCGAGCACCCGCAAGGGCCCAAGGTCTTCAATGGCAAGACCCACCAGGCCTTCGGGCTCCAGTCGATCTCGAAGGTGGAGGGCGGCAAGCTCATCCGCGTCCACCAGACCGCGATGGAGGACGGTTTCTATCCCGACGAGGTCGACTACACGACGATGAGCTTCTGAGCGTGAGCGGGCGGGGGCAACCCCGCCCGGCCTGCCCATGAGTTTCGGCCCCTTCCTTCTCCTCGCCCTCATGGAGGGCCTCGTGACCGCGGCGGTGCTTGCGCTGACGGCCTCGGGGCTTTCGCTCGTCTTCGGCATCATGCGCGTGGTGAATGTCGCCCATGGAGCCTTCTTCATGCTCGGCGCCGTCATCGCGTGGTTCGTCTCGGAATGGATGCCGGGACCGCCGGCACTGGCCTTCGCGGCGTCGCTGATCGTCTCGCCGCTGATCGTCGGGGCAATTGCGGCAATGTCCGACACGCTGGTCCTGAAGCGGCTGAACTACGAGCCGGAGGCGACGATCGTGGCCACCATCGGGCTTCTCTACATCCTGGAACAGGCGGCGCTGAGCCTGTTCGGCCCCGACGCCCGCCCGGTCCCTGCGCCCTTCAGCTTCCGCCTGCAACTGCCCTGGTTCGGCTATTCCGGCTACAAGCTCGCCGTGATCGTGGCGGCGATCCTGCTTCTCCTCGGCGTCTGGCTGATCCTGAAGCACACCAAGGCGGGGCTCGTCATGCGGGCCACACAGATCGACCGCGACACGGCGCGCGCCTTCGGGATCAACGTCGACCGGGTCTATGCCGGGGTCTTCGCCATGGGGGCCGGACTCGCGGCCATCGCGGCGGTGCTGATCGTGCCGATCCAGCAGGCACACTACCTCATGGGCGGCGATCCCCTGCTCCTTTCCTTCATCGTCGTGATCATCGGCGGCCTCGGCTCCTTGCGCGGCACGCTCGTGGCGGCGCTCCTCATCGGCCTGTCTGACGGCGTGATTTCCACCTTCTTCGCACCGACGCTGGCGAAGATCGTCGCGACGCTCGCCGTCGCGCTCGTCCTCGTCTTCCGCCCGCAGGGGCTGTTCGGGAACCGCACCGCATGACCATGGGCCGCGCGCGCTCCCTGCACCTCGGCGTGCTCGCGGCGCTCCTGGCGCTGCATTTTGCGGCGCCCGCATACCATCACACGAACCTCGCCCGGATCATGGTCCTGGCGATCTACGCGATGGGCTACAACATCGCCTTCGGCTACACCGGCCTCCTCAGCCTTGGCCATGCGCTCCTCTTCGGTGCCGGCCTCTATGGCGCGGGCCTCCTCGTCTACCACGCCGGCGCCGGCGCGGCGGGGGCGATGCTCGCCGGGCTGCTCGCCGGGGGGGCGATGGCGCTCGCGGTCGGGCTTCTCGCGCTCAGGACCTCGGGCGTGGCCTTCATGATCGTGACCCTGATGTTCGCGCAGGCGGGATACCTGACCGTCCTCTACTTCGGCGCCTGGACGCGCGGCGACGAGGGCATCGTCATTCCCCAGGCGGCACGCGCCATCGGACGCCTCGACCTCTCCGACGACGGCACCCGCTACCTCGTCGCGCTGACGCTCTTCGCCGTGGCGCTTCTGGGCAATCTCGCGCTCGTCCGCTCGCCCTTCGGCCGCGTCATGGTGGCAATGCGCGAGAACGAGGAGCGGAGCCGGATGCTGGGCTTCAACCCCTTCACGGTGAAGCTCGCGGCGCTCACCGTCTCGGGCCTCTACGCGGGGCTTGCCGGCGCGGCCTACGGGTTGATGTTCGGCTATGTCGGCGCCAGCCTCGCCTCGGTACAGTACTCGATCCTGCCCCTGCTCTACGTCCTCCTCGGCGGCGCGGGCACCGTGCTCGGGCCGTTCCTCGGCGCGCTCCTGATGTTCTACCTCATCGACTACGCCAGCGCGGTCACCGATGCCCACCAGTTCGTCACCGGCGCGGCGCTCGTCCTTCTCATCCTCTTCGCGCCGAAGGGCATCCTCGGCACGCTTCGCGCGCGGGGGCTGCGATGGCTGCCGTGACGCTTTTGGAGGCGCGGGGCCTCACCCGCCACTTCGGTGGCCTGAAGGCTGTCGATGGCGTGGACTTCACGCTGGAGGAAGGCGAGATCCACGCCCTGATCGGCCCGAACGGTGCCGGCAAGACGACCTTCGTCAGCCTCCTGTCCGGCCGCGTCCCGGTGCAGTCCGGAACCATCCGCCTGAAGGGCCGCGACATCACCCGCGTGCCCGCCCACGCCCGCGTCCATGCCGGCATCGCCTACACCTTCCAGATCACCCAGGTCTTCGCGGCGCTTTCGGTCTTCGACAACGTGGCGTTAGCGGTGCAAAGCCGGGGCGGCCATCCGATCGCGGCGGAAACGATGGCGGCGCTTGGGCGCGTCGGGCTGGCGGAGCGCGCCGACCAGATCGCCGGCACACTCAGCTACGGACACCAGCGCGTGCTGGAGATCGCCATGGGGCTGGCGCTGCAACCCGTCCTACTCATCCTCGACGAGCCGACGCAGGGCCTATCGGACGGCGAGATCGCAACCTTCAAGGAAATCGTGCGCTCGGTGGTGCCGAAGACCACCGTGCTCTTGATCGAGCACAACATGGACGTGGTCATGGGGCTTGCCGACCGGATCACGGTCCTGAACTTCGGCACGGTCCTTGCCACCGGCACGCCCGAGGCGATCCGTGCCGACCGGGCGGTACAGGCCGCCTATCTGGGAGGGTAGATGCTGATCCTCGACGCCATCGACGCGAGCTACGGTGCGGTGCAGGTGTTGCGCGGCCTCACGCTCTCCGTCGCGCCGGGAGAGGTGCTCTGCGTCATGGGGCGGAACGGGGCCGGCAAGTCGACCATGCTGCGCGCGATCATGGGGCAGGTCCGCACCACACAGGGGCGGATCACGCTCGACGGGACGCGGATCGACGGGCTGCCCGCGCACGCGGTGCCGCGCCAGGGCATCGGCTACGTGCCGCAGGGGCGGCGGCTCTTCGGCGACCTGACGGTGGCGGAGAACATCGAGATCGGGCTGATGACCCGCGGCCGCGGCGCGCGCGTGCGCGACACCGTGCTCGATCTCTTCCCCCGGCTGAGGGAACGCATGGACCAGGTGTCGCGGACGCTCTCCGGGGGCGAACAGCAGATGCTCGCCATCGCGCGGGCGCTCTGCCTCGAACCCAAGGTGCTGCTGCTCGACGAACCGACCGAGGGCTTGCAGCCATCGATGATCGCGCTCATCCGCGACACGGTGGTGGCGCTGAAGGCGACGGGGGTAGCGACGATCCTCGTGGAGCAGCGCGTCGATGCGGCGCTTTCGGTCGGCGACCGCGTCGCCTTCATGGCGGGCGGACAGGTCGCCGAGACCGTGTCGGTGAAGGGGCTGCATCCGGGCGCGGCCCATTTTGCCACCTATGTCGGCGTCTGAGCGCCACCTTTCCCTGCGGTGGGTTCGACGCCAGAATCATCTTGCGCGAATCTTGCGCTTCTTTACCACTTGATAAAATTACGGGCGCAAAAGCGCCATCCAACAGGGGGCTGGAATGACGACACTGCTCAGGGCCGGGATCAGCCGGCGTCACCTCATGGCTACCGGCGCGGGCATGGCGGCGACTGGCCTCGCGGGTCTGCCCATGCGGGCCTTCGCCGCCGATCCGGTCAAGGTCGCCGGCATCTATACCGTGCCCGTGGAACAGCAGTGGGTGAGCCGCATCCACAAGGCTGCCGAGGCGGCCGTGGCCGCGGGGGCGGCCGAATACGTCTATACCGAGAACACGGCGAACACGGACTATCCGCGCGTGATGCGCGAATACGCCGAACAGGGCTACAAGCTGATCGTCGGCGAGATCTTCGGGGTGGAACAGGAGGCGCGCGAGGTCGTGGACGAATATCCCGACGTGGCCTTCCTCCTCGGCTCCTCCTTCCCGCCCGACGAGGCGCATCCGAACCTCGCCGTCTTCGACAACTACATCCAGGATGCGAGCTACCTGTCGGGGATCATCGCGGGGGCGATGACCAAGGGCAACATCGGCATGGTCGGCGGCTTCCCGATCCCGGAGGTCAACCGGCTGATGAACGCCTTCATGGCCGGCGCGCGCGAGATGAACCCGGACATCACGTTCCAGGTTTCGTTCATCGGCTCGTGGTTCGATCCGCCGAAGGCCAAGGAAACCGCCTTCGCGATGATCGACGGCGGCGCCGACCTTCTCTATGCCGAACGCTTCGGCGTCTCCGACGCGGCGAAGGAGCGCGGCGTCCTGGCTATCGGCAACGTCATCGACACCCAGGCCGACTATCCCGATACCGTCGTGGCCTCCGCCCTCTGGCACTTCGAGCCGACGCTCAACGCCGCGCTCGCCAAGGTCGCGGCGGGCGAGTTCAAGGCCGACAACTACGGTGTCTATTCCTACATGAAGGAAGGCGGCTGCTCGCTTGCGCCGCTCGGAACCTTCGAGGGCAAGGTGCCCGAGGCGGCGATGAAGCTCGTGGCCGAGCGCGAGGCGGCGATCAAGGACGGGTCCTTCACGGTCGAGATCAACGACGAAGAGCCGAAGTCCTCCTGATGGCACCGGAAACGGGGGCGGAGGTCGTCCTCCGCCTCGACGGCATCACCAAGCGCTTCGGCCCGCTTGTCGCCAACGACGCGATCAGCGTCACGCTGAGAAAGGGCGAGGTAATCGCCCTTCTCGGCGAGAACGGCGCGGGCAAGACCACGCTGATGAACATCCTCTTCGGCCATTACACGGCCGACGCGGGCACGGTCGAGGTCTTCGGCCAGCCGCTTCCCCCCGGCCACCCCCGCGCTGCTCTCGCCGCGGGGGTGGGCATGGTGCACCAGCACTTCACGCTAGCCGACAACCTGACGGTGCTGGAGAACATCCTTCTCGGCACGAGGCCGCTGCTGGCGCCGCGGCTCGACGCCCGCGAGGCACGGGCCCGGGTCGCGCGGCTGTCGCGCGACTTCGGGCTGGCCGTTCACCCCGACGCCCGGGTCGGCGCGCTTTCCGTCGGCGAGCGGCAGAGGGTGGAAATCCTCAAGGCGCTCTACCGCGACGCCCGCATCCTCATCCTTGACGAACCCACGGCGGTGCTGACCCCGCAGGAAACATCGGCGCTCTTCGAAACGCTCAGGAAGGCGGTCGCGCAGGGCCTCTCGGTCATCTTCATCTCGCACAAGCTCGGCGAGGTGATCGAGATCTCCTCGCGCGTGCTCGTCCTCCGCCACGGCCGTCTGGTGGGCGAGGTGGCGACGGCCGACACCGACCGGCACCGGCTGGCGGAGATGATGGTGGGCGCCGAGATCGCCGCGCCCCGGCTTTCGGAACGGGCGCCGGGCCCCGCGTTCCTGACGCTCACGGGCGTCGACACGCCCCGCCGGGGTAACGCGCCGGGACTGAAGGGCGTGACGCTCGCGCTGCGCGCCGGCCAGATCACCGGGCTCGCGGGCGTGTCCGGCAACGGCCAGGCCGCACTCGCCGCGCTGATTGGCGGACTCGAAACGCCGGCCAAAGGAAGCATGGAACTGCATGGCGCGCGGCCCGCCGACTGGTCGCCCCGCGCCGCCCTCACCGGCGGGATCGCCCGTATCCCGGAGGACCGGCACAGGACGGGATCCGTTGCCGACTTCACGCTGACCGAGAACGCCGTGCTCGAAAGCTATGCCGGACCGCCCTACAGCCGACGGGGCTGGATGAACTGGCGGGCTGCCGATGACTTCGCACGGAGGATCATCGAAACCTACGATGTACGCTGCCCCGGCCCGGCCGCCCGCATCCGCCTCCTCTCGGGGGGAAACATGCAGAAGCTGATCCTCGGCCGCGCGCTGGAAGCCGGGCCGCGGATCATCCTCGCCAACCAGCCGGTGCGGGGGCTCGACATCGGGGCCGTGACCTTCGTCCAGAACCGCCTGATCGCCGCGCGGGACGCCGGCGCGGCGGTATTGCTCATCTCGGAAGACCTCGACGAGGTGATGGCGCTGTCGGACGTGATCCACGTCATCTACGAGGGTCGCCTCTCGCCCGCATTTCCGCGTGGCACGATGACGCCCGCCGGACTTGGCGGCTGGATGGCCGGGCACGGCTTCGAGCGCGAACACACGCGGGGAGGCGCCGATGCGGCTTGAGCCGATCGCCAACCCCTCGCCCGCGCGGCGGTTGGGCCTGCCCGCCGCCGCCCTTGCGCTGACGGTGCTCATGGCCTCGCTCCTCGCGCTCCTCGCGGGCGCGAACCCCTTCGCCACGCTCGGCCTGATCGTGAAGGGCGCGGCCGGATCGAAATACGCGCTGCTCGAAACGCTCAATCGCGCCACGCCGCTGATCTTCACCGGCCTCGCCGTTGCCGTCGCCTTCCGCGCCAAGCTCTGGAACATCGGGGCCGAGGCGCAACTCTACGCGGGTGCAGTCGTCACGGTGCTCCTCGGCACCGGGGCGCTGCCCCTGCCGTCGGCGCTCCTCATCCCAGTGATCGCGCTTGCTGCGATGATCGCGGGTGCGCTGGTCCTCCTCGGCCCCGTCCTCCTCAAGACGCGCCTCGGCGTCGACGAGGTCGTGACCACCCTGCTGTTCAACTTCATCATGCTGCTCTTCGTCTCGCTGCTCCTCGAAGGGCCGATGAAGGATCCGATGGGAATGGGCTGGCCGAAGTCCCCCGCGCTTGAGAAAGCCGCGCGCCTGCCCCGGATCGTCGAGGGGCTCAGGCTCCACTGGGGCTTCGCGCTGGCGATCCTTTCGGCCCTCGCCGTCTGGGTGATCCAGACCCGCACGACGCTCGGCTACGAAATCCGCGCGGTTGGGCTGAACGCCGAGGCCGCGCGCTTCGCGGGCATCCCGGTGGGCCGCGTGATGGTCAAGACCGCGCTCCTCTCCGGCGGGCTTGCGGCGCTCGCGGGCTTCTCGGAGGTCGCGGGGCTGAAGGGCAACCTGACCTTAGACCTCTCACCGGGCTTCGGCTACACCGGGATCATCGTTGCCATGCTCGCGCTCCTGAACCCCCTCGGCGTTGTCGTCGCGGCCATCTTCGTCGCGGGTGTCTTCGTCGGCGCCGACAGCATGAGCCGCGCCGCCGGGGTGCCCACGTACATCGCCGACATCCTGATGGCGACGGCGCTCCTGACCATGGTGCTCGCCCTCCGTCTCACCCACGCGCGGATCAGGTGGCGCTGATGGAGATTCTCGACATCCTCCTGACCGCAAGCTTCTGGGCCGCCGCCGTCCGGATCGCCTCGCCGCTGATCTTCGCCACGCTCGGGGAACTCATCTGCGAACGCGCGGGCGTGCTCAACCTCGGGATCGAGGGGATCATGGTCATCGGCGCCTTCACCGGCTGGATGACGGTGTATCTCGGCTTCGGCCTCTGGACGGGCGTCCTTGTGGCGATGCTGGCGGGGATGCTCTTCGGCCTGCTCCACGCCACGCTCACGGTGCCCTTCGGCCTCTCGCAGCATGTCGTGGGCCTGGGAGTCACCCTCCTCGCCACCGCCACCGCCGCCTTCGCCTACCGCCTGTCGCTGCCCGAGGTCACGTCGCCACCGAAGATCGTGCCGTTCCAGCCGCTTCCGGTTCCCGGCCTTTCGGAACTTCCGCTGGTCGGCCCCGCATTCTTCGCGCAGACGCCGCTCACCTACCTCGCCTTCGCCCTCGTCGTCGTGGTCTCCGTCGTCCTTTACCGCACCCCTCTCGGCCTGGCATTGCGAGCCGCCGGGGAAAATCCGGCCTCGGTCGAGGCGCAGGGCCTCTCCGTCACCGCGATCCGCATGGGTGCCGTGATTGTTGGCTCGGGCCTGATGGCCATCGGCGGCGCGTTCCTGACGATGTCGGCGTTCTCGTCGTTCTTCTTTGAGATGGTGAACGGCCGCGGCTGGATCTGCATCGCGCTCGTCGTCTTCGGCGCCTGGCGGCCCGGCAAGGCGGCGCTCGGCGCGCTTCTCTTCGCGGCCTTCGACGCGCTCCAAGTGCGGCTCCAGCAGACGCCGATGGGCGCGGTCGTGCCCTATCAGGTGTTCCTCATGGTTCCCTACATCCTCTCCATCCTCGCGCTCGTCCTCATGTCGCGCCGGGCCGAGGTTCCCGCCGCGCTGATGGTTCCGTTCAACAAGGGGGAACGCTGAATGTTCGACCTTCTCGTCAAGGGCGGCACGCTTCCCGATGGCACGGTCTCCGACATCGCCGTCACCGGCGACCGCATCGTCGCCACCGGCCGGGTGGAGGGCGCGGCGCGCCAGGTCATAGACGCCACCGGCGACCTCGTCTGCCCCCCGTTCGTGGACCCGCATTTCCACATGGACGCGACCCTTTCCTACGGCATTCCCCGGGTGAATGCGTCCGGCACGCTCATCGAAGGCATCGCGCTCTGGGGCGAGCTGCGCGAGATCGCGACGGTCGACGAGATGGTGGCCCGCGCACTCACCTATTGCGACTGGGCGGCGTCGATGGGACTCCTGGCGATCCGCAGCCATGTCGACACCACCCCCGACCATCTGCGCACGGTCGAGGCGATGCTGGAGGTCAGGCGCCAGGTCGCGCCCTACATCGACCTGCAACTCGTGGCCTTCCCGCAGGACGGGCTTTACCGCACGGCGACGGGGCGCGAGAACCTGATCCGCGCGCTCGAAATGGGGCTCGACGTGGTGGGGGGCATCCCGCATTTCGAGCGCACGATGGAGGATGGCGCGGAATCGATGCGCGACCTCTGCCGCATCGCCGCCGACCGGGGCCTTCGGATCGACGTCCACTGCGACGAGACCGACGACCCCCTGAGCCGGCATGTGGAGACGCTGGCGCGCGAGGTCACACGCCACGGGCTCGGCGCGCGTGCAGCGGGCAGCCACCTGACCTCGATGCACTCGATGGACAACTACTATGTGTCCAAGCTCCTCCCCCTGATCGCGGAATCGGGCATGTGCGCGATCCCCAACCCGCTCATCAACATCACTATCCAGGGCCGGCACGACACCTATCCCAAGCGGCGCGGCTTGACGCGGGTGAAGGAGCTGCAGGCGCAGGGCATCACGGTGGGCTGGGGGCAGGACTGCGTCCTGGACCCGTGGTATTCGCTCGGCACCGCCGACATGCTCGACGTGGCCTTCATGGGGCTGCACGTCGCTCAGATGACCCACCCCGAGGAGATGGCGCGCTGCTTCCGCATGGTGACGGAGGACAACGCGGCGATTATGGGGCTCGACGGCTACGGCCTGCGAAAGGGTTGCATCGCCTCGCTCGTCGTGCTGGACGCCGGGAACCCGACCGAGGCGGTCCGGCTTCGCGCCGAACGGCTGGTCGTGGTGTCGAAGGGCAAGATCGTCTCCCGTCGCGCGCGCAATGACGCGCGGCTTGCGTTGCCGGGTCGGCCGGAAACGGTGCGGCGGCGGATCGAGAGGCGGTAATACGTTCGGGACGACCGGGGGTAGCCGTGGTCCCGCCTGGCTGCCGGCTCAGCGTTCCACCGCAAGCCAGATCGGGCTCGAGAGCATCTCGCGTACTACGCCCGTCTGCCCCTCGACGCCCATCCGCGCGAAGAGTTGCTTCGACGTGCTGCGCACCGTCCCGATCGTCCAGCCAAGATCCGCGGCGGCTTCCGCAAGGCTCCGTCCGTCGGCGATCCGCGCCGCCAGTCGGGCTTCGCTGCGGCTGATGCCGAAGGCGGCGGCGATCCGGTCGGGCGGGAGGCCTCCGGCCGGGCGCTGCCAGCGGACCCAGGCGACGAGCGCGCGGTCGCCAGGCTCGTCCTCGGCGCGGATCACGAGGC
>NZ_WBUS01000258.1 GCF_008933605.1 Albidovulum sp.
GTCGCCCGGGCGCCGCCCGCCCCGCACGCCCGGCCGGTCCTTGTCGTCGTCGCCGTCCGATCCGCCCCCGCCCCAAGGGCCTCCGCTGCCAGCCATCCAATTCCTCACTTCTTGTTCAAACACGCGTGTTCATCACCCAACTGGGCGTTCTTTGCGGAAAACTCAACCCGTCCTGACCGGCTTGCGCAAGGTCACCAGCTCTTCGGCCATGACCGGATGCACGGCGACGGTGCTGTCGAAGTCCTCCTTCGTGGCACCCATCCGGATCGCGATCGCGGCGAGCTGGATCATCTCGCCCGCCTGCGGCGCGACGATGTGGCAGCCCAGAACCTTGCGCGTTCCGGCCGAGACCACGAGCTTCATCATCGCCCGCTCCGGCCGCCCGGCGAAGGCCGAGCGCATCGGCCGGAACGCGGTCGCGTAGACCTCGATCGGGCCGAGGTCGCGCGCCTCCTCCTCGGTCAGGCCGACCGTGCCGAACTCCGGCTGGGTAAAGACGGCCGAGGGCACCAGCGTGTGGTCGGCCCTTGTCGGCCGGGCGCCGAAGACCGTGTCGGCAAAGGCATGGCCCTCGCGGATGGCAACCGGCGTCAGGTTGACCCGGTCGGTCACGTCGCCCACCGCATAGATCGAGGGCACCGCGGTCTGCGACCATTCGTCCACCACCACCTCGCCCTTGCGGCCGAGCCTGACGCCCGTCGCCTCGAGCCCGAGGCCATCGGTGTTCGGCACCCGCCCGGTGGCATAGACGACCGCCTCGTGGACGGTCTCGTGCCCGTTCGTCGCGGTGACGCGGGTGCCGCCCGCGACCCGCTCCATCTCGATCACGTCGCAGCCGACATGCAGGTCGATCCCGGCCTCGCGCATGTGCTCGGCGATATGGCCGCGCGCCTCGCCGTCGAAGCCGCGCAGGATCTGCTCGCCCCGGTAGAACTGCGTGACCTTCACGCCCATCCCGTTGAGGATGCAGGCGAATTCGCAGGCGATGAAGCCGCCGCCAACGATCAGGACGCTTTCCGGGAGCCGGTCGAGCCGGAAGATGTCGTTGGAGGTCAGCGCCCCCGCAGCCGAAGCGATGTCGGGCAGGAAGGGCCGCCCGCCGGTGGCGATGAGGATGTGCCGCGCCGTCACCGTCGCTCCATCCGCCAGCCGCACCGTATGGGCATCCGCGACCGTCGCGCGGGTATCGAATACCGTCACGCCGGCGGTGTCGAGGCCCGCGCGATAGGCGCGCTCGAGCCGGTCGAGCTCCGCGTCGAGCCGGCCGCGGAACGCTCGCCAGTCGAAACCGGCCGGGGTCACGTCCCAGCCATAGGCGCGCGCCTCGCCGAAGGTCTCGGCGAAGGACGAGGCGAAGACCATCAGCTTCTTCGGCACGCAGCCGCGGATGACACAGGTCCCGCCCATCCGGTCTTCCTCGGCCAGCGCGACCTTCGCGCCATGCTCGCCCGCCGCGATCCGCGCCGCGCGGACGCCACCCGATCCGCCGCCGATGACGAAAAGATCGTAGTCGAACGTCATGGAAGCACTCCTTGTCCGGGCGGGAACCCTATGGCACGGTACCGGCATCTTTGCCAGCCTGCCACCACTATGGGATCAATCCTTCGCCCACCCTTGTACCGAGAGCGAGAAGTGGGCGGAAACACGACGGAGGGACGAAATGGATAGTCTGGTCGAGAGACTCAATCGTGCCCGAGCGGGTGGCGCGATCTTGTTCTGTGGAGCGGGATTCTCGGCAGACTGTCTGAATTTCAAACCAAGAGAAACGCTGGGAACAGGCGCGCAGTTGCTTGCCATGTGCAACGAGGTACTGGAGCAATATCCACCATTCGCAAAGCTGCAAAATGCCGCCGATGCCTTGTGGGATAAGCTTGGCGACAACGGGATGGAAAAGCTCCTGAAGGAACGGTTTACCGTGGCTGATGTTACCACGGACATGACCGACCTTCTGCGCTACCCGTGGCAGGCAGTCTACACGACGAACTATGACAACGCCATCGAGCAAGCGGCGCAGGCCGCCAGGAGATCGGCAGAGGGACTTAGCAACACTGACGATCCCTCGGTGCAGATCAACGCGCTCCCGATCATCCACCTGCATGGTTATGTGGGTAAATGGAATATCCACAATATCCGCGAAAGTTGCGTCCTCGGCGCTGAAAGTTACCAGAGACTCAGCCTGGTCAAACAATGGCTTGATCGGTTCCGACTCGATGTGGATATGGCGCAAATCGTAGTGTTTGTCGGTTTCAACGCCGGTGATTTCCATCTCAACCAAGCGATCTATGACCTTACGGGCCTCAGGGAAAAGGCATTCTTCATCAATCGGCCGACTGCAGCAGCCGACCCTGACGTCGCCGCCGAGCAGAAGCGACTTGGCACACCGCTGTATGTTGGTCGAGCAGGGCTTGCTGACACAATCACCGATCTCCTGAAGAAGGAAGCGCCCCATGAGCCGCGCCTTGCAAGTTTCGCGGCCATCAGATCAGTCGCCCCTGCGTCGCAGGTGCCGACGGCGAGAGAGATTGAAGACCTGTTCCTTTATGGGCAGGTTGTTCCAGAACAGTTGGCGCGTGACATCTCCAATGGGCTTTGTTGCACAAATCGGCTGACAGTCGGACTGCCCCTTCTCCCGGACAGACTTATCCTGCGACCCTCGTGACTGGGATGCCGAGCGCGGTGTAGCCGTTCAGCACGGCAACACGGACCTGGAAC
>NZ_WBUS01000259.1 GCF_008933605.1 Albidovulum sp.
CGTTGCAACCGGGCGGGCTTCGGGCTAACACCCGGGACGCCCGCCCGGGCGTCCCTCAGCGACGGAGTCTCCCATGTCCCAGCCCCTGCGTCTCGGCATTGCCGGCCTCGGCACGGTGGGCATCGGAACGGTGAAGATCATCCAGAAGCACGCCGAGCTTCTTGCCCGGCGCACCGGGCGGCCGATCGTCATCAGCGCGGTCGCCGCCCGCGACCGGAGGAAGAACCGCGACGCGGATCTCTCGGCCTATGCCTGGGAGGAGGATCCGGTCCGCCTCGCCACGCGCAAGGACATCGACGTCTTCGTCGAAGTCATGGGCGGGGCCGATGGCGCCGCGCTCGAGGCGACGCGCGCCGCGATCGCGGCGGGCAAGGACGTGGTGACGGCAAACAAGGCGATGCTCGCCCACCACGGCCACGCGCTCGCGGCGGAGGCCGAGGCCAAGGGCCACGTGATCCGCTTCGAGGCAGCGGTGGCAGGGGGCATCCCGGTCGTCAAGGCGCTGACAGAGGGGCTCGCGGGCAACGCGATCACCCGTGTGATGGGCGTGATGAACGGCACCTGCAACTACATCCTGACGCGGATGGAAGGCGCGGGCCTGACCTATGCCGAGGTCTTCGAGGAGGCCCGCCAGCTCGGCTATCTGGAAGCCGACCCCAATCTCGACGTGGGCGGCATCGACGCCGGCCACAAGCTGAGCCTGCTGGCGGCCATCGCCTTCGGCACAAGGGTCGCCTTCGACGCGGTCGAACTGGAAGGGATCGGTCGCATCTCGATCGACGACATCCGCCGTGCGGGAGACATGGGGTTCCGGATCAAGCTCCTCGGCGTGGCGCAGATGACCGGGCGCGGCCTCGAACAGCGGATGTCGCCCTGCCTCGTGCCGGCGGAAAGCCCGCTCGGCCAGCTTCAGGGCGGCACCAACATGGTCGTCCTCGAAGGCGACAGCGTCGGCCAGATCGTGCTGCGCGGCGCCGGGGCCGGCGCCGGCCCGACCGCATCGGCGATCATGTCCGACGTGATCGAGATCGCGCGGGGCTGCCGCATCTCCACCTTCGGCCAGCCGGCGGCGACGCTCGCGGACCCGGTGGCGGCGAAGGCGATGGCGCCGGCGCCCTACTATCTCCGCATGGAACTGACCGACAAGCCGGGCGCGCTCGCCAAGGTGGCCACCATCCTCGGCGAGGAGGGCATCTCCATCGACCGGATGCGGCAGTACGGCCATGCCGACGCCTCCGCTCCGGTGTTGATCGTCACCCACAAGACGGCGCGCGAGGCGATCGACCACGCCGCCCGCCGCCTGCCCGCGACCGGCGTGGTGATCGGCGAGCCGGTGGCGATCCGCATCGAATCCGTCTGAGTCCGCCGCGCGGGGCTTGCCCCGTTCCGCGCGGTCCGGCTAGATGCGCGTGATGCGGAACCAACAGGACCCGACCATGGCCGACGCCCAGGAATTCCACGACCGAATGCTTTCGCTGGGCCTGGCCCGAGTCTCCGAAGCCGCCGCCCACGCCTCGGCCCGCCTGATCGGGCGCGGGGACGAGAAGGCCGCCGACCAGGCGGCGGTGAACGCCATGCGCGACCAGCTGAACCTGCTCGACATCAAGGGCACGGTGGTCATCGGCGAGGGCGAGCGCGACGAGGCGCCGATGCTCTATATCGGCGAGGAGGTCGGCACCGGCAACGGTCCGGCGGTGGACATCGCGCTCGATCCCCTGGAGGGCACGACGCTGACGGCGAAGGACATGCCGAACGCGCTGACCGTCATCGCCATGGCGCCACGCGGCACGCTCCTGCACGCGCCCGACGTATACATGGACAAGCTCGCCATCGGCCCGGGCCTGCCGAAGAACGTCGTGAGCCTGGAGATGAGCCCGACCGAGCGGGTGGTGGAACTGGCCAAGGCGAAGCGCTGCAAGCCCACGGACATCACCGTCTGCATCCTCGAACGCCCCCGGCACGAGGAGATGATCAAGGAGGTCCGCGCCACCGGGGCGGCGATCCGGCTCATCACTGACGGCGACGTCGCGGGCGTGATCCATTGCGCGGAGAGCGAGATCACCGGCATCGATATGTACATGGGCTCCGGAGGCGCGCCCGAGGGCGTGCTCGCGGCCTCGGCGCTGAAATGCATGGGCGGGCAGATGTGGGGGCGGCTTCTCTTCCGCAACGACGACGAGCGGGGACGCGCGGCCAAGGCCGGCATCACGGACCTGAACCGGATCTATGCGCGCGACGAGATGGTGACGCGCGACGTGATCTTCGCCGCGACCGGCGTGACCAACGGTTCCATCGTGCGCGGCGTGAAGCGCGAGCCGAACTTCATCGAGACGGAGACGATCCTGATGCGGTCAAAGACCGGCTCGGTGCGCCGCATGATCTACCGCAACCCGATCCGCTGAGCGGGCGGCCCGGGGGCTCGGCTCCTGGCCCCCTGCGGGGACATTCTGGAACGGGCGAAGGAGCGGCGCATTCCGCCCTCTTCGACCCCGGCTATTGTAATGGGGCCATGAACGCATTTCTGGGAGTCGAGGCCTCCGCCACCGGCCGCCGCTGGCTGGGTCCCACCGCCGAGGCGGACCGCCGGGCATGGGTCAGGCCCATGGCGGCGAAGGCGGAGCGGGGCGCGGGGGCGCCCTGGCCGAAGGGACCGGCGCGATCGATCTCCTCGATCAGCGCGGGTGTCACCGCCCCCGGCATCATGAGCC
>NZ_WBUS01000074.1 GCF_008933605.1 Albidovulum sp.
CTTCTGGATCGTGGAGCCGTTCCTGATCGAGATCGGACGCCACGGCTGGATGGCGCCCTTCGCGCTTTTCCTTATGGCCGCCGGGATGGGGGCGTTCTGGGCTCTGGCGGGCGGCATCGCGGGTATGGGTCGCACCGATGCCGCCCGTGCGCTCGGCTTTGCGGCGGGACTTGCCGCCTCCGACCTCCTGCGCGGCTACGTCTTCACCGGGTTCCCGTGGGCGCTCATCGGTCACATCTGGATCGGCACGCCGGTCATGCAGGCGGCGGCATGGGTCGGACCCGTGGGACTGACGGCGCTGACGGCGCTGGCATTGGCGCTACCCTTCCTTGGCCGGAGCCTCTGGCGGCGCGCGGCGCTCGCCGCGCTCTCGGCCCTGATGCTCGGCGCTTTCTGGGTCGCGGGGGCGGCGCGGCTCGCCACGCCCGATCCGGCGCGCGAACCGGCCATCCGCGTGCGTCTCGTCCAGCCCGACGCCGACCAGCGGCTGAAGTGGCGGGGCGACATGTGGCAGGTGTTCCTCGACCGGCTGCTGATCGCCAGCGCAGAACCGGCCGAGAAGCCTCTCGACCTCATAGTCTGGCCGGAAACCGCCGTGCCGTTCCTCCTCGAACGCTCGCGCGCCTTCCTGTCCGGCGAGCTTGCCGTCGCGGCGCAGGGTGTGCCCGTCGCCACTGGCATCCAGCGGGCCGAGGGGACACGCTATTTCAACAGCCTCGCGGTGATCGACCCCCGGGGAGCGGTCGCCGCGACCTACGACAAGTGGCACCTCGTCCCCTTCGGCGAGTACGTCCCAATGGCCGAGATCGCCGCCCGCTTCGGGCTTGCCGCCTTCGCCGCGCAGGAGGGCTACGGCTACACGGCCGGTCCCGGAGCCCGGGTGCTCGACCTCGGGCCGGCGGGGAAGGTGCTGCCCCTCATCTGCTACGAGGCGGTCTTCCCGCAGGACCTGAATGCCGCGCCGGAACGCGCCGACTGGGTGTTGCAGATCACCAACGACGGCTGGTTCGGCAGGATCGCCGGACCCTACCAGCACCTCGCGCAAGCGCGGCTGCGGGCCGTCGAACAGGGATTGCCGGTGCTCAGGGCTGCGAATACCGGCGTGACGGCGGTGATCGACGCGAAGGGCCGCATCCTGCGGTCGTTGCCACTCGGCGCGCAGGGCTGGTTCGACGCCGACGTGCCGCCAGCTCTCCCTCCCACGTTTTATGCCAGAACAGGCGACCTCCCGGCGACAATCGCCGTCCTCGCGGCGATATTGGCTCTGGTGCTCTGGCGCAGGCTACAATCGCATTGACCGCATCCCCGCGCGCGGCTAGGCAGGGCCGTCGAACCGCCACAACGGCTTCCTGGCGTGGCGGGGATCACCCCAATGGAGCATTTTCATGTCCCGCCAGAATTACGTCTTCACCTCCGAAAGCGTTTCGGAAGGGCACCCCGACAAGGTGTGCGACCGCATTTCCGATGCCGTCCTCGATGCCTTCCTTACCGAGGACCCCCATTCCCGCGTTGCCTGCGAGACCTTCGCGACGACCGACCGCGTCGTCGTCGGCGGCGAGGTGCGCGGTCCGGGCAGCGTCATTGCCCGCGTCGAGGAAATTGTGCGCAGCTGCGTCAAGGACATCGGCTACGAGCAGGAGGGATTCCACTGGGCCAACCTGAAGGTCGACAGTTACCTGCACGCACAGTCGGCCGACATCGCCCAGGGCGTGGACGCCTCGGGCGAGAAGGACGAAGGTGCGGGCGACCAGGGGATCATGTTCGGCTATGCGGTGGACGAGACCCCCGAACTGATGCCGGCGCCGATCCAGTACGCGCACGCGATCCTGCGTCGGCTCTCCGAGGTACGGAAGAACCACATCGAGCCGAAGCTTGGCCCCGATGCCAAATCGCAGCTTTCGATCCGCTACGAGGGCGGCAAGCCGGTCGGGGTAACCTCGCTGGTGCTCTCGACCCAGCACCTTGACCCCACGCTGTCCTCCGCCGACGTCCGCGCCATCGTGGAGCCGTATATCCGCGAGGTCCTGCCGCAGGGCTGGCTGACCGGCAATACCGAATGGCACGTGAACCCGACGGGCAAGTTCGTGATCGGCGGCCCCGACGGCGACGCCGGGCTGACCGGGCGCAAGATCATCGTCGACACCTACGGCGGCGCGGCCCCGCATGGCGGCGGCGCCTTCTCGGGCAAGGACCCGACCAAGGTGGACCGCTCGGCCGCCTATGCCGCGCGCTATCTCGCCAAGAACGTGGTGGCGGCGGGGCTTGCCCGGCGCTGCACGCTGCAGCTTTCCTACGCCATCGGCGTGGCGAAGCCGCTGTCGATCTATGTCGATACGCATGGCACGGGCATCGTCGACGAGGCGGCTATCGAGAAGGCCGTCGGCAAGGTCATGGACCTGACGCCACGCGGGATTCGCACCCATCTCGGCCTCAACAAGCCGATCTACCAGCGCACTGCCGCCTACGGCCACTTCGGGCGCAAACCCGATGCGGATGGCGGGTTCAGCTGGGAAAAGACAGATCTCGTCGAAGCGCTGAAGAAGGCGGTCTGACGGACCGCCGCAACCGGCGCGGGTCCTTCCCCCGTCGCGGATGACCCTTGCGGAGGTGCGATGCGGACCCTCATCCTTGCGATGCTGCTGGCGCTTGTGGCGGCGGCACCCTCTGCCGGCGAAACAGCGACGCCCGTCGCGTCCAAGTTCCGCGCCGAGGGCACGGTCCTCGTCTATGACACCGAGGCTGCGGGCGAGAAGGGTGAGATCGAGCCGGACGACATCGAGGGCCTGAGATCGGCCCTGCGCGCGAGCCCCGGGACAACGAGGTTGCGGCTCAACAGCGCCGGCGGCAGCATCTGGGCGGCGGAGGACATGGCCCGGATCGTCACCGACTTCGACCTCGACACCGAGGTGGACGGCGAATGTTCCTCCTCCTGCGTCACGGTCTTTCTCGGCGGCAAGGCGCGGACGATGACGCGCGGGTCCAGGATCGGGCTCCATTCCCGCTGGTGGGCGCCCGAGGACGTGCAGAACTACTACGAGCGGAACAAGGCAGAGGAACACTGGGCGAGCCCGTTCGACTTCGGATCGTGGATCTACGAGGACACCCAGGCCGAGATCTACGAGGCGCTTTCCTACGTCGTCTCGCGCGGGGTGGACCCCGGCTTTGCCATCGAAATGCACGCGCCCCGCGATTCGATGTGGTATCCCGGCCGGGCGCAGCTGGAAGAGGCGGGTGTGCTCAGGCCATGACCGCGGAGCGACGATCCGGCGGGCTTGACCGCGGCGAACGTGCCTGGATAGACGACGCAGCCGGCAAGCGACCGGCCCGGACCAAGATGAACGACAAGACCGACAAGACCGAGTGGCGCAACTTCTACGGCCGCATCCGCGGCAAGACGATGCGCGCCAGCCAGAAGGCCTACCTTGCCGAGGATCTCGGCGCGCTACGGCCCCGCGGCGTCAGCCGCGACGAGAACCCCGGCCGGCAGCCGATCGACCCCGGGACGATCTTCGGCGATGCCCGCCCGGTCTGGCTGGAAATCGGCTTCGGCGGGGGCGAACACCTCGTCCACATGGCGGCGCGGTACCCGGAGGTCGGCATCATCGGGGCGGAGCCCTACATCAACGGCGTGGCGATGCTTCTCGGCAAGATCCGCGCCGCAGGCGCCGGCAATCTCGCCGTCCATCCGGGCGATGCGCGCGACCTGATGGAGGTGCTGCCGGCGGCGTCGGTCGCGAAGGCATTCCTCAACTACCCGGACCCCTGGCCGAAGCGACGCCACCACCGGCGCCGCTTCGTCACGCCCGATCACCTGCTGCCGCTCGCCCGAGTGATGCGGCGGGGCGCGGAGTTCCGGATGGCCACCGACATTGCCGACTATGTCCGGCAGGCACTGGAGGAGGTGCCAGGGGCGGGCTTTGCGCTGGTGTCCGAGAGCAGCGCACCGTGGAAGGACTGGCTCTCCACCCGCTATGAGCAGAAGGCGCTGCGCGAAGGCCGCGAGCCGCATTACCTGACCTTCCGCAGGCTTTGACGGCGGAAGCCTCCGGCGGGAGTATATTTTCCACAATGAACGGCGGGGCATGGACCGGCCAGGGGGCTTGCGCTATCAGCGGGACGATTTCGCGCAAGGGAGAAACGCATGTCCGGCCATGGTGAGCCCATTCCGATGACCGCCACACGGTCGGGGCCGCTCAGGGGAACGGCCGAGGTGCCGGGCGACAAGTCGATCTCGCACCGGGCCCTGATCCTTGGCGCGATGGCGGTCGGCGAAACGAAGGTCACCGGGCTCCTGGAAGGGCAGGACGTGCTTGATACGGCCAAGGCGATGCGGGCCTTCGGCGCGGAGGTGACTCGTCACGGGGCCGGCCGCTGGTCGGTACATGGCGTCGGTGTCGGCGGTTTCGCCGAGCCCGAGGATGTCATCGACTGCGGCAATTCCGGCACCGGGGTCCGGCTCATCATGGGGACGATGGCGACGAGCCCGATCACCGCGACCTTCACCGGCGACGCCTCGCTTCGCAAGCGGCCGATGGGGCGCGTGACCGACCCCCTCACGCTCTTCGGCGCGCACGCCTTCGGGCGGCAGGGGGGGCGCCTGCCGATGACGGTGGTGGGCGCGGCCGACCCCGTGCCTGTGCGCTACGTGGTTCCGGTGCCCTCGGCGCAGGTAAAGTCGGCCGTCCTGCTCGCGGGACTGAACGCGCCCGGCCAGACGGTGGTGATCGAGAAGGAGCCGACGCGCGACCATTCGGAACGGATGCTGCGGGGCTTCGGCGCCGATCTGATGGTGGAGAAGACCGCCGAGGGCCGGGTGATCACGCTGACCGGCCAGCCGGAGCTTCGCCCCCAGACGGTCGCCGTTCCGCGCGACCCGTCGTCGGCCGCCTTTCCGGTCTGCGCGGCGCTGATCGTCGAGGACTCAGACATCCTCGTCCCCGGCGTCAGCCAGAACCCGACGCGGAACGGGCTCTACACCACGCTCGTGGAAATGGGGGCCGACATCGAGTTCCTGAACCTGCGCGAGGAAGGCGGCGAGCCGGTGGCGGACCTCAGGGTGCGCGCCTCGGCACTCAAGGGTATCAAGGTGCCCGAGGCGCGGGCCGCTTCGATGATCGACGAGTACCCGATCCTTGCCGCCGTCGCCTCCTTTGCCGAAGGGCGGACGGTGATGCGCGGGGTCAAGGAACTGCGTGTCAAGGAAAGTGACCGGATCGACGCGATGGCGCGCGGGCTCGAGGCCTGCGGCGTACGTGTCGAGGAGCAGGAGGACGTGCTGATAGTCCATGGCATGGGGCCGGGCGGCGTCCCCGGGGGGGCGACGGTTAGGACCCACCTCGACCACCGCATCGCCATGTCCTTCCTCATCCTCGGGCTCGCGGCGAAACGCCCGGTGAGCGTCGACGATGGTTCGCCTATCGCCACGTCCTTCCCGGCGTTCGAGAGCCTGATGACCGGCCTCGGCGCGCCGATCGCGCGGGCGAAGCGGTGACCGACGCGGGGTTCCGTGCACTGACCCTCGCGACGGCGGTCCTCTTTGCCGCGATGGCGCTCGCCAGCCCCATGGCTTGCGGAGGAGTCTGGCGCCTGTGCAGCTTCGACGCGCAGATCGTGCCCTATTCCCCGGCCGAGGCGCGCGCCTATCTGCAAGCCATCGGCCCGGCGATCTGGCGTTACCTCTGGATCGTGCAGCCGCTCGACCTCGTGTTTCCGGCCGCCCTCTGCCTGCTGATCCGGGAAGCCGCGGCACGCTGGGCACCGGAGCGGGGCGCCCGGCGGCTGGGCAAGATGGCGGTCATCTATGCCGGCATCGACTATCTCGAAAACGCCGTCGTCCGCCTGATGCTGGAGCGACCGGGCGGCGACTTCCCGGATATCGCGGCGCGCGCCGCGAGCGGATTGACGCTCGTGAAATGGCTGGTGCTGGCGATCCTCGGCATCGCCCTGGCGCTCCTCTGGTTGCGCCGGCGATCGGCATCCTGACGGCACGCGAGCGCCCCGTTTCGCGCGAAGCTGCAACCGGCTATCCTCGCACCATGCCCGCCCTCTGCCGCGATTGCCTGACCACATTCGACACCGGCAACCGTTGCCCGGCCTGCAGGTCACCGCGCGTCGTCAGCCATCCGGAGCTTTTTACGCTCGCCATCGCACACATGGACTGCGACGCCTTCTACGCGAGCGTGGAAAAGCGCGACGACCCCGCGCTCAGGGCGGTTCCGGTGATCGTCGGCGGGGCGCGGCGGGGCGTCGTCTCGACCTGTTGCTACCTCGCCCGGATCAAGGGAGTGCGCTCGGCCATGCCGATGTTCCAGGCGCTGAAGCTCTGCCCCGAGGCAGTGGTGGTGAAGCCGCGGGGGGCGCATTACGCGGCTGTCTCGCGGCAGATCCGGGCGATGATGGATGAACTCACCCCGGTCATCGAACCCCTGTCGCTCGACGAGGCGTTCCTCGACCTCTCCGGCACCGAGCGTCTGCACCGGGCGCCGCCCGCGGTACTTCTCGCGCGGCTCCTCAATCGGATGGAGACTGAGCTGGGGCTCACGGGCTCGGTCGGCCTGTCGCACAACAAGTTCCTCGCCAAGATCGCCTCCGACCTCGACAAGCCGCGCGGCTTCTCTGTAATCGGGCGGGGCGATACGGCGGCTTTCCTGACGGGCAAGCCGGTCAGGATGATCTGGGGCGTCGGGGCGGCCGGGCAGGCGGCGCTGGAGGCCGCCGGCATCCGCAGCTTCGACGATCTCGCCCGGTGGGAGCGCAAGGACCTCATCCACCGCTTCGGCCAGATCGGCGACCGGCTCTGGCACCTCGCCCGGGGCGAGGACCAGCGCCGGGTGAACCCCAACGAACCGATGAAGTCGATCTCGGCCGAGACGACGTTCGACGAGGATACGGCCGACCGCGCGCTTCTGGACGGCCATGTCTGGCGGCTGGCCGAGAGGGTGACGGATCGCGCGAAGGCGAAGGGTCTCGCCGGCCGCACCGTGACGCTGAAGCTGAAGTGCGCGGACTTCGCGACGATCACCCGGCGGCACTCCCTGCGCGAGCCGACGCAGATGGCCGACCGTCTCTATCAAGCGACGTCGGAGCTGCTGGCCCACGTCGCCGATCCGGGACCCTTCCGGCTCATCGGCGTCGGCCTGTCCGACATCGTGTCCGATGCGTCCGCCGACCTCACCCCCGACCTCCTCGACCCCGGCGCCGCGCGGCGGGCCGGGGCGGAGCGGGCGACGGATGCGATCCGGGCCCGCTTCGGGCCCGATGCCATTGTCAAGGGGCGCAGCTTGCGGTGACTATTCCGCCGCCAGCGGCATCTCTCCCCGCCCGATCGTGGAGATCTCGGCCAGGACGGTCTGGAGCGTGCGGCGGAAGCTCATGAAATTGCCATTCGGCCGGATCTCGCGCTCGTTCATGTAGAGCGAGCGGTCGATCTCCACCTGGATCGCGTGGAATCCGCGCGCCGGCTGGCCATAGGTCTGGGCGATATAGGCGCCGGCGAAGGGCGTGTTGCGCATCGTCCGGAGGCCGGCGCGGGCGAAGGCGGCCTCCACCCGTTCCATGACCTGGCCGGAGGCGGAGGTGCCGAACCGGTCACCGAGCACCACGTCCGGCCGGCGCAGCCCCGAGCTTCCGATACTGTCCATCGCCTCGTGCGGCATGGAATGGACGTCGATCAGCATCGCCTCGCCATATGCCGCCCGCGCGGTTTCCATGAGCCCGCGCAGACAGTCATGGTAGGGGCGCCAGAAGCCGTCAATGCGCGACTCGGCCTCATCGCGCGATATCTTGCCGCGATAGATCGAGCGTCCGCCGGCGACCACGCGCGGGATGACCCCGAGACCGGAGGCGACGCGCGGATTGTGCGCGGCAAGCCTGACGCCCTCGACCAGCGCCGGGTCGAGTTCGTCCGCCGCGCGGTTTAGGTCGAGCCAGGCCCGCGGCGCCGTCGCTGCCAGGAGCGGCGCGCCAAGCACGGGAACCCCGTCGAGGAGCGTGTCGACGAACGCGTCCTCGGACGAACGGATCGTGCGTTCATCGAGTACCGAGGCGCGGAGGAACCCCGCGGGATAATCCCGGCCCGAGTGCGGCGAGGCGAATACGACGCCGGTCAGGCGCCGTTCCGGCATCGTCAGCTGATAGGGCGCGGGGCGCATCCGACCTCCTCGGCAAGCGCGGGGCTATTCCGGCAATATCGGCGGGGTCGAAACCCCTTGCAAGCCTTTGCGACTCCTTTTATAGACCCCGGGACCGACGCGGCGCCGGCTGCGTCCCAATTGTTTTGGGGCGGCGGAATCGTTGACGGAACGGGCGGTTAGCTCAGCGGTAGAGCACTACGTTGACATCGTAGTGGCCACTGGTTCGATCCCAGTACCGCCCACCATTCGCCCCCGAATCGGGGGTATTCGTTCTTAATGGCGCGACGCGCGCCGCGACTAGGAGAAGACCGATGAAGGTCAGGAACTCGCTCCGCTCGCTGAAGTTGCGCCATCGCGACTGTCAGATCGTGCGCCGCAAGGGCCGCGTCTATGTGATCAACAAGACGCAGAAACGCTACAAGGCCCGTCAGGGCTGAACCGCGCCGGAAGGCGCCGTGGCAGGGCCGCCGGGAAACCGGCGGCCCTTCGCTTTGGGCGCGCGGACAGCCAGTCAGAGCGAATCCACCAGGAGCCGCGCTACGGTCTGCTGGTTGACGTAGCCTGTGACCGGAAGTCCCCGCGCCTGCTGGTATCGGCGCAGCGCCCGGCGGGTGTCGGCGTCGAACGTGCCGTCCGTCGGCCCCGGCTTCAGCCCAAGTGCGGCGAGCCGCTGTTCGACGAGCGAACGCATCATCGGGCTGAGGTTCAGCGCGGCCTCCTGTGCCTCGGCGCGCTTCAGCGCGGCGGCCTCGTCGGGGGTCACGCTCAACTCGGCGACTTTCTGGCGCGCCTCCTCGACGAAGGCGCCCTTCGGGTAGGCAGCGAGGTAGTCCTGATAGGACTTGAGCGTGCCGGCCTTCACCGCCGCGTCCCAGGCGGCGCGATCCGCCGCTGCGGCCTCCTCCCGGCGCGCGTCCTCGAACACGGCGAGCCGCTCCTGCGCCAGTTCGGCAAAGAGACCGTCAGGATAGCGCTTGAGATAGGCGCGCAAGCCCGCCTCGTCGCCCGCCGCGCCGGTCTGGTCCCAGTAGAGCCTGTCCTGGCGGTCCTGCTCCGCCTTGCGCGCGGCGGCCTCGGCCTCCAGCTCCGCCGCGCGGCGGGCGGCTTGGGCGCCAAGCGTGGAGACTTGCGCGGCGGTCAGGAAACCTGTCGCTGCCTCGCCGTTGCGCTTCTGCCAGGCGGCGATGGCGTTGCGCGACCCGGCACCGAAAAGGCCGTCGATTCCCTTCGGGTCGATGTCGAGGATCGAGAGGTCCCGCTGAATCTGACGCCGCTCCTCGCGGGTCAGCGCCAGCGCCTCCTCGGTCGCCCGCGCCTGCGCCACGGGATCGCCCAGCGCCGCCATCGCCGCGCGGGCGTCGGCGGCATGGGCGCCGGTGGGGTAGCGGTCGAGATAGGCCTGGTAGGCCGCGCGGGACGCGATCGCTGACGTCGCCCTCCAGAACGCCGCCTCGGCGTCAAGGGCGGGCGCGGGAGCACCTGCGGTGGCGGAAAGGAATGCCTCGTAACCCCCGCGGAAGCCCGTCACCGTCAGGCCCTCTGCCGCCGCCGAAATCTCGGCCAGGGTCGCGCCCCTCCTGTCCGGGAGCATGGCAGCGAAAGCCGCGACCGTTTCGGCATCGCCGGCCATGAGCGTCACGCCCTGTGGCACCTCCACCGCGCCGATCCCGGGCGCAAGCCCGCGGCCAAGGTCGAAGTCGCGCTCCTCGGTTCCGAGCAGGACCAGCGCACCGCCCGGCCGTTCCGCCGCAATGGCGAGTACCTGCGACAGCGGAAGGGCCATTCCGTCGACCGTGGCCACCGTCGGCGCCTGGGCCGCGGTGCCGAGAAGCCAGGTTTCGCCTGCCGCATGGACGAAATGGCCGGCGAGCAGGATGACGCTGCGACCGGGCCGGACGGTATCGGCATAGTGCTCGGCGAGGAGCGCCTGCATCTCGCCGTCGCCGAGGTCGGCGCCTCTGCGGATGACGAATCCGGCACGCTCCAGCGGCCGCGCGGCATCGAGCGCATCGTCCGCGGCCGAGATGTCCGCGCCCGCGCGGTAGTTCTCGTTGCCGATGATCAGGGCGGCATCCTGCGCCGTGGCCGGGCCGGCAAGGCAGATCAGGGCGGCGAGACGGGCGACGTGGGGATTCATGACGACCTCCGGGCTTTGGTGCGGCCACACTAGCGTCGGAGACAACGTTATTCGATCACGCCCGGTTCCGGCCCGGCGGGGTTTCGCCCATCAGTCGTAGCGCCGCCGATCCTCGATCACCTTGCCGTCGTTGGGCAGGGCGCCCTTCGGCACGATCTCGATCCGGCCGCGCAGCTTCAGCACGTCCATCACGGATTTCTGGTAGGCAGTTGCGTCCCCGCCGGCGCTTTCGACCTGTACCGTCATCGCGTCCGTCTCGCCCTCGCGCGTGGCGACGACGCGGGCGCGCGAAATCTCCGGGTGGCGGCCGACGAACTCGGCCACCTGCTCGGGCCGGACGAACATGCCCTTGATCTTTGTCGTCTGGTCCGCCCGGCCCATCCAGCCCCGGATGCGCAGGTTGGTACGACCGCAGGGACTCTGCCCGGGCATCACCGCCGAGAGATCGCCGGTGGCGAAGCGGATCAGCGGATAGTCGGGGTTGAGCGTCGTCACCACGACCTCGCCAACCTCGCCATCCGGCACCGGGTCGCCGGTGCCGGGGCGCACGATCTCCACGATCACGCCCTCGTCCACGATCATCCCCTCCTGCGCCGCGCTTTCGTAGGCGATGTTGCCGAGGTCCGCGGTCGCGTAGCATTGCAGGCAGGCGATGCCGCGGTCGGCGTATTCCTTGCGCAGCGACGGGAAGAGCGCCCCACCCCCCACGGCAGCGCGGGTGATCTTCAACCGCTCGCCCATTTCCGCGGCCCGGTCGAGGATGACCTTGAGGTAGTCCGGCGTGCCGGCATAGGCGGTGGTGCCGATGTCGGCGGCGGCGCGGACCTGAAGGTCGGTCTGGCCGGTGCCGGCGGGCAGGACTGCCGCGCCCACGGCCCGCGCGCCGCTCTCGAAGATCATGCCGGCGGGCGTCAGGTGATAGCCGAAGCAATTCTGCACGACGTCGCCCGGCCCGATGCCGCAGGCATGGAGGAACCGGCCCATCCGCCACCAGTCATGACTTACCCCGCCCGGTTCGTAGATCGGCCCCGGCGACTGGAAGACATGGGCGGCATTGGCGACCGGCAGCCCACCGAAGGGTGGGCGGGCCTTCTGCCGGGCGGAAAGCTCGGACTTCCTCAGGACAGGCAACCGGGCGAGGTCGGAAAGCGCTCCGACGGGGGCAAGGCCGTTCTGCGCGAGCCGGGCGTTCAGCGCGGCAAGCTGCGCGGCGGCCCGTTCATCGGCCGAGCGTGTCTCGAGCGCGTCGTAATGGGTCACGATCGTATCCCTCATCAGGAAAGCCAGCGTTTGCGGCGCCGGTAGGAGCGAACATCCCGGAATGACTTCCGGCCTTCGTCGGACATGCCGAGGTAGAATTCCTTCACGTCCGGATTCTCGCGGAGGTCGGCGGCCGGGCCGTCCATGACGACGCGTCCGGATTCCAGGATGTAGCCGTAATGGGCGTAGCGCAGGGCCACGTTGGTGTTCTGTTCGGCCAGAAGGAAGGTCACGCCCTCCTTCTCGTTCACCGCTTTCACGATCTCGAAGATCTGCTCCACCAGTTGCGGGGCGAGGCCCATGGAGGGCTCGTCGAGAAGGACCGTCTCGGGTCGGGACATCAGCGCGCGGCCGATCGCGACCATCTGCTGTTCGCCGCCCGAGGTATAGCCGGCCTGGCTCTTCCGCCGTTCCTTCAGGCGCGGGAAATAGCCGTAGACCATGTCCAGGTCGCTCTGGATCGCCGCCCTTCCGTCGCCTCGGGTGTAGGCGCCGGTGAGGAGGTTTTCCTCCACGGTCAGGTGGCCGAAGCAGTGGCGCCCCTCCATCACCTGGATCACGCCCAACTTCACGAGCTGGGCCGGGTCGAGATCCTGCACCCGCTCGCCCCGGTAGAGGATCGCGCCCTTGGTTACCTCGCCGCGCTCGGAATGGAGCAGGTTGGAGATCGCCTTCAGCGTGGTGGTCTTTCCCGCACCGTTGCCGCCCAGAAGGGCAGTGATGCCGCCCTTCGGGACGCTCAGGCTGACACCCTTTAGCACAAGGATCACATGGTTATAGATCACCTCGATGTTGTTGACCTCGAGCAGGGTCTCGGTCTTTGCGGCATCGAGCATGGCGTCGCCCTTTCCATCGGCACTTGCGCGCCCCCGACAGTTCCGGGGCGTCGGTGGTGGCGCGCGGCGGCATGATCCGCCGCGCCCCTGTCAGACATTCCGGGCCAGGCCCGGGACGACCGTCTCGCGGCGGTCAGTTGCAGCGTTCGGCGATGTTATTTTCGGCGGCGAAGGCGGCCGAGTCCTCCATCACCAGCGGCACCAGGACCTCGTCGTCGGGCGCGATGAAGTCCGTGATGAGGCTCCATTTCTTCGCCGCCGCGTCCCACTGCTGGATCAGCGCTGCACCCGGGCCACCGTGATCCTCGCAGCTCGCCTTGAAGGCCTGGCCGAAGTTCGGCAGGCCGAGCTCGGTCATGCGTTCCTGCGTGATCTCAAGCTGCTCGAACCCGTCGCGGAGCTGCACCGCGTTGATCGCGGAGGTGCCGGCCAGTTCCTGCGCCTTGCGGATCGCTTCGGAGATGACGAGCGCTGCGTACATGCCGCGCGAGTAGAGCACCGAGCCCACCTGATCGCCCGCGCCCGACGCCTTGCCGGCGTCGTAGACATACTGCTTCAGGTCGGCATAGACCGGATAGTCCATCCCGGTGCCGTGCATGGCGAGCGACTTGTAGCCGTTGGCGCCGTCGCCCGCAGGCAGCACGTCGTTTTCCGAACCCGACCACCAGACGCCGATGAAGTTCTCCATCGGATACTTGATGTTCGCCGCCTCCTGGATCGCCACGGCGTTCATCACGCCCCAGCCCCACATCAGAACGTAGTCGGGCTTGTCACGGCGAATCTGCAGCCACTGACTCTTCTGCTCCTGGCCCGGATGGTCGACCGGAATCTCGATCAGGGTGTAGCCGTGCTTCTTCGAAAGCTCGGTCAGCGTGCGGATCGGCTCCTTCCCGTAGGCGGAGTTGTGATAGACGAGCGCGATCTTCTTGCCGTTCAGGTCGCCGCCGTTCTGGTCGAGCAGATACTTGATCGCCACCGAGGCGGCATCCCAGTAGTTCGCAGGGTAGTTGAACACCCACTCGAAGACCTTCCCGTTCGCGGCCGAGGTGCGGCCGTAACCCGGGGTGTAGAGCGGGATCTTGTCGGCGCTGACCTTCGGGATGAGCTGGTAGGTGATCCCGGTCGAGAGCGGGTTGTAGACAAGCGCGCCCGAACCCTTCGTCGCCTCGTAGCACTCCACCCCCTTCTCGGTGTTGTAGGCGGTCTCACATTCCGGGGTGACGACCTTCTCGCCGCCGATGCCGCCGTCGCGCTCGTTCAGGAGCGTGAAGTAGTCGTTGAATCCGTCGGCATAGGGAATGCCGCCCGGCGCATAAGGCCCGGTGCGGTAGCTGAGGTTCGGGACCACAAGCTCGGCCATCGCGGGCGTCGCGGCGGCCAGGGCCAGGGCGAGCGCAGTCAGGGTCTTTCTCATCAGGGTCTCCTCCCAAGGGTTGTCGAATATATGGCGCCGGCCGGTATGCCGGTCTTGTGGTTGGGCGGCCCCCTAGTGCGGGAAGGGCCAGAGCCGGAGTTTTTCCTTTGCCAGTCGCCAGAGCTGGGCGAGCCCGTGCGGCTCTGCGATGAGGAAGATCACGATCAGCCCGCCGACGATCATCAGCTCCACATGCGCGGCAAGATCCGTCGCCCACCCGAACTGGCCCACGAGGATGTTCTTCAAGAGCACCGGCAGGAGGACGAGGAAGGCCGCGCCCGCGAAACTGCCGAAGATCGAGCCGAGGCCGCCGATGATGATCATGAAGAGGACGAGGAACGATTTCTGGATGCCGAAGGCCTCGCCCACCTCGACCGCGCCGAGATAGACCGAGAAGAAGAGGGCACCGGCCACGCCGATGTAGAAGGACGAGACCGCGAAGGCGGTGAGCTTCGTCGTCAGCGGGTTGACCCCGATGATCTCCGCCGCGATGTCCATGTCGCGGATCGCCATCCACTTCCTGCCCACCGTGCCGCGCGTGAGGTTCCGCGCGAGCCAGGCCAGCGCGAAGAGGATGATGAGGCAGAAGAGATACTTCGCCGCCGCCGTCGTTCCCGCGCCCGTCACCGCATGGCCGAGAAAGGTCCGCTCCGGCGCCGAGATCTGGCCCGAAGCGGAATAGTTGTAGAACCACGGCACCTTGTTGAAGAGCCAGACAAGGAAGAACTGCGCGGCGAGCGTGGCGACCGCGAGGTAGAAGCCCTTGATCCGGAGCGAGGGCAGGCCGAACAGGACCCCCACGGCGGCCGTGATTCCGCCGGCGAGGAGCACATGGATCAGGATCGAGACCTCGGGGAAGGCTGTCATCAGCTTGTAGCAGGCATAGGCCCCCACCGCCATGAAGCCGCCGGTGCCGAGCGAGACCTGACCGCAGTAACCGGTGAGGATGTTGAGCCCGATCGCGGCGATCGCATAGATCAGGAAGGGCACGAGGACGGCGTTCGCCCAGTAGTCGTTGATCAGGAACGGCACGACCCCGAAGGCCACGGCGACCACGGCGTAATAGCGCAAGCGGTCGAACCGGATGGGGAAAGTCTGTGCATCGTCGACATAGCGCGTCTTGAAGTCGCCGGCCTCGCGGTAGAACACGTCTCAGCCCTCCATTTTCCTGTCAGGCCGGGGGTTCCGCCCGCGGACTTCGAGAGTATTCCGGCAACGAAGATGCGCCGGCGCGGTCATGCCTGCCCCTCCGGCGTGCGGTGGTGCTCGCGCGCAACCTGGTTGGAGCGCCTCGCGTAGCCAGTCGCCTCGGAATGGCGAACGAGCCAGAGCCAGGCGACGATGCCGACCGCACCTCCCAGGGCCGCGAGGACGAGCGCGATGGTGACGTGGGGACCGTCGGCCGGGACTCCGGTCAGCGCGATGTAGCCGAAGGCCCAGAAGCCGGCCCAGGCGATGATGTTCAGGATGGCGATCAGTTTCGGCATGACTCAGACCCTTTCGATGATGCGTTCACCGAAGAGACCCTGCGGCCGGAACACGAGGAACAGAAGAGCGAGAACATAGGCGAACCAGTTTTCCGTGGCGCCGCCGATCATCGGGCCGATGAAGAACTCGAAGAGCTTCTCGCCCATGCCGATGATGAGCCCGCCGACGATGGCGCCTGGGATCGAGGTGAAGCCGCCGAGCATGAGGACCGGCAGCGCCTTGAGCGCGATCAGCGAGAGCGAGAACTGGACACCGGATTTCGAACCCCACATGATGCCCGCGACCAGCGCCACGAAGCCCGCGATGGACCAGACCAGCACCCAGATGAAGCGGAGCGAGATGCCGACCGAGAGCGCCGCCTGATGGTCGTCGGCCACCGCCCTGAGTGCCCGGCCCTGCTTGGAATACTGGCTGAAGAGTGTCAGCGAGATCACCAGCAGCGCCGCGACGACCGAGGCCACGATGTCGAGGTTGTCGACGAAGAAGCCGTAGCCGAGAAGGCTTCCGGTGACGCTTTCCACCGTTTCGTTGATACCCTGCGGAAGGCCCACGTCGAGCGTCTTGATGTCGGCGCCCCACATGATGTCGCCGAGCCCCTCGAGGAAATAGGCCATCCCGATCGTCGCCATGAAGAGGATGATCGGCGGCTGGTTCACGAGGTGCTTGAGAACATAGCGCTCGATGACGATGGCGAGGAGGACCATCACCCCGGCGGCGAGCGCGATGGCGACGATGGCCGGCAGGCGCCAGCCGAAGTGGTGCAACTCGGTGCCGAATACGGCATTGATCAGATGCGCGAAGGGCACCTGCCCGTCCTGGAACCCGACCAGCGTCAGTGCGGCGAAGAGCGCGAGCACCCCCTGCGCGTAGTTGAAGATGCCCGACGCCTTGAAGATCAGGACGAAGCCGAGCGCCACGAGCGAATACATCACCCCCGCCATGAGGCCGTTCAACCCCGCCTCCATCGCGTAGAGAAGCTGGTCAGGCATGGCGATCCTTCCCCTGGCGTTTTCCGGTCCGGTCAGTCATGGGCGACCCCCAGGTATGCGGCGATAACGTCGGGGTTGCTTCGCACCTCGTCCGGCGTGCCGTCGCCGATCTTCTTGCCGTAGTCCATCACGACGACCCGGTCGGACAGGTCCATCACCACGCCCATGTCATGCTCGATGAGGACGATGGTGGTGCCGAACTCGTCGTTCACGTCGAGGATGAAGCGGGACATGTCCTCCTTCTCCTCGACGTTCATGCCGGCCATCGGCTCGTCGAGAAGGAGGAGCCTCGGCTCGGCGGCCAGCGCGCGGGCAAGCTCCACGCGCTTCTTCAACCCGTAGGGCAGGCGGCCGACCGGTGTTTTCCGGATGTTCTGGATTTCGAGGAAGTCGATGATCTTCTCGACCTTATCTCGATGTGCCGTTTCCTCGCGCTCGGCCGAGCCCCACCAGATCGCCTGCGACAGGAGTCCCGACTTCATCAGCGTCAGCCGCCCCGTCATGATGTTGTCGAGCACGGACATCCCGTCGAAGAGCGCGATGTTCTGGAAGGTGCGGGCGATCCCGAGGCGGGCCACCTGATAGGGCCGCATCGGGCCGCGCCGGTAGCCCTTGAACCAGACCTCGCCCTCCTGCGGGACATAGAAGCCCGAGATGACGTTGAGCATGGAAGACTTGCCCGCCCCGTTCGGCCCGATGATGGCGCGGATCTCGCCCTCGCGGATGTCGAAGGAAATGTCGGTGATCGCCTTCACGCCGCCGAAGCGCAGGGTGATGTTCTTCATCTCCATGAGTACGCCGCCGATCCTGCGGCCGTCGGGGGTGGTGTAGCCTTCGGTCATGTCCTTCATGGCTGTCCCTCCGGCATGAACGCACAGGCCCCGCCTCCCATCCGTCCCCACGAGGCGGGAGGCGGGGCAGGACGGGGACGTTCAGCACTTCCCCTCCCGCGGG
>NZ_WBUS01000075.1 GCF_008933605.1 Albidovulum sp.
GATGCAGTATGTCGCACGCGGATGCGTTCGGGACGGGCGCAGGAGACGGTGTCGCGTGCGACATACTGCATCTCCTGCGCGCCACGCCTCGATCATGCCGTCGCCGTTTGGCGGAACAGGGGCCGGCTCTGACGAAGGCCTCCGTGCGCGCGACGGCGGCTGCCGGTTCATTGGCCGACCAACGACCTGCCGATATCGGGGACTTGACCGCAGCGCCGTGAAGCCTTCTGATTGGGAGCACATATCTGGCAGCCGAGCCTCGATTCCCGATCTGCGCATTTGCGCCCTGACGGGAATTCGGGGCTTTCTTGCTTTGGGGTGGGATGAAGCGGCGCATCGACCTTGGCCTTCTCTACTCGCGCTACGGGAGCTATTCGCTGATCTCCGAAGCGTGCCGGACCGGCGTGCTGACTGCCGTGGCCGAGGTGAACGGCGATCCCGGGATGGATATCAGCCTTGTCCCGGTGGAGCGCGACCCCGGCGGCAACATCGACCGCTACGCGCCGCTCTGCGACGAGATCCTGCGTGAAAGTGGCGCGCGGCATGTCCTGGGCTGCGTCACATCGTGGAGCCGGAAGGAGGTCATCCCGACGCTGGAACGTGCGCGGGCGACGCTTTGGTATGTCGTCCCCTATGAAGGGTTCGAGGCGTCGGACCATGTCGTCTATACCCATGCCTGCCCGAACCAGCACCTGTTGCCTCTCCTGGGCTGGACCTTCGGCCAGTTCGGCCGACGCGGGTACCTGACCGGCTCGAACTACATCTGGGGCTGGGAGATGAACCGCCTTGCCCGCGAGGTCATCACCGAGGCCGGCGGCGACGTGTTGGGCGAACGGTACCTGCCCATCGGCTCGACCGACATCCGCCGGATGATCGAGGAAATCCGCGCCGCCCGTCCGGATTTCATCCTCAACAACCTGATCGGCCAGACGCAATACCTGTTCCTTCAGGCCTACGCGGAGCTTGGCCGCGAAGACCCCCATTTCGGGCCCGCGACCTGCCCGATCCTGTCCTGCAACCTGACCGAATGCGAACTGCCCGCCATCGGTCCCGCCGCCGAGGGGCTCATCGCCGCAGGTCCGTATTTCCGCGGCGCTCCGGACGCGGCGCTTCCCGAGCGCTTCGGTTCCTCGCACGAGGCAGCCGCGCACGCGGCGGTCTGGATGTTGGCGCGACTTCTCAATCAGCGCCCGGGGGCCGAGACCCTGCCGGTTTCCGCCCTGCTCGCGGATCGGAGCGCGGCCGGAATCGGCATCGACCAGTGCACACATCACACGGTGCTGCCTGTCCTGATCGGACAGGTGCGCAACGGAAGGTTCGACATAAGAAGGGACTTCGGACGGGTAGCGGGGGACCCATACCTGACGCGCGGCCGCGAACGCGCCATGGGCGGCCCGAAGCTGCGGGTGGTCACATGAAGCGCCCGATCCGCAGCCGGAACCTCGGGGGCGCGCGCGCGGTCGTCCTGCACCGCCCCCACCCCACGGTTCAGGCGCTTGAGCGTCAGCTGAGCGCGATCGGCCTCGTGGTGGAGCAATGCTGGCCGGACCTGCCACCCTCGGCCATCGCTGCGGACTTCATCTTCTTCGATGCCGATCATGGCCACGACCGCCAGTTCCCCTGGGAGGACGGAAATCCGCCGATGCCGATGATCGCGCTGATCGGGTCCGAGGCGCCGGGCCGGATCGAATGGGCGCTGAACGCGGGGGCGGATGCGCAACTGCTCAAGCCGGTGGGCGACGGCGGCGCCTTCTCGGCGCTTCTGACCGCGCGCGCGGCCTTCGAGGCGCGGCAGTCGCTGGCCGCCGAGATCGAGGCGCTGCGCCGCCGGCTGGACCAGAGGCAGACCGTGGTGCGGGCGGTCGCGATGATGATGAGCCTCGGCAAGACCGAGGACGAAGCCTATGGCCAGCTGCGCCGGATGGCGATGGCCTGGCGGATCAGCTTCGAGGCGGCGGCAGAGCGGCTGGTCGCGGCGCAGGGCGGCCCCCGGGCACGGGATGAGGCGGATGACTGACGCCGCCGTCCCTGTGCCAGCCCCCGCGACGGCGCTGTCCCGGCTGCTGCGGCGCAAGCTCGCGCTTCTCGGCATCGCGATCATCCTCGTCGTCACGCTCAGCGCGGTCTTCGCCCCCTGGCTCGTGCCCTATTCGCCCGACGAACAGCTTTTCGACGGGCTGACGATCGAAGGCGCGCCGCTTGCCCCGAACGGCACCTTTCTTTTCGGCACCGATCTGCTTGGCCGCGATCTTCTGAGCCGGATCCTCTACGGCGCGCGCACCTCGCTGATCATCGGCGTGGTGGCGAATGGCGCGGCGCTCGTCATCGGCACGCTGATCGGGGTCACGGCGGGCTTCTTCCGCGGCTGGACCGGGGCCGTGCTGATGCGCTTCACCGACCTGATGATGGCATTCCCGGCGCTTCTGCTGGCGATCTGCCTGGCCGCGATCTTCACGCCATCGCTGTGGATCGTCGCCATGGTCATCGCGCTGGTGAACTGGGTCCAGACCGCGCGGGTAATCTACACCGAGACGACGGCACTGTCCGAGCGCGAATTCATCGCGGCAGAGCGCAGCCTCGGCGCCTCGACGCCGCGCATCCTCTTTCGCCATATCCTGCCGCATCTCGTGCCCATGATCATCGTCTGGGGCACGCTCGGCATCTCGACCACCGTGCTCCTGGAAGCGACGCTCAGCTATCTCGGCGTCGGGGTGCAGCCGCCGACGCCCTCCTGGGGCAACATCATCTTCGAGAACCAGACCTACTTCCAGGCAGCCCCCTGGCTCGTCTTCATTCCCGGCGCGGCGATCCTTCTCCTGGCGCTCGCCTTCAACCTCGTGGGGGACGCGCTGCGCGACGTGCTTGACCCGACGCAGCGGGGGGCGGAGTGATGGCAGCCTATCTGATGCGCCGTCTGGTCGCCGCGTTCCTGATCCTGCTCGGGGTCGCCGCGATCACCTTCTTCCTGCTCTACGTCCTGCCCGCCGATCCGGTGCGCCAGATCGCCGGCCGCTCGGCCACCGCGCAGACGGTCGAGAACATCCGCCACCAACTCGGCCTCGACCAGCCCTTCCTGGTGCAGTTCGGCCGGTACCTGGCGGGTCTCTCGCAGGGCGATCTCGGCCACTCCTACCTTCAGAAGACCGATGTGGCGACGCTGATCTGGGCGCGGTTGCCGGCCTCGCTGCTCCTGATGGCGGGTGGCATCTTCTGCGAACTGCTGATCGGGCTGACGCTTGGAGTCATCGCCGCGCTGCGCAGAGGATCGGCACTCGATCAGGGGCTGATGGTGGGCAGCTTCGTCGCGGTCTCGGCGCCGCAATTCGTGGTCGGACTGCTCTTGCTCTACATTTTCGGCGTCAGGCTGAGCTGGTTCCCGATCTCGGGCTACGGCAGCTTTTCCCATCTTGTCCTGCCCTCGGTCACGCTCGGCATCCTCGGCTCCGGCTGGTACAGCCGGATGATGCGCTCGTCGATGATCGACGTGCTGCGTGCCGACTACATCCGCACCGCCCGCGCCAAGGGACTTGGCCGCGCACGCGTCGTGCTCCGCCATGCCCTGCCGAACGCGATCCTGCCGGTCGTCGCTATGATCGGGATCGACATCGGCATCTTCATGGGCGGTATCGTCGTGGTCGAAAGCGTCTTCGGCTGGCCCGGCATCGGGCAGCTCGCCTGGCAGGCGATCCAGCGCGTCGACATTCCGATCATCATGGGCGTCACACTCGTGTCTGCCACCGCCATCGTGCTGGGCAACCTTCTTGCCGACATCATCACGCCCCTTATCGACCCGCGCATCCGCCTGCGATGACCCCCGCCACCAGAAACCAACAAGAACCCCAGCAACAGGAGAGAGAGAATGAAGAAATGGCTTTCCGGCACCGCGATCGCCCTCAGCCTCGCGCTTCCCGCGTTCGCGCAAGAGTACACGCCCGACCCCAACGCGAAACCGGGTGGCGGGATCGTCATCACCTACAAGGACGATGTCGCCACGCTCGACCCGGCAATCGGCTACGACTGGCAAAACTGGTCGATGATCAAGTCGCTTTTCGACGGGCTGATGGACTATGTTCCCGGCACGACCGAGCTGCGTCTCGGACTGGCCGAAAGCTATGACCTTTCCGAGGACGGGCTGACCTACACCTTCCACCTGCGCAAGGGCGTCAAGTTCCACAACGGCCGCGAGATGACGGCGCAGGACGTGAAATACTCGCTCGACCGCGTCACCGATCCGGCGACGCAATCGCCCGGCGCGGGCTTCTTCGGCTCCATCCTCGGCTATGACGCGGCCGCCGACGGATCGGCAAAGGGGCTGGAGGGGGTCAGGGTCATCGACCCGGCGACGGTGCAGATCACGCTGTCCCGCCCCGACGCGACCTTCCTGCACGTCATGGCGCTGAACTTCGCCGCGGTCGTTCCGCAAGAGGCGGTGGATGCGGCGGCGGGAGATTTCGGCAAGCAGCCGGTCGGGACCGGCGCCTTCAAGCTGGCGGACTGGACCATCGGCCAGAAGGTGGTCTTCGAGAAGAACGCCGACTACTGGCGCGAGGGCGTACCCTATCTCGACAGCGTGACCTTCGAGGTCGGGCAAGAGCCGATCGTGGCCCTGCTGCGCCTTCAGAAGGGCGAGGTGGACGTCCCCGGCGACGGCATTCCGCCGGCGAAGTTCACCGAGGTCATGGCCGATCCGGCGCAGGCCGCGCGTGTCGTGGAAGGCGGCCAGCTTCACACCGGCTACATCACGCTGAACGTCACGACCCCGCCGCTCGACAAGCTCGAGGTGCGCCAGGCGATCAACATGGCGATCAACAAGGATCGGATCGTCCAGATCATCAACGGCCGCGCCAAGCCCGCGAACCAGCCGCTGCCGCCGTCGATGCCGGGCTATTCCAAGGACTACCAGGGCTATCCCTACGATGTCGAAGGCGCCAGGAAGCTCATGGCGGACGCGGGGCTGGCGGACGGGTTCGAGACCGAGCTCTACGTCATGAACACCGACCCGAACCCGCGCATCGCCCAGGCGATTCAGCAGGACCTGGCAGAAATCGGCATCAAGGCGGCGATCAAGTCGCTCGCCCAGGCCAATGTCATCGAGGCCGGCGGCGCCGGCACCGCTCCGATGATCTGGTCGGGCGGCATGGCCTGGATCGCCGACTTCCCCGATCCGTCGAACTTCTACGGGCCGATCCTCGGCCGCGCCGGCGCGGTCGAGGGCGGCTGGAACTGGGCGAAATACTGCAATGAGGCGGTCGATGCCGAGGCGGTCAAGGCCGACAGCTTCAACGACCCCGCAGATCCCGCACGGCTCGCGCTCTGGTCGCAGGTCTACCAGAAGGTGATGGCCGATGCGCCCTGGGTGCCGGTCTTCAACGAGGAGCGCTACACGATGAAATCGGAGCGCATGGGCGGTGCGGACAACCTTTACGTCGATCCGGTCTCGATCCCCGTCAACTACGACTACGTCTACGTTACCGAGTAAGACCATGTGCAAGGCCTGCAACTACACGATCCACGCGGCGCAACACCATTTCGGCTGGGACAACTCCATCGCCCCGGTCGAAAGGGTGGCACCGGGATCGACGATCCTGTTCAAATGTCATGACAGCTCTGCGGGCCAGCTTGGCCCGCAGTCCACGGTCGCGGACGTCAAGACGCTCGACTTCGGCAAGATCAACCCGGTCTCGGGCCCGGTCTGGATCGAAGGGGCCGAGCCCGGCGATGCGATGAAGGTCACCTTCGAAAGCTTCGCGCCGCAGGCGCGGGATGGGCGCGGCTGGGGCTGGACGGCGAATATACCCGGCTTCGGCCTGCTCGCCGACCAGTTCACCGAAGCGGCGCTGATCAGCTGGTCCTTCGATCCCGGCACCATGGCGCCCGCGATGTGGTCGAAAGAGGGGCGCGTGCCGCTCAAGCCGTTTACCGGAACGATCGGCAACGCCCTGGCCGAGGCGGGTCTGCATTCCATCGTTCCGCCGCGACGGGTCGGCGGCAACCTGGACATCCGCGACCTTGCGGCAGGGAGCACCCTCTGGCTCCCGGTCGAGGTGGCCGGCGCGCTCTTCTCGGTCGGCGACACCCATGCAGCCCAGGGCGACGGCGAGGTCTGCGGCACGGCGATCGAGAGCCCGATGGACGTGGTGCTGACGCTCGACCTGGAGAAGGGCGCGAACCTGCCCCGGCCCCGGTTCGAGACGGCGGGCCCGGTCACGACGCATCTCGACGCCAAGGGCTACGAGGTGACGACCGGCATCGGGCCGGACCTCATGTCGGCGGCGCGCGACGCGGTGGCCTACATGGTCGACCACCTCTGCGCCACGCGCGGCATGGCGGCGGTCGAGGCCTATATGCTCGTCTCGACCTGCGGTGATCTGAGGATATCCGAGATCGTCGACATGCCGAACTGGGTCGTCAGCTTCTACTTCCCGCGCGTCGTCTTCGAATGATCGTCGCGGAGGACCTTCCGCCGGGGGCGGCCACCGCCCCCGACACCCCGGTGCTGTCGGTGCAGGGGCTCGCCGTCTCGGTGCGCGCCGACGGCGCCGAACGGCCGCTGGTCGAGGATCTGTCCTTCACCCTCCGCCGTGGCGAGACGCTGGCGATCGCGGGCGAGAGCGGCTCAGGCAAGTCGATTACCTCGCTCGCGATCATGGGGCTTCTGCCACCGCCTGCGGTGCGTGCCTCTGCCGGGCGGGTGATGTTCGGGGCCAAGGACCTGCTGCGTCTCGGCGAGGCCGGCATGCGGCGCATCCGCGGCGACCGGATCGCGATGATCTTCCAGGAACCGATGACCTCGCTGAACCCGGTGATGACCATCGGCGCGCAACTGATCGAGGCGCTGCGCGAGCATGAGGCGATCTCCAGGGCCGAGGCGCGGGCACTGGCGCTCGCCGCGCTGAAATCGGTCCGCATCGCCCAGCCGGAGCGGCGGCTCGACCAGTATCCGCACGAACTGTCCGGCGGGATGCGCCAGCGCGTGATGATCGCCATGGCGCTGGCGCTGAAACCCGACGTCCTGATCGCGGATGAGCCGACCACCGCGCTCGACGTGACCGTGCAGCGCGAGGTCCTTGACCTCTTGCGCGATCTGCAGCGCGACATGGGCACGGCGATCATCCTCATCACCCATGACATGGGCGTCGTCGCCGAGATGGCGGAGCGCGTCATCGTGATGCGGGGGGGCCGCATGGTCGAACAGGGCACCGTCGGCCAGATATTCGGCGCCCCGCGCGAGGCCTATACACGAGAGCTTCTCGCCGCCGTGCCGCGCATGGGCGACGGCGCCCGGCGCCCGGGCCTGTCCGCGCCCGAAACCACGCCGCCCCTCGTCGCGCGGCTGGATCGGGTCGATGTGCGCTTCGACATCCGGGGCGGATTTCTCGGCCGCGTCACCCACCGCGTCCACGCCGTCGAGCGTGTGAGCTTTGACATCCGCGCGGGTGAGACCTTCGCGCTTGTCGGGGAATCCGGCTGCGGCAAGTCCACCATCGCGCGCGCCATCGCGGGCCTCGTGCCGCATGAAGGGCATCTGGAGGTCGCGGGCCGCCCGCTGAAAGGGCTGGATGCGGCCGGACGCAAGGCGATCCGGCGCCAGGTGCAGATCGTGTTCCAGGACCCGATGGCGGCGCTCGACCCGCGGATGCGGGCCGGCGAAGCGGTGGCAGAACCGCTCGTCATCCACGGCATCGGCACGGAGGCCGAGCGTCGCGCCCGCGCCGCCGATCTTTTCGCGCGCGTCGGCCTGCCGCCGGAGGCGGTGGAGCGATACCCGCACGAATTCTCGGGCGGTCAGCGGCAGCGGATCTGCATCGCCCGTGCACTCGCCCTCAATCCGAGGCTCATCATCTGCGACGAAAGCACATCGGCGCTCGACGTCTCGGTGCAGGCGCGGGTGCTCGACCTGCTCGAAGCGCTCAAGCGCGAGTTCGGCATCGCCTATCTCTTCATCAGTCACGACATGGCGGTGGTCGAGAACATCGCCGACCGGCTCGCCGTCATGTATCTGGGCCAGATCGTCGAGATGGGCACCCGCGCCCAGATCTTCGGCAATCCGCGGCACCCCTATACCCGCCGGCTGATCGAGGCGGTGCCGGTACCCGACCCGGCCCATGTGCGCCCGCCAGGCCCGCGCCTGTCCGGCGAGGTGCCGAGCCCGATCCATCCCGTCGGCAGAGGGCCCCAGCGCCTTGTCCTGCGCGACGTCGGCGGCGGGCACCTGGTGGCGGCGGATGCTGTGGCGGAGGGGGTGGCGGCGTGAAAGGCAGGAACTGCCCCGTCTTCTTCCGGCCGGCAGCGGCGCCCTGCCCCGTCGCCGCGCCAACGGGAGCCTTCTGATGCGCCGTTACCGTTTCGTCCTGGTCCGCCCCTTCCAGCTCATCCCCGTTCTTTTCGGGATTTCGGTCATCACCTTCGTCCTCGTCCGGCTCATCCCCGGCGATCCGGCGCGCATCCTGCTCGGCACCCGCGCGACCCCGACCGCCATCGCCAACATCCGCGCGCAATACGGGCTCGATGAGCCGATCTGGGTTCAGTACCTCTACTTCCTGAAGAATCTCGCGGCGGGCGAGATGGGGAAGTCGACGCTCTACAAGGTCGACACGCTGAAACTGATCGTCACCCGGATCGAGCCGACGCTCGCGCTGGTGGTCGCGGGCGTGGTGCTGGCGCTGGTGATCGCGGTTCCCTTCGCCGCGATCTCCGCGCGGCGGCAGGGTACGGCGGCGGATCACGCGATCCGCATCGTCTCGACCGCCGGGATCGGCTTTCCGTCGTTCTGGCTGGGGGCGATGCTGATCATCCTCTTCGCGGTGCGGCTCGACTGGCTGCCGGTCTCGGGCTACGGCGACAGCCTTGGCGACAAGCTCCTTCACCTGATCCTGCCCGGCCTCACCATCGCCCTCTCGCTCTCGGCGGTCATCACCCGGTCGCTCCGTGCCGGGATGATCGCGGGGCTCTCCTCCGACGTGGCCGTGGCGGCGCGGGCGCGCGGGATGCCCGAAAGCGTGGTCTTCTGGCGCCATGTCGTGCCGAACGCGCTGGTACCGACGGTCAACCTCCTGGCGATCAACGTCGGCTGGCTGATTGGCGGAACCGTCGTGGTCGAAAGCGTCTTCGCGGTGCCGGGCCTCGGGCAACTCATGGTCAGGGGCATCTTCAGCCGCGACTACATGGTCGTGCAGGGCGTGGCGCTGACCTTCGCCGTGGCGACCGTGCTCATCAACTTCCTCGCCGATGTCGTGACCGTCGCTCTGGACCCGAGGGTGGAGCTGTGACCGCGACCACGCTTTCCCCACGCTGGAGCGCCCGCTTCGGGCGCAGGCCGATGCTGCTGACGGGGCTTTCGATCCTTGGCGCCTTCGTGGCGATGGCACTCCTCGCGCCCCTCGTCGCCCCCTATGACCCCATCTTCCAGGACGCCGCCGTGAAGCTGCAACCGCCCTCGTTGGCGCATCCCTTCGGCACCGACAACTTCGGCCGCGACGTGCTGTCCCGCGTGATCTGGGGCGCCCGGATCGACCTTCAGATCGCGGTGATCGGGGTCATCTTTCCCTTCCTGATCGGCACCGGCATCGGCACCATCGCGGGCTTTTTCGGCGGCTGGGTCGATACGCTCTTCATGCGGATCATCGACGTGGTCCTGGCCTTCCCCTTCCTGGTGCTGATGCTGTCGATCATCGCCATCCTCGGTCCCGGCCTGGGCAGCTTCTACATCGCCATGGCGCTGGTCGGCTGGGTCAGCTACGCCCGGCTGATCCGGGCGCAGATCCTGGTGCTGAAGACCCAGGATTTCGCCGTGGCCGCCGCCAGCCTCGGCTTTTCCCGGCTGCGGATCATGTTCCGCCACCTGTTGCCGAATGCGCTAGCGGGCTCGCTCGTCTTCGTCATGTCCGACGCGGTGCTGGTGCTCCTGAACGGGGCCGCGATCAGCTACCTCGGCCTCGGCGTGCAGCCGCCCGTCGCGGAATGGGGTGTCATGGTCGCCGAGGCGCAGGGCTTCATCACCCAGGCCTGGTGGATCACGCTCTTCCCCGGCCTTGCGATCGTGACGCTCGCCTTCGGATTCTCGCTGACGGGCGATGCGCTGGCCGACCTCCTCGGGGTGCACGAATGAGCGCGCATCTGGAGATCGCCGGCCTCTCGGTCGCCTTCCGGGACCATCAGGAGGAGCGCCCCCTGCTCGAAGGCGTCTCGCTGACCCTGACGCGGGGCGAGATCCTTGGACTGGTGGGCGAGAGCGGGTCGGGCAAGAGCCTGCTCTGCCGCACCGTCATCGGCCTGATGCCCTCGCGCAAGCTGCATGTCACCGAAGGCAGCGTGCGGCTGGACGGCGACGAGATTCTTGGCCGCGACATGGGAGCGATCCGGGGGCGGCGGATCGGGATGATCTTCCAGAACCCGACAAGTCACCTCGACCCGGTGATGACGATCGGCAACCAGATCCGCGAGGGGTTGGCGCGTCACAAGGGCCTTGATGACCGGGCCGCCAGGGCCGAGGCGATTTCCCTGCTGACGCAGGTCGGCTTCCCCGACCCGGCGCACGCCTTCGCCTCCTACGCGCACCAGTTCTCTGGCGGGATGCGTCAGCGCGCGATGATCGCCGTCGCACTTGCCTGCGATCCCGAAATCCTGATCGCGGACGAGCCGACCACGGCGCTCGACGTGACGGTGCAGGCCCAGATCCTGCGGCTGCTGATGGAACTGCGCGACCGGCGCGGGCTGTCGATCATCCTCATCACCCATGACCTTGGCGTCGTCGCGCAGACCTGCGACCGGATCGCGGTGATGCGTCACGGAAAGGTGGTCGAGACCGGCGCGAAGCGGGCGCTGCTGGCCGAACCGCAGCACGCCTATACCCGCGAACTCATCGCCTCGCACCCCTCGATGCCGCATCCCGAGGACGCGCCGGAAACCCATCCGCACGACCGCCGACCGATCTTCGAGATCGACGGTCTCGACGTCAGCTTCCCGATGGGCGGCGGCTTCCTGACCGGCCACCGCGAGGTGCGCGCCGTGAAGGGCGTCAGCCTGCGCATCTGGCCGGGCGAGACGGTGGGGATCGTCGGCGAAAGCGGTTCGGGCAAGAGCACCCTCGCCCGGGCGATGCTGGGCCTGACGCGGGTGAGCGGGGGAGACATCACCTTCGACGGCAGTGTTCTGACCAAGGAGCGGGACAAGACGCTGAAACACCTGCGCAGCGATGCGGCAATGGTGTTCCAGGATCCGTTCAACTCGCTCAATCCGCGCATGACCGTCGGGCAGACGCTGGCAGAGGTCCTCAGGACGCAAGGCGAAACGCCGCGCGGCAGGATCGCCGCGCGGATCGGTGAACTGCTTGACCTCGTGGGACTGAACCGCAGCTTTGCTGCGCGCCGGCCTCGCAGCCTGTCGGGCGGGCAATGCCAGAGGGCCGGGATCGCGCGAGCGCTGGCGGTCAATCCGCGCGTCATCATCGCCGATGAATGCGTTGCGGCACTCGACGTGACGATCCAGGCGCAGATCGTCGATCTGTTCCGCGACCTGACGCGGCGCACCGGCTTGACGCTGATCTTCATCGCCCACGACCTCGCCATCGTCCGCAACCTGTGCGAGCGCGTCGTCGTCATGCGCCACGGCGAGATCGTCGAGGACGGCCCCTCGGCCCGGGTCCTCCACCGGCCCGAACGCTCCTACACCGCCGCGCTGATCGCGGCCATTCCCGACATAAACCCGGATCGCCCCCTCAACGGCGGCCAACCCTTAACCCAACAGGAGTATGCGACATGATGAAGAACCTCAGCCGCGCGGCCATCCTCGGCCTCGCCATGACAACCGCGCTTGTCTCCGTCGCCGAGGCGCAGGGCGTGCTGACCATCGGCCGGCGCGAGGACAGTTCCACTTTCGACCCGATCGCGACGGCACAGAACATCGACTTCTGGGTGTTCTCGAACGTCTTCGACGTGCTGGTGCGCGTGGACAATGCGGGGCAGACCTTGCTGCCGGGCCTTGCGGAAAGCTGGGAAGTCTCGGACGACGCGCTGACCTACACCTTCCACCTGCGCGACGCCAAGTTCTCCGACGGCTCCCCCGTCACCTCCGAGGATGCCGCCTATTCGCTGACCCGGATCCGCGACAGCGAACTGTCGCTCTGGTCGGACAGCTACAAGATCATCAAGGACATGCAGACGCCGGACGCCCGGACCCTGGTGATCACCCTCGACGGCCCCTCGGCGCCGTTCCTCTCGACGCTCGCCATGCCCGGCGCCTCGATCATCTCGAAGGCGGCGATGGAAGGCATGGGCGAAGAGGCCTTTGCCGAGAAGCCGGTCGGATCGGGCGCCTTCACGGTGGACGAATGGCGCCGCGGTGACCGGGTGATCCTGAAGAAGAACCCCAACTACTGGGATGCCGCCAACGTGAGCCTCGACGGGGTCGAGTGGATCTCCATGCCCGACGACAACACGCGGATGCTGGCGGTCCAGGCGGGCGAACTCGACGCCGCGATCTATGTCCCCTTCTCGCGCGTTGAGGAACTGAAGAAGGACGCGAACCTGAACGTGGTCGTCGATCCCTCGACCCGCGAGGATCACCTGCTGATGAACCAGGAACACGCGCCGCTCGACAACGTGAAAGTGCGCGAGGCGATCGACTACGCCATCGATAAGAAGGCGATCGTCGACACCGTGACCTTCGGCATCGGCGAGGTGGCGAATTCCTACATCCCGAAGGGCGCGCTCTATCACAGCGACGACAACGGCGCGCGCGACTTCGACCCGGAAAAGGCCAAGACTCTCTTGGCCGAGGCGGCCGTCGGCGACATCAGCCTCGACTATGTCGTCAACGCCGGCAACGAGGTCGATGAACAGATCGCCGTTCTCCTGCAACAGCAACTGGGCAATGTCGGAATCACGCTCAACCTCCAGAAGATGGACCCGAGCCAGACCTGGGACATGCTGATCAACGGCGACTACGACCTGTCGGTGATGTACTGGACGAACGACATCCTCGATCCCGACCAGAAGACGACCTTCGTTCTGGGCCATGACGTGAACATGAACTACATGACCCGCTACCAGAACGACGAGGTCAAGCAACTTGTCGCCGACGCCCGGCTCGTGATGGACGCGGCGAAGCGTGAGGCGATGTATGCGCAGATCCAGAAGCTCGCCAAGGCCGATGTCCACTGGATCGACCTCTACTACAGCCCCTACATCAGCGTGACCCGCAAGGGAGTGGAGAACTTCGGCCAGAACCCGTTGGGCCGCTTCTTCCTTGAAGAGACGAAGAAGACCTACTGAGCAGCGCGCGGCGGCCCCGTCTGCGGGCCGCCGCGTCCCACCCGTCCCAGGAGGACATGCGACATGACCGAAATCGACCTTCCCGCGCTTGAAACCGCGCTCGACGCGCTGCCCAAGCGCTATCCCGGCCCCGGCGGCGTGGCCGGCGTCGTCAAGGACGGCAAGGTGGTCGCGACCCGCGCCTGGGGCTATGCGAACCTCGATACCGCCGCGCCGATGACGCGGGCGACCCGGCTGCCGATCTGCTCCATCTCCAAGCAGTTCACCTGTCAGGTCCTGTTGGCCTCTGTGGACGACCCGGCCCGGCTGGACGGCAGGATCGCGGATTACCTGCCGAAGTTCACCGGACCCCTGCCCACTCTGCGCCAGCTTTGCGACAACCAGTCGGGGTTGCGCGACTACTGGGCTCTGACCGTGCTGCAGGGGGCCAGGGCCGAACAGGTCTTTGCCCGCGAGGATGCGTTGCCGCTCATCGCGCGGATGAAGACCGGCCACTTCCCGCCCGGCACCGCCTATTCCTACTGCAACTGCAACTACCGCATCGTCTCGGAACTCATCGAGGCCGAGACGGGCGAGGATCTCGAAACCCTCTACCGCCGCCATGTCTGGGGGCCGGCGGGGATGAAGACCGCCGTCCTGACCTCGGACACCCGTTACCCCGAGGACGGCGTGGTGGGCTACGAGGGCAACGATGCGACCGGGTTCTTCCCGGCGGACAATGCGATCTTCTGGATCGGCGACGCCGGCATCTCCGCCTCGCTTGACGACATGCTCGCCTATGAGCGCTGGATCGACGCCACCCGCGAGGATGAAAGCGGCCTTTACCGGCGGGTTTCGGTGCAGCCGACCTATTCCGACGGGACGCCGGCGACCTACGGCTACGGCCTTGCCCGGCACGAAATCGCCGGACTGGCGTTCACCGGCCATGCCGGGGCGCTGCGCGGCTTCCGGGCCCAGCGTCTGAACGCGCGCGACGCCCGGCTGTCGGTGGTCGTGATCTTCAACCACGAAAGCGACACCTACGGCGCGGCTCGATCGCTGATCGAGGCCGCGCTCGGCCAGAAGACGCCCGAATCCGCCCCGATCCCTGACGGCTGGGATGGCCAGTGGCTCGCCGATGACGGGCTGCTGGTGCTGATCGAATCCGGCCGCCGCAACGCGACCGTCTCCTATGCGACCGGGGGCGAAACCGTCACGCTCTCCGCCGACGGCACCCTCGCCGCGCCCGGGGTCATCCTGTCGCGTCAGGGCGAAGCGATGCAAATGACGCGCCCGCGCGACAATACGGCGCCGAAGCTCACCCCCCTGCCGCTCGCGGAGACCGGCGAAGTCAGGGAAATCGCCGGCCGCTATGCCTCGGCCGAACTCGAAGCCGATCTGGTCATCGAGGCCCGGGACGGCGCCGCCTTCGCCCGCTTCGAAGGCCTGCTGGGCGTGGGACGCATGGAGCGGATGGAACCCGCCGGCAAGGACGTCTGGGTCGTCGCCACCCGGCGGTCGATGGACGCGCCGGCGCCCGGCGACTGGACGGCGATCATCCGACGCGACGCGGCGGGCAGGATCAATGGCCTGACCCTCGGCTGCTGGCTCGCGCGCGGGGTCTCGTACACGCGGCGCAGTTCAGGCGCGGCGTAGCTCGCCCGATCGCAGAGGCCGAAGCCGCTCCATCGTCGCCAGGGTGCGCGACCGAGGCATTTGCGCCAGGCGTGTTTCTTGCGGCCGCGACAGGCGATGTTCACGGCCAGCGCCTTCCGGCGCGGCGGAGCGCGCCGAAGCCGGTCGGCTGCCGGAGCGTCATGCCGAACAGCACCTTCATGGCAAGGTAAGTGATCCCAAGATTGCTGTAGGATTTCCGTCGGCAACGCCTGTTCTGGTTTTCTCGTCCCGGAGACCAGCGGTCGCCAACGCGTCGCTTGCGTCACAGTCCGATTTGGTCCGATCCCAGACTGGAAAATTCCAGCCAAGCGCGCTCCGGAGAACGGGCAGCAGGTCAGCGGCAGGAAAGCATCATGCTTCTTCGCTTGCGTGTCCGGGACTCGGAAAGGCATCATTGCGATCAAGGGGCCAGACCGGGCGACGCACGCGCACATAGGGTCGCAGATGCGCCTGCGGGGTGGCGAGCGCTCCGGTGTCGCAGACGATGACGCGGCCGGCGACCGGTTCGAAGGCGGCGCGGAAATGCTGCATCGACTTGACGACCAGAAAGCGCTGGCGTGCGGGTTCGATGCCGAAGGCGCGGACCTGCTGAAGGTCCAGCATCTGGCCGGGAAGCGTCACCACCAGAATGCCAATCCCCTGGACACGGAAAACCGCCGTCGGGCCGAAGCTGTGGGTGATGCCGCCCAGAATGGGACCGTCGCCGGTATAAACGCCGTCCGAAAGATGCATGACTTCGCCGGTCAGGCGCAGCGGGCTGCCACCGAAGGAGGGATCGTTCTTGCCGCCAAGATCCAGCGTCACGCGGTCGCCGACCTTGTGGCGGTGCAGAATCGCCGCCGCCTCTGCATCGATCATGGGGGCAAAGGCGCCTGGCGCCGCACCGGCCTCGAGCAGGGCCTCGAGCAAGGCGGTCGCATCGCCATAGGCGCCGGCGCCGGGATTGTCGGCATAATCGGCGATCACCAGCGGTCCCCCGGCGGGGTCGAAGTCGCGGGCCTGCGCGGCAGCCTCCGCCGGCGTCAGGAAGGTGTTCGCGACCTTGCCGCGTCCGTCCCAGATGCTGCGCGCCAGACCTGTGGCGATATCCAGCGCCCGCCCGCCGCCACCGTCGTCATTCGTGACCAGGACCGTCGGCCCCATCTCGGTGATGTCGGCTTCGGAAAACCCGGCGTTGATGGACACGGCCAGAATGCCCGGCTCGTCCTCATGCGCGCGGGCGCGGGCGTAAAGTGCTGCGGTTTCGGGCACGTCGGTGCGGCCGGCGTTGGCCTCGTCCAGCATCGGCACATGGACGCGCAGCGTGCGCGGGCGGACGTCGCCGCGCATGGCCCTGTCCAGAATGCGGCCCGCCTGCAGGCCGATTTCGCGCATGTCGATGTGGGGATAGGTCTTGTAGCTGACGAGGATCTGCGCCAGTTCGACCATCGCGGGCGTCACCATGGCATGAAGGTCCAGCGTGACGGCGATGGGCAGATCCGGTCCGACGATTTCCCGCAGGCGGCGCAGGAGCTCCCCTTCCCCGTCCTCGCAGAAGCTGGGCACCATCGAGCCGTGCAGCGACAGCAGGATGCCATCCAGCGTGGCCCGATGTTCCCGCGCCGCGTCGCAGATGAGGCCGGCGATGTGGTCGAACGCCTCGCGCGAGACGGTTGCGCCGGGCGTGGCATGGGCCGAAACGGTATGCGAAACCTGCCAACCCGCCTCGCGACCAGCATCGAGAAAGCCCGCCAGTTCGTCGTTCACGTCGCCGAAGCGGTCGACGGCAGCCTGCCCCAGGTCGAACACATCATCGCGGAAATCCTGAAGCGTCGTCTCGCCCTTCTTGAAGGTGTTGCTTTCATGGACGAAAGCACCTGTCAGAACGTGGAAGGGCATGGGCATGGGCCTTTCAAAGCGGGTGGAAACAGGCCACCGGGTGGGTCGCGTCATCGTCAAGCGCGGGAGGCTGGCGGCGGCAGAGATCAGAGGCGCGCGGACAGCGCGCGGCAAAGGCGCACCCCGGCGGCAGGGCGAAGGGGCTGGGAATCTCACCCTTAAGCGGCTCGATCACGCGGCGGCGGGCCGGATCGGGGGCGAAGTTCGACTGCATCAGCGCCTGCGTGTAGGGGTGGCGGGGTGCTGTGCGGGGGTCGGGCAGCACCTCGACCACCGATCCCAGATACATCACCATGATCCTGTCGCAGAAATAGCGCACCAGCCCGAGGTCGTGGCTGATGAACAGATAGGTC
>NZ_WBUS01000260.1 GCF_008933605.1 Albidovulum sp.
GTCCACGCCCACCGCGTCGAGCGTGCCCGCGACCGCGTCGAGCCGGACCATGTCGCCGTCCCGCAGCCGCGCCAGCGCGCCGCCGCAGGCGGCCTCGGGGCTGACATGGATCGCCGCTGGAACCTTGCCGGAGGCGCCCGACATCCGCCCGTCGGTGACGAGCGCGACCTTGAGCCCGCGGCCGAGCAGGACCGAGAGCACCGGCGTCAGCGAATGGAGTTCCGGCATGCCGTTGGCCTGCGGCCCCTGGAAGCGGACGACGACCACGGTGTCCCCGGTGAATTCGCCCTTCTGGAAGGCCGCCTTCACCGCCTCCTGATCCGCGAATACGCGCACCGGTGCCTCGATAACGCGGTGCTCCTCGGCCACGGCCGAGACCTTGATGACGGCGCGGCCGAGATTGCCGGTGAGTTCCCGCAGGCCGCCGGTCGGCTGGAACGGGTCGGCGGCAGGGCGCAGGATGCGATCGTTCAGCGTCGCCTTCGGTCCGTCGCGCCAGGCGAGTCGGCCCTCGGCCAGAACCGGCTCCTCGGCGTAGCGCCGCAGCCCGTCGCCCGCCACGGTGCGCACGTCCTCGTGGAGGAGCCCCGCGTCGAGCAGTTCTCCGATCAGGAAGGCAAGCCCGCCCGCCGCGTGGAAGTGGTTCACGTCGGCAAGCCCGTTCGGATAGACCCTGGCCATCAGCGGCACGAGGCCGGACACCGCGTCGAAATCCTGCGGTTCCAGCAGGATACCGGCCGCCCGCGCCATCGCCGGCAGGTGGAGGACGAGGTTGGTGGACCCACCGGTCGCCATCAGCCCGACGATGCCGTTCACGAAGGCGCGTTCGTCGAGGATCTCGCCCAGCGGGCGGTAGTCGTTGCCAAGCGCGGTGATCCCGGTCGCGCGGGTCACGGCGGCTTCGGTCAGGGCCTCGCGCAACGGCGTGTTCGGGTTGACGAAGGAGGCGCCGGGCAGGTGCAGGCCCATCACCTCCATCAGCATCTGGTTGGTGTTCGCCGTGCCGTAGAAGGTGCAGGTGCCCGGCCCGTGGTAGGAGGCCATCTCGGCCTCCATCAGCCTGTCGCGGCCGACTTCGCCGGCCTCGAACTGCTGGCGGACCTTGGCCTTTTCGTCGTTCGGCAGCCCGCTCGTCATCGGCCCGGCGGGGACGAAGACGGCCGGCACATGGCCGAAGGTCGCCGCCGCGATAACGAGGCCCGGCACGATCTTGTCGCAGATGCCGAGGTAGAGGGCGGCGTCGTAGCAGTTGTGGCTCATCGCCACGCCGGCGGCGAGCGCGATGACGTCGCGGGAGAAGAGCGACAGTTCCATGCCCGCGCGGCCCTGGGTGACGCCGTCGCACATCGCCGGAACCCCGCCCGCAACCTGTGCCGTGGCGCCGGCCCTGCGGGCCGCGGCGCGGATGAGTTTCGGGTAGTCCTCGTAAGGCTGGTGCGCCGAGAGCATGTCGTTGTAGGCGGTGACGATGCCGATGTTCGGGGCGCGGCCGGAGGCCAGATCGGCCTTGTCCTGCCCCGTCGCCGCATAGGCATGGGCCTGGTTGCTGCAGCTCAGATGCGCGCGGGCTGGACCCTCGTCGCGCGCCGCGCGGAGCCGGTCGAGATAGGCGCCGCGCAGCGGGGCCGAGCGGACGCGGATACGCTCCGTGATCTCCAGAAGGCGCGGGTTCGTGGGCATGGCATCCTCCTCGGCTCTGGTCCCTCGGTTCCGCGGCTTCTTACTGTTAGCGCTAACGAAATGCAAGCCTGCAACGCTCCGGCCGGGCCGGGCGGCGGGCTCGCGGCCGATGATAGCGGAAACGGGCGGGGGTGACAGTCCCCCACGGGCGGGCCCGGCGCGGGCCCGGGGCTTTCGCCGGCGCGCCGGGCGGATTAAGGGGAGTGGAAACATGCGGGACCACGCCATGACCCAATCCCCTCCCATCGTCCGCCTCCGTCCCAAGGCCGAAGCGCGCGCGATTCGCCACGGCTTTCCCTGGGTCTATGCCGACGAGCTTGTCACCGACCGGCGGACGCAGGCGCTCGCCCCGGGCACGATCGCCGTGCTGGAGGACGCCGAGCGGCGCCCCCTCGGCATCGTCACCGTGAACCCGGCATCGAAGATCATCGCCCGCGTTCTCGACCGCGACGCGGGCGCCGTGATCGGTCGCGACTGGATCGCCGCCCGCATCGCCTGCGCGCTGGCGCTCCGCGAGCGGCTTTACGAGGCGCCATTCTACCGGCTGGTCCACGCCGAGGCCGACGGCTTGCCCGGGGTCGTGATCGACCGCTTCGGCGCGGCGGCGGTGATTCAGCCCAATGCCGCCTGGGCGGAGGCAATGATCGACGATCTGGCGGGCGCGCTCGCCGCCGTGACCGGCGTCACGACGATCGTCAAGAACGGCACCGGGCGGGCGCGGGGGCTCGAAGGGCTGGCGGAGGAGACGGCGGTGCTCTCGGGCGCGCTCGACGGGCCGGTGCCGGTGCCGATGAACGGGGCCACCTACATGGCCGACCTTCTCGGCGGGCAGAAGACCGGGCTCTTCTTCGACCAGCGCGAGAACCATGCCTTCGCCGCGCGGCTCGCGAATGGGGCGCGGGTACTCGACGTCTTTTCCCATGTCGGCGGCTTCGCGCTGGCGGCGCTCGCGGGCGGGGCAGTGTCGGCGCTGGCCGTCGACGGCTCCGCCGCCGCGCTTGAGCTTGCGG
>NZ_WBUS01000261.1 GCF_008933605.1 Albidovulum sp.
CCCTCCGCCAGGCTGCCCGTGACGCCGAGCCCGTAGTGGCCCGTGAAATAGCCATAGGCGGCATGGCCGAAGATCAGCCCCTTGCCCTGCGCCGGCGCAAGACGACCGGCAAGCGCGGCGTCCAGCGCCGCGATGCTCTCCTGTGCGGCAGCGGCATTGGCGCGATAGGCGGCTTCGTTCTCCGGGTCGAACGCCGCCAGCCGTTCGGCGATGGCGCCGAGCCAGAGTGCGGCATTGGCCGGATCGAGCCAGGCATGGGGGTCGGTGTCGCCGTGATCATGGGCATCGCCGTGATCATGACCCTCTGCCTGGGGCGCGCTGCCGTCGCCATGGCCGATGAGGAACGTTCCCGGCAGTTCGAGCAGCGCCATGTCCTGCCCCTCGTGCCCGCTGTCGAGTGCGTGGCCGAGCGAGGGTGTCATTTCCGGCCCGATCCACACGACGAGTCCGGCCGATTTCAGGGCGCGCAGCTGCGACGGACGAAGCTGGAAGTCATGCGCGTCCGCGCCTCGGTCGAGCAGCAGGCCGGGCGCGCCGAGATCGCCCATCACCATCGCGACGAGCGAGTGGACGACCGGCGTATCGGCGACCACCTGCGGCACGTCGGCGCTCGCCGGCAGGGCCGCCAGGGCGGCCACGGCGGCCATGCGCAACGGGGACGGCATCGGGACCTCCTTCGCTCTTGTCGGGCCTCGCGAGATATCATATGTAATATCATAACATGTCAAGGGGACCTCGCCTTGCCTGAACCTGAGCCGATGGGTGACCCGGCAGTTGCCTTTGCCGCGCATGACCATGCCCGCTGCGCCGGCGGGGTGCTGGCGCGGGCCGAGGCGGTCAGTGCGGCCGCCGGCGCGCGTCTCACGCCGGTCCGGCGCCGGACGCTGGAAATCCTTCTGCAATCGCACCGCGCGCTCGGCGCCTACGAGGTGCTGGAGCGGTTGGCGGAGGAGGGCTTCGGCAACCAGCCGCCTGTCGCCTACCGTGCGCTCGATTTCCTTGTCGGACAGGGGCTCGCCCACCGCATCCGCCGGCTCAACGCCTTTGCCGCCTGCATGCATCCGGGCGAGACTCACAGCCCGGTATTCCTGATCTGTCGCACTTGCGACGCCGTGGCCGAGGCGCCGGCCGAGACTGTGCGCCATGCTCTGGCGGAGGTTGCGGACGCGATCGGTTTTCGGGTGGAGCGGATGAACGTCGAGGCTCTCGGCCTTTGCCCCGCCTGCGCGGAGGGTGCGGAATGAGGCTCATCGAAGCCGCCCGCCTCAGCATCCGCCACGGCACGCAGACGGTCCTCGAGAATGTCGACTTCGCCATCTCGGCCGGCGAGATCGTGACCATCGTCGGCCCGAACGGGTCGGGTAAATCCACGCTCGTCCGGGCGCTGATCGGCCTGGAGCGGCCGGCGTCCGGGACGGTCCTGCGCCGGCCGGGCCTGGGCATCGGCTACGTGCCTCAGCGGCTGCATCTCGATGCCGCGCTGCCGATGACCGTGGAGCGGTTTCTCTCCCTGCCACGGCGGGTGGGCGGGGACGAAGCGGCGCGCGCGCTCGACCGGACCGGCGTTCCGGGCGTGCAGGGCCGGCAGGTCGCCTCGCTCTCGGGCGGGCAGTTGCAGAGGGTTCTGCTTGCCCGCGCCCTTCTGGCCCGCCCCGAGATCCTCATGCTCGACGAGCCGACGCAGGGGCTCGACCAGCCGGGAACGGCGGCCTTCTACCGGCTGGTCGAGGAAGTGCGGCGCGATACGGGCGTCGCGGTTCTGATGGTCAGCCACGACCTCCATGTGGTCATGAGCGCGTCCGACCGCGTCATCTGCCTCAACGGCCATGTCTGCTGCGAGGGGACGCCGAAGGTGGTATCGGCCGCGCCAGAGTACCGCGCGCTCTTCGGGGCGGGGACGGGCGGGGCGTTCGCGCTCTATCGCCATGTCCACGATCATGCGCATGACGGCACCGCGGGCCACGATCATCCCCAGGGCCATGACCACGGCCACAATCACGCGCACCGACACGAGGGCGAGGATGCCTGACGCCTTCCTGATCATGGCCGGACTTGCCGGCATCGGCCTGATGCTGTCGGCCGGCCCGCTTGGCGCCTTCGTCGTCTGGCGGCGGATGGCCTACATGGGCGACGCGACCGCGCATGCCGCGATCCTCGGGGTGGCGCTGGCGCTCGCCTCCGGCCTTCCCGTTGCAGCGGGGACGTCGGTCGTGGCGCTCCTGATGGCGCTGGCCGTGACCGTGCTCAGCAACCGCGGGAGGGCGGCCGACACCGCGCTGGGCGTCCTCGCCCATTCGGCGCTGGCCTTCGGCCTTGTCGCCGTGTCGTTCCTGCCGAATGTCCGCTCCGACCTCTCGTCCTGGCTCTTCGGCGATGTGCTGACGGTGGCGATGGACGATCTTCTCTGGATCTGGGTCGGCTCCGGGGCGGTTCTGGCGCTCCTCGTCTGGCGGTGGGACGCGCTCTTGAGCGTGACGGTGAATGAGGAACTGGCGCAGGCGGCCGGCATCGACCCGCGGCGGGAGAAGCTGATCCTGACGCTTGCGCTCGCCCTGGTCGTCGCGGTGGCGCTGAAGATCGTCGGCGCGCTTCTCATCGCCGCGCTTCTGATCATTCCGGCCGCCACCGCCCGCGCCCTTGCCCGCACGCCGGAGGCGATGGCGGCCTGGGCGGTGGTGGTG
>NZ_WBUS01000262.1 GCF_008933605.1 Albidovulum sp.
CCCTGCAGCGCCTCGGCCCAGGCGCCCGCCACCCCGGCGAAATCGCCGACATGCGGCGACAGCCGCAGCGACGCCACCCCGGCCGCGCGCAGCGCCTCCATCTGTGCGGCGGCGGTCGTCACCGTGCGCCCCAGGGTCTGCACCCCGTTCACCGTCAGGAAGGGCTGGCCATCCATCGTGTCGACATCCCGGCCGTCGGGGTCCACCTCGCAGACGAACTGGCAGTTGTCCTTGGCCCGGTCATGCAGCCTTGCGTGGTAGCAGCGCCCGGATATCGCCAGAGGCACGCGGCCATGGCCCCAGACCTCGACCGCGATGCCCGCCGCCGCCCCGGCCCGCGCCAGCACCGCGACCGAGGCCATCGGCAGTTCGGGCGGCAGGCAGATGCGCGTGGCGCCGCGGCCCGCCAGCCATTCCAGCGTTCCCTCGTTGTAGACATTCACCATCGGTCCTACCCAGAAGGGCGTGCCCTCGGGGATGTGGCGCAGGGCCGAGAGGTCGTTCACCTCGATGGGCAGGCCCATCCCCGCAAGGTCCGCCGTCTGCTTGCGTTCCCGCTTCAGCGTGATCAGCGCCAGCGAGGTGACGGCGACCTCTTTCCCCGCCGCGCGCAAGACTTCGATCGCGCCCGGAATCTCGTCCTGCCAGAACGGCAGGCGTTTCGAGCAGACCCACTCGCCGATCACCACGCGGGCCACCGGGGCGGTGGCGAGGCCGGTGTAGAAGGCGCGCACCGCCTCGGCGGACCAGAAGAACGCATTGGGGCCGACGGTCAGATCCATCGCGTCATCTCCAGGTCTTGGCATAGGCGCCGGTGGTGGCGGCCTGGCCTTCGGTCAGCTTCGCCAAGAGGCTTGCGGGCATCGGCTGGCCCTTCTCGGCCGCCTCGACCGCCGCGCGGAAGGCGCGCACCACCTGCGCCACATAGGCGCGGCTGCGCTGGCGCCCCTCGATCTTCAGGGCGCGCACGCCTGCTGCCTGCAGGGCCGGGATCAGCTGGGTGGCATCCAGGCTCACCGGATCCTCGAAGATATGGCCGGTCTGGCTCTCGCCCTTGCCGCCGGGTGAGGTGAAGCAGCCCTTGCACAGCGTCGGATAGGGCACCGGGGCGCCCTTGGGCGTACGGTGGATCAGGAAGCCCCCCAGCCGCGCCTCCTGCGCGCCGCCGGTTTCGGCATAGGCGACGTGGCTCGCGGGCGAGCAGACGCCGTTCATGTTGGGCGAGAGCCCCGTGGCCCAGGACGACAGCGAACAGCGCCCCTCGGCCATGACGCAAAGGCCGCCGAAGACGAAGACCTCGGTTTCCACGTCCACCTCGCGGTTGATCGCGGCGATCTCGGCCACGGTCAGCACGCGCGGCAGGACCACGCGCTTCACCCCGAAGGCCTGGGCGTAAAGGTTAATCGCATCGGGGTTCGCCGCCGCGGCCTGCACCGATAGATGCAGCCTGAGGCCGGGGTGGCGCCCGGCGGCATGCGCCAGAAGCCCCGGATCGGCGAGGATCACCGCGTCGGCCCCGGCCTGCGCCGCGTCGGCGACCGCCCGGTGCCAAAGCGCCTGGTCGCCCGCGCGCGGAAACGTGTTGATCGCGACCAGCACCTTGGCGCCATGGCGATGCGCGAAGGCGACCCCCTCGGCCATTTCCTCGCGGCTGAAGTTCAGGCCGGGAAAGTTGCGCGCGTTCGTCTCGTCGGCAAAGCCGCAATAGACGGCATGCGCGCCCGCCTCGACGGCCGCGCGCAGCGCCGCCGGCGTGCCCGCCGGGCAGACCAGTTCCATCATGTCATGACTCCGTTGCGGGTCAGCACCAGCCCGCTCTGCCGTGCCACCAGCGCCGCCACCCGCCGCAGCACCCCCGAGGCCGGGCCGCCAATCGCGGCAAGTTCGTCGGTCAGGTCCAGTTCGGCATCGTCCAGCGCGTTGCGCAGGGCCAGAACGGCGGCAGTGTCGCCCGAGATCTGCAACTCGCCCGAAAAGAACAGCGCATCGCCGTCCTCGGCACCGTGCAGCATTGCAAGGAAGGCCGAGAGCCGCCCGCGGATCGCCGCCCGCGCGGCGGGCGGGTGGCCGCGGCGATGCGCCGTCAGCCGGCGCAGCGACGGCTCCATCAACAGAAGCACCGGCGCGTCGGTGACGTCGATCAGCACGGGCACCGCGGCATGGGAGCCGAGGCGACGCAGGATGTCGGGATGGCGCGCCGCGATGCGGCGCATCAGCTGCGACAAGGCGAAGCTGGCCGGGGCCAGCGGCAGGGGAAGGTCAAGCGGCATGTCGCGCCCTGTCTATCTGTGCTGGCGCGGGGTCGGTTTGACTTGTGTCAAGTCCCGCTTCCCTTCGACTTGTTACCGCAGGCAGGCCCGATCTTCCGGTTCCGCCCATGCGCTCCCTGCCGCCCTTTCCCGATCTGCGCGCCTTTCTTGCCCATGCCGAAGGCGCGGGCGATCTGAAGCGTATCGCCGCGCCGGTGGCGCTGCGGCACGAGATGACGGCGGTGCAGCTTGCGGCATTGCGCGCCGCCGGGCCGGTGCTGCGCTTCGACCACGCGGTGACGGATGACGGCAGCCGGGCCGCGCTGCCTGTGGTGGCCAATCTGTTCGGCACCCGCGCGCGCGTCGCGGCGGGGCTCGGTCTGGGCGAGGACCAGGTGCCCGCC
>NZ_WBUS01000076.1 GCF_008933605.1 Albidovulum sp.
GCCCACGGCCGCCGCCTGTTCCGGCGCGAGCGAGGTCGGCGTCATCCCCGGCTGGGTGTTGATCTCCAGCAGCACCAGCCCTGCGGCGCCGCGGCTGTCATCCCAGCGGAAATCGCAGCGGCTGAGGCCGCGGCAGCCGACCGCCTCATGCGCCTTCTCGGAAATCTCCAGACAGGCCGCCGTGACCTCGCCCGGAATCTCGGCCGGGCAGACATGGCGCGAGCCGCCGACATCGTACTTGGCATGGTAGTCGTACCAGCCCGAGGTCACGATCTCGGTCACGCAGAGCGCCCGGCCCCCGAGGACCGCCACCGTCAGCTCGCGCCCCGGCACGTATTCCTCGACGATCACGCTTTCGGGCATCTCCGGCCCGAAGCGCGGCGGCGTGTTGGCATCCTTCGAGACGATATAGACCCCGACCGAGGAGCCTTCGTTGTTGGGCTTGGCGACATAGGGCGGCGGCATCACATGCCGCGCCATGACCTCGGCCCTGGGCGCGATCACGCTTTGCGCGACCGGCAGCCCGGCGGCGCGGAACGCCGCCTTGGCCCGCGTCTTGTCCATGGCGAGCGCCGAGGCGAGCACGCCGGAATGCGTATAGGGAAGGCCGAGCCACTCCAGCATCCCCTGGACGCAGCCGTCCTCGCCCCAGCGGCCGTGCAGCGCGTTGAAGCAGACGTCGGGGGCGATCTCGGCGAGGCGCGCGGCAAGGTCGCGGCCGGCATCGACCTCGACCACCTCGTATCCCGCCTCCCGCAGCGCGGCCGCGCACTCGCGCCCGCTGACAAGCGAAACCTCCCGCTCCGCGGAAACGCCGCCCATCAACACCGCAACCTTGGGGGCTGTCCTGCTCGACCTGCCCGCCAAATCCGCCTCGTTCCGGCCCTTTAGCGGGCCTTCGTTCTTTATGGTTGCGCGCCTGCCACGGGTGCTTTTTCACCCACGCGCATGATTTCCCACTCTAGCGTCAAACCGCTGGATTCGAAAACCCTTTTTCTGACCTCTTCGCCAAGATCCTCGAGTTCGGCCGCCGTCGCGCCGCCGGTATTGGTCAGGAAGTTCGGATGTTTCTCGCTCATCATGGCGCCGCCACGGCGAAACCCCCTGAGCCCGGCGTCGTCGATCAGCTTCCAGGCCTTCAGGTCGTGGACGTCATCCGCCCGACCGGTGGAGGAGAACCCGGCCGGGTTGCGGAAGGTCGATCCCGCGGTGCGGTCCTTTACCGGCTGGGTGGCGTCGCGCTTCGCCAGCTGGTCGGCCATCCGCGCCTCCAGCGCCGCCGGGTCGCCCTTCGGCCCCTCGAAGGTGGCCTCGACGATCACCGCGCCTTCGGGCAGTGACGACGAACGGTAGGCGAAGCCCATGTCCCCCGGGCCGAGGGTGTGGATGGTCCCGTCGCGCAGCACCACCCGCGCCGAGACGAAGTGGTCGGCCGTGTAGCTGCCGTAGCAGCCCGCGTTCATCCGGACCGCGCCGCCCACTGCGCCGGGAATGGTGCGCAGGAAGGTCAGGTCAACCCCCGCCTCGGCCGCCTTGCGCGCCACATGCGCGTCGAGTGCCGCCGCCCCGGCGGTGACGCGGGCGCCGTCGACGGCGATGCCGTTGAACCCGCGGCCGAGCCGGATCACCACGCCCCTTATGCCGCCGTCGCGCACGATGAGGTTGGAGCCGACGCCCATCGGAAAGACCGGCACGGCCGGGTCGAGCCGCGCGAGGAAGCCGGCAAGGTCCGCCTCGTCCGCCGGCTGGAAGAGCCAGTCCGCCGGCCCGCCCACCCGCAGCCAGGTCAGGTCGCCGAGCGGCCGGTCGGGCGTCAGGGTGCCCCGGACGGAGGGAAGGGGGAGCGTCATGGGGCTTGGGTAGAGTGCCTGACCGCCGGACGCAAGCTCCGCCAGGCATCGGGTGAACGGTCAGCGCGATGTGGCGGGCCGGGCCGACGACCGGCGCCGCGTTCGCCTTGCCTGCCGCGCGAGCAGGCAGGCGGCGAAAACCGGCCGGGTTCGGGTGTTGTCAGCAAGACCTCAGCATGATACGTTGCATCGCAATTGATGTCCTGGACATCATGTCTGCCTTCCTGGGTATCGATCGCGATGATCACTGGACCTCAGATCAGGGCGGCGCGCGCGCTCTTGGGGATCGACCAGAGGGCCCTTGCCGAGATGGCCGGTCTGTCCGTACCCACTATCCAGCGGATGGAAGCGAGCGGCAGCACCGTGGGCGGCACGGTCGGCAGCCTGACGCGGGTCGTCACGGCGATCGAGGGCGCGGGAGTGGAACTGATCACCGACGGTGGCGCCAGCATCGCAGGAGGCCGGGGGGTGCGCCTTCGGCAGATGCAAGCCACCCGCCCCGATGACGCCCTGGAAACCAACCGCCGGGACGGGAAATGATCGAAATCGCAGCCAGCACAGCGCTCTGCCTTCTGATGCTTTCCTTCGTCGCGACGGCGATGCGCGGCCGCCTGGCGGTCTCGGCAGCGGTCTACCTGGGCTGCGCGGTTTCCTGCTTTGCACTGGCGCTTGTAGGCGTCTGGACGCTGGCGACCCAGGCGGGCGCTTCCGCGATGCGCGTTCCGGTCGGCCTGCCCTGGCTTGGCGCGCATCTGCGCCTCGACGCGCTTTCGGCGGCCTTCCTGACGCTCCTCGGCACCGGCGGGGCGGCGGCCAGCGTCTATGCCATCGGCTACGGCCGGCACGAGCACGAACCGCACCGGGTGCTGCCGTTCTATCCGGGCTTTCTGGCCGCGATGACGCTGGTCCTTCTGGCGGACGACGCCTTCACCTTCCTTCTGTCGTGGGAGGTGATGTCGCTACTGTCATGGGCGCTCGTGCTGACCCACCACCGCGAAGAAGAGAACCGGACGGCTGGCTACCTTTATCTGGTGATGGCGGGCTTCGGGACGATGGTGCTGCTGCTGGCGTTCGGACTGATGGCCGGCGCCGGGGGCGCCTACGACTTCGCGGCAATGCGCGAGGTCGCGCGCAGCCCCGCGCTCGCGGCGCTGGTGCTGGCCCTGATGATGGTGGGCGCGGGGTCGAAGGCCGGTCTCATGCCGCTGCATGTCTGGCTGCCGGTCGCGCACCCGGCCGCGCCGAGCCATGTCTCGGCCCTGATGAGCGGGGTGATGACCAAGGTCGCGCTTTACGGCTTCGTGCGGGTTGCCTTCGATCTGCTGGGCCCGGTCGCCTGGTGGATGAGCGTGCCGGTGGTCGTGGTCGGCGCGGTGACGGCGGTGATGGGCATTCTCTTCGCCAATGTCGACGGCGACGGCAAGCGGGTGCTGGCCTATTCGACGATCGAGAACATCGGCGTCATCTTCACCGCCCTCGGCCTCGCGCTGGCCTTCCGGGCGAACGAAATGGCGGGGCTTGCGGCGCTGGCGCTGACGGCGGGGCTGGTCCACGCGATGAACCACATGATGTTCAAGAGCCTCCTCTTCATGGTTGCAGGCGCGGTCCTGAACGCGACCGGGCAGCGTGATCTTGACGGGCTCGGCGGGCTCATCCACCGGATGCCGAAGACCGCCTTTCTCGCGCTGGTGGGCGTCACCGCGATCGCGGCGCTGCCGCCCCTGAACGGCTTCGTCTCGGAGTGGATGCTCTTCCAGGCGGTGCTGCAAAGCCCGAATCTGCCGCAGCCCGGCCTGCAATTCCTCGTGCCGGCGGCGGGCGGGCTGCTGGCGCTCGCCGCTGCGCTGGCCGCGGCCTGTTTCGTGCGCTTCTACGGCGTGGTCTTTCTGGGCCGCCCCCGCAGCGATGCGGCGCGGGAGGCAGGCGAAACCGACCGCTGGTCCCTGACGGCGATGGGGGCTCTCGCGCTTCTATGCGTTCTGGCGGGGATCGTGCCAGGTGTCCTGATCGACCTCGTGGCACCGGCCGTCGAACTGGCGGTCGGCGCCGGGCTGCCGCTTCAGGCCGGCAATTCCTGGTTCACGCTGATCCCGGTCGCCGAGGGGCGCAGCAGTTACAGCGGCTTCCTGGTCATGGTGTTCATCGCGGTATCCGGAGGCGCGGCCGCCTGGCTGGTGCACAGGCTGGGTTCACGGCGGCTACGCCGGGCACCGGCCTGGGACTGCGGTTTACCGAACGCCGATCCGGTCACTCAGTATGGCAGTGGCAGCTTTGCCCAGCCGATCCGCCGGGTCATGGCCCCCGTGCTGGCCGCCCGCGAGACGGTGACGATGCCGCCGCCCGGCGACAGGGCGGCGGCGCGGCTCGCGGCGCGGACGGAAGATCTGGCCTGGACCCGCGTCTACATGCCCATCATCGCCTTCGTCGGCGCCGCCGCCACGCGTTTCAACGCGCTCCAGTTCCTCACGATCCGGCGCTATCTAAGCCTCGTCTTCGGCTCGCTGATCCTTCTGCTGACGGGGCTGACGATATGGAACTGACCGGAAACCTGATCCTGCAGGGGGTGCAGATGCTCGTCGTGCTGGCGCTTGCGCCGGGCCTGACGGGATTGGTGCGCAAGTTCAAGGCGCGGCTCACGCGGCGGCGCGGCGCCCCGGTGGTGCAGCCCTACCGCGACCTGATGCGCCTGATGCGTAAGGAGGTCGTGCTGGCCGAGAACGCCTCGTGGCTCTTCCGGGTCTCGCCCTACATGATCTTCGCCGCCACCTGGGTCGCAGCCGCGCTGGTCCCGACCTTCGCCATCGGCCTTCACTTCACCTGGACCGCCGATCTCATCGCTCTGGTGGCGCTCCTCGGCAGCGCCCGCTTCTTCCTGGCGCTGGCGGGAATGGACGTCGGCACGAGCTTTGGCGGTATCGGCTCGTCACGCGAGATGATGATCGGCGCGTTTGCCGAGCCCGCGATGTTGCTGATGGCCTTCACGATCGCGCTCGTAGCCGGCTCGACGCAGCTGTCGAACATCGTCGCCTTCATGGCCTCGGGCGAGGTCGGCATTCGCGTCTCGATGGGCATGGCGCTGATCGCGCTGATCATCGTCGGCCTCGCCGAGAACGCACGTATCCCAGTGGACAACCCCGCGACGCATCTCGAACTGACGATGGTGCACGAGGCCATGGTGCTGGAATATTCCGGCCGCCATCTGGCGATGATCGAACTGGCGGCCTCGCTGAAGCTCCTGCTCTACATGGCGCTGATCGGCTGCGTGTTCTTTCCCTGGGGCATCGCCCCGGCCAATGCCGGTGTCGGCGGTCTTGCCATCGGCGGCGCGATCTTCGTGCTAAAGCTCGCCGCGGGCGGAGCGCTGCTCGCGCTGTTCGAGACGTCGATCGCCAAGATGCGGGTCTTCCGGGTGCCCGACTTCCTGGGCGTGGCGCTGATGCTGGGGCTGCTCGGAACCCTTCTGCTCTTCGTCTCAAGGAGCCTGTAGCGATGCATGGGCTGGATTTCGACATCGCGCACCTCCTGGCCGGGAGCCTCGTCCTGGTCAGCTTCATGATGATCTACCAGGATCGGATCTACTCGCTTTTGAACACCTTCGCGCTTCAGGCCGTGCTTCTGGCGCTCGCCGTGGCGTGGCAGGCGTGGATCCAGGGTGCCCACCATCTCTATGCCTCCGCGGCGCTGGCGCTGGTCTTCAAGGGGACCATCGTGCCCTGGGCCTTGCACCGGATCGTGCAACGCCTGGGCATCCACCGCGAGGTGGAGGTCGTCACGGGGGTCGTGCCGACGATGCTTGCCGGCATGGGGCTGGTCGCGCTTTCGATCCTTCTGATGCTGCAACTGACGGAATCCGCCGAGAACGCGCTTGCGCGCGAGGACCTGGCCTTCGCGCTCTCGGTGATCCTGCTCGGCATGCTGATGATGGTCACCCGGCGCAACGCCGTGACGCAGGTCGTGGGCTTCATGTCGCTCGAGAACGGCCTCATCCTCGCGGCCGCCGGCGCGCAGGGCATGCCGCTCGTGGTCGAGATCAGCGTCGCGTTTTCGGTGCTGATCGCGATGATCGTCATCGGCGTCTTCCTGTTCCGCATCCGCGAGCGGTTCGATTCGGTCGATCTGGAATCGCTGGACGAATTCAGGGGTGAACGGCGATGACCGGCGCGGACGCCCTCTCGGCCGTTCTGGTCCTGCCTGCCGGCGGCGCGGCATTGCTGGCACTGCTGCCAGGCTACCGGGCGAGTTCGTGGATCAACGTCGCCACCTCGTTCCTGACCTTCGTCGCCGCGGCCTCGCTTCTGGTGCTCGACCGGCCCGCGCCCGGAGATTTTCTCCGCGTCGACGACCTGAACGTTGTCTTTGTCGTTCTGAACACCCTGGTCGGTTTCACGGCGGCCTTCTTCTCGGCCAGCTATATCGGCCACGAGCTGCAGATCGGCCGCGTGACCCCGGCCAACCTGCGCTTCTACCATGCGATGTATCAGATGATGATGTTCGGCATGAACCTGGCGCTGGTGTCGAACAACATCGGCCTGATGTGGGTGGCGATCGAGCTTGCGACGCTGACCACCGTGCTGATGGTCGGCCTCTACCGCACGCACGAGGCGCTGGAGGCGGCCTGGAAATACTTCATCCTCGGCTCGGTCGGCATTGCGCTGGCACTCTTCGGGACCATCCTCGTCTATGTGGCCGCGCAGCCGGTACTGGGCGAAGGGATGCCGTCGATGGTCTGGGGCAACCTGATCTCGGCTGCCCCGCGCTTCGATCCGGCCATGCTGAACGTGGCCTTCGTGTTCCTGCTGGTGGGGTATGGCACCAAGGTCGGGCTCGCGCCCTTCCACGCCTGGCTGCCCGACGCCCACGCCGAGGGCCCGACGCCGATCTCGGCCGTGCTCTCGGGGCTGCTCCTCAACGTTGCTCTCTATGCCTTGCTTCGGTTCAAGCTGCTGATGGCCGCGAACGAGGCAGCCGTCGCGCCCGGGCCGCTGATGATCGCGCTCGGGCTCCTTTCGCTCGTCTTCGCGGCCCTGATGCTCTATCGCCGGCGCGACATCAAACGGCTCTTCGCCTATTCCTCGATCGAACACATGGGGATCATCGTGTTCGCCTTCGGGATCGGCGGCCCGCTCGCCAATTTCGCGGGGCTCCTGCACATGGTGATGCATTCGCTCACCAAGTCGGCGATCTTCTTCGCCGTCGGTAACGTCACGCAGATCAAGGGCACGCAGAACATCGCCGAGATCCGCGGCCTGACGCAGAGCCACCCGGCACTCGGCTGGGGTCTGGTGCTTGCGGTGCTGTCGATCGCCGGAATGCCGCCCTCAGGGGTATTCATGAGCGAGTTCCTCGTCGTGACCACCAGTTTCGCGCGGATGCCGATCCTGGCGCTGATACTGGCCTTCGGCCTCATTCTGGCTTTCGCCGCCCTCCTCTTGCGGCTGAGTGGCATTGCCTTCGGCGCGCCCTCTGGCGAGGACAGGCCGATGCACGGGTCGCTCGTGCCACTCTGGCTGCATCTGGCGCTGGTCTACCTGATCGGCCTTCACATGCCGCAGCCGATGGTGGACTGGTTCCAGACCGTCGCGGCCATCCTGGGATGAGGCGCCGATGACCAAGCTGCCCGAACTTGTCTGGATACGCTCCCGCGATTTCCGCGCGGCCGCCTTCCCGGCGACCGCGGTCGACAGGCCGGGCTGGGTCGCGCTGGGGCAAGCCCTTGCCGCGAACCGGTTCACCCTGATGAACCTCTGGGGCGAAGTGGGTGCCGTCTGCATGGCGTTGCATGACCCGGAGGCACGGCGCGTCGCGGTGGCGCGCATTGCCCTCGCGAAGGGAAAGTTCCCCTCGGTCGGCGTCCATCATGCTCCGGCGCAGCGCCTGGAACGCGCGGCGGCCGACCTGTTCGGCCTCGTGCCCGAGGGCGCCGGGGACACGCGCCCCTGGCTCGACCATGGCCGGTGGGAGATCGCCCATCCGCTCGGCGCGGGCGCGGCGCATCCCGGCCAGCCGCCCTATCCCTTCCTCCCGGCAGAGGGCGAAAGCCTGCACCAGGTTCCCGTCGGCCCGGTCCATGCCGGCATCATCGAGCCGGGCCACTTCCGCTTCACCGCGCAGGGCGAGACGGTTGTGCGGCTCGAGGAGCGTCTCGGCTATGTCCACAAGGGCATCGACCGGCTGATGCAGGGGGCAAGCCTGTCCCGCGGCGCCGAACTGGCCGGACGCACCTCAGGCGACAGCACCGTGGCCTATGCATGGGCCTTCTCCCAGGCGGCCGAGGCGGCGCTTTCCGTCGCCGTGCCCGAACGCGCCTTCCGCCTGCGCGCGCTGATGGCCGAGCTTGAACGCCTCGCCAACCATCTCGGCGACATCGGCGCGATCTGCAACGACGCGGCGTTCGCGATGATGCTGGCGCAGATGAGCGTGCTTCGGGAAAAGGTCCTGCGCGCCGCCGAGCGCACCTTCGGCCATCGCTTCATGCGCGACCGGATCGTGCCCGGCGGGGTCTCGGCGGACCTTGATGCCGAGGGAGAGGCAGTGCTGCGGGCGCTGGTCGAGGAAATCCGCGACCGGTTTCCATCGCTGGTCGAGCTTTATGACAACACCGCCTCGCTTCTCGACCGGACCGTCGCCACGGGCCGCGTCAGCCACGACCTCGTCCGAAGGTTCGGCGCGGGCGGCTACGTCGGCCGCGCCTCGGGCCGTGACTTCGACGCCCGCCGCGACCTGCGCTACGCGCCCTACGACGAACTTAAGCTGGATGTCCCCGTGCGCGACGACGGCGATGTCAACGCGCGTGTCTGGGTCCGCATTCGCGAAGTGGAACAAAGCTGTTCCCTGATCACCCAGCTGCTGAACGCGCTGCCGCCGGGACCGCTCCGAACCGAGGTCGAGCCCACAGGACAAGTCCGTGAGGGGCTGGGGCTGGTCGAAGGTTTCCGCGGCGATATCCTCGTCTGGCTCTCTCTCGATACCGAAGGGCACATCCGCCGTTGCCACATGCGCGATCCCTCGTGGTTCCAGTGGCCACTGCTGGAGGCCGCGATCGAGGGCAACATCATCGCCGATTTCCCGCTCTGCAACAAATCGTTCAACTGCTCGTATTCCGGGCACGATCTCTAAGAAGGGGAACTCGGTGCGACGGTTTCTTCTCGAAGGCCTGATGCGAAAGCCCCTGACCGAAGGCGCGCCCGAGCCCTGGACAGAGGCACGCGACGAACTTGTCGCGGCCTTCGCGCGCGCTCAGCGTGACAGGCTCGGCCGCAGCCTGTCGATCCGCGTGGTGGACGCCGGATCGTGCAATGGCTGCGAACTCGAACTCCAGGCGCTTGGCAACCCGTTCTACGATCTGGAGCGGTTCGGGCTGCATTTCGTCGCCTCACCACGTCATGCCGACGTGCTCATCGTCACGGGGCCGGTGACGCGCAACATGGCCGAGGCACTCAGGCGCACCTACGACGCCACGCCGGAACCGAAATGGGTGGTCGCGGTTGGCGACTGCGCGAAGGACGGCGGCTGTTTCGCCGGCAGCTACGCCATCGTGGGCGGGGTCGAGGCCGTGGTGCCGGTCGATCTGCACATCCCCGGCTGCCCGCCCGATCCGACTTCGTTGCTCAAGGGATTGCTCGCGCTTGTGGAACGTATGGGCGCCGAGGCCGGATCACGATAGGCGGTCGAACATAGTTCGCTTCGTTCGCGGAGGCATCCACGCAGCTTCTTTGCAGGCCGCTCTCGTTTCGAACATCACGATTGTGGTGATCATGAAGAACCCTGTTCTGCCGGGTGCGTCCGATACTGATCCATCGCCCTTGAGCGAGAGCTTGAAGCAAGCGAAGGCCGCCGAAGAACGGCTGAAGCGGCCCTGAGGGACCGGGACTGGGGACATGGTTTGTAAGGGCGCGCCGGAACTCATTGCTGCTGGCCTATTGGCGAAACTGGGAGAGGCATGGCAATCGATCTGGCCGCGAGAAGCGGGCGGATGACGTTGTCGACCGAGGCGACGACGACAAGGAACCAGAGCAGAATGAGGATTGCGGAAAGGGAGTCACCCTGTACGAGCAGTACGGACTGCTGCCGACAACCGCGAGACCATGGCGACTCTCGAAATCGAGAACGCGCGGCGGGGGCAGATTGTCGAACCTTCCGCCAAGAGCGTCGAACCCAAGCCGAAAGCGGCATAGGCGTGAGAAAAAACCTGGCGATGTCAGGGATTTAAGTGGTGCCCAGAGCCGGAAGAGAACTCGTGTTTCACCACGTATCAGGCAGTTCCGCAGGCGCAAGAAAATCTAACCTTTCCTGAAGATTAGCTGTTCCATCCTGCCCCACTCTATATCAAAGTATACCACATCTTGTGGGTGGATACAGAGGTGGATAGATGGCGCGGACGCTGAACCGTCTGACGGCCTCTCAGGTTAAGGCCGCAGACCCCGGAAAGTATGCCGACGGTGGCGGGTTGTGGCTCCACAAACGGGACGACGGTGGTGGCCAGTGGTTCCTTCGTGTGACCGTCCACGGCCGCCGCCGCGAGATGGGGCTTGGCTCAGTCAGCGAAGTTTCGTTGAAGGAAGCAAGGGAGGCCGCCGACAAGCAGCGTGCCTTGGTTCGGCAGGGCGTTGATCCAATCCGCGAACGCCTAAGGGTGAAGGCGGAGGCCATCCGCAATCTGCATAGCTTGCGCGACATCGCGTTGGATGCCTTCGAAAGCCGCAAGGCGGAACTGAAGGACGACGGGAAAGCCGGGCGGTGGCTAAGCCCCCTTGAGCACCATGTCCTGCCCAAGTTGGGCGGCGTTCCAGTCTCGGAGATTACCCAGATCGACATCCGGGACGTTCTGCGGCCGATTTGGCACGAGAAGGCGGACACCGCGCGGAAGGCGCTCAACCGGCTTTCGATCTGCCTCAGGCACGCCGCCGCGCTCGGTCTCGACGTTGATCTTCAGGCGCCGATCAAGGCACAGGCCCTGCTTGGCAAGCGCAAGCATACGCCGGTGAACATCCCCGCACTGCCCTGGCAGGAAGTGCCCGCCTTCTATGCAAGCCTCAGCGACGGGTCGATCACCCATCTGGCGCTTCGCCTTCTGATCCTCACGGCCGTTCGGTCTGGCCCTCTTCGTTTCCTTCGCAGCGAGCAGATCGATGGCGACATCTGGACGATCCCGGGCGCCCACATGAAAGGCCGGAAGGGCGCGACGGCTGACTTCCGCGTGCCCCTGTCCCGAGCCGCACTGGCGACTATAGAAGCCGCCAAGCCGTTCATACGGGATGGCTACCTGTTCCCAAGTGTGCGCAAGGGCGTGATCAGCGACGCCACCATGGCGCGCCTGATGGAGCGGAGGCAGATGACTGCCAGACCTCACGGGTTTCGGTCTAGCTTTAGGGACTGGGTTGCTGAGACAACCAACACACCCTTTGAGGTCGCCGAAACCTGCTTGCAGCACACCGTCGGCGGAGCCGTCGAGCGCGCATACAGGCGCAGCGATTTCCTCGACCAGCGCCGCCCGGTGATGGATCAGTGGGCAGCCTTCGTCACCATGTCGTCATAACGAAGGGCGCTGCACATGGCGGGCAAAGCGCCGCATCTCCACTACGGTCCCGATCAGTTGCGGGCGCTGCTGGTCGACCTGCACCGCGATCACGCCGCTGAGAACCCGTTCGCGCTGCTTGAGGTAATTGAAAGGAGCCGAGAGTGGCAGCTTCCGCTACCTGATTGGGCGGTAGACGCGCTGAAGGTTCTCATAGCGGACTATCTGACAGGCAAGGCGCCAGGAAAGATCGGAAAGGATAACTCCCCACTTGGACGTTTTCGCAACAGGGCCATCGTTGAAGTGCGTCGACAAACTTATCAGTCGATCAAGGCGTGGATGAGCGACCCACGACTATACACGGCCATGCCGAGAAGTATCATTCAGCGATGGTTCATGAAGGAAATCCATCATGAGCCCAAATCTGCCGAGCGCGCGATTGAACTCTCTGTCGAGGCTCTTGCGTCGACCTTTGCAGCCTGCACGGCGGAGACCCTTCTCGAAGCGAGGTATTATGACCCGCTGGGGAAACTTCCCGATGAGGTAAGGGACTATATCTCTCGCAGAATGATTGTCCGCGACCTAGGCGTTAAGGAGACAAGTTGGGTTTCTCAATATCTTAACTACTTTGGACCACCCGGCCTGCCGCCTCATCACGTGGTGGAAATCTTGAAATCGTGGGACGCGCCACAGGAAGAATAGCGGTCATATTCGGTGATTTGGTCGGCTATCGAATAGTCACTGCTTCGTCCAAGTTCGCTCCATTGGACCCCATGGAGCGCCATCATGAACCTACTGTCGTTCAAGGAACTCCGCCGTAAACTCGGCGGCAGGAGCAGATCCAGCGTCTATAGGGATGTCGGGTTGGGCCGCCTCCCCGTTCCCGTCAAGATCGGCAGCAGGCTCTACTGGAGCGAGGCCGAGGTGGAGGTCGCGGTTGAAGCGCACCGCACCCGGAACCGTGCTTCGGCCCTGAAACAGTCCTGATGGCCGGAGGTCGATGATGTTCGCGAAGGCACCCGCTCCTGTTACTTCCAACCCCAAACCAGTCCTGATCAAGCGGTTTGGCCATCTTGTTCCTCTTTATCCCGGCGAGGCGGAGCATCTCGAGAATGACGTTCATGCTCTCGCCAAGGCCGATAAGCACGAAGCGAAGCAGTGGAAGAAAATTGAACTTGCGTGCAATTCCCCGACCGCGCTCAAGAAGGCCGCTTACCTTTACCTGACCTCGCTGCGCTGCCGTCAGGCTGCGATGCTTGAAGTCAATAAGCGTCTACCCATCGCACGGCGGCTGTCCCTGCATCAGATTATCGAGAAATCTAATGCGTTCGATGTCCTTACCAAACTCGACGAAGCTGTGCAGGTGTCGCTTGTGCCGAAGTCCTCCGGGACAGGATATCGGCCAATCTGCAACTTCGGGCCGGTGGCGCGCGGCGCTCAGCGCATGGTGCTGAAGCTGGTCCGCGCGACCACCACGCCCGCCCCGTTTCAATTCACCCGCCTGGGCGTCCGCAAGGCCATTGAGGAGGCGCTCAGGCTCATCACAGAGGAGGGACTACATCATGTCGCTGAACTCGACATAAAGGATCACTATCCATCGTTCAATGCCGCCAAACTTGTCGACACACTTCCACTGCCCAAAGCAGTAGTGATGCAGATCGTAATGGCAGCATCAGCGAAGTACGAGGGCCCCCATAAGGCTCTCTCCCTTCTCTTCCTTAACCACGTCTTCCATCAGACCCCTCCCGGCATTCCGCAGGGCAGTGCCGCGTCATCCGCTATCGCGGAATGGTCCGTCAGCAAACTCAAGATGGTGAAGATCAAGGGCATCGCCATCGTGAACTTTGCCGACAACTTTTTTCTCTTCGCGAAGAGCGAGGCGGCGCTGACGTTCGCACTCAAAGCCTTGCGCTCGGCTATCGCCGGGCTGCCGGGGGGGTCATTCAAGACAGAAGTCAAGCAGGAGGCGACCGCAGCCTCCAGGTTCCGGATGCTGGGGTGCTGGATCAAATTCACTCCGGCTGGGTTGGATGTCTGGCCGACCGAGACCAATCTTGAGGCCCTTCGCTGTCAGTTTGCTCTCGACCTGCAGACGGCTGAGGCCCTGCTGTCGTCCGCAGCCAAGGAACCATCGGGGTCTTGGCGTCTGGAAGGTGTGCAAGCCTATCTCCGGCTGCGAAGCCGCATCGCATCGTGGGCAGCCGCCTATGCCTTCTGCGCAGACGCTGAAGTGGTTCGGGACGATCTCATGTGGGCGTTAGACTACCTCGCCCACCGCTTCGGGATCACCGATGCCGAGGCGAAAGCGGCCAAGGACCCGTCAGTGGAAGTCGGATACACGCCTTATGGCTTATCGGCCGGGGAATAGACAGAGGCCAACGCAGTTCAATCAACTGGAGACAAAACATGTCGGAAAAATCCCGAGAGAACCGCGCTCGCCGCCGCGCGAAAAGGCTGGGCTTCTGGCTCAAGAAGATGCCTGCGCGTTCCTGGATGCGGGGATACTACCCACCAGGATTTACGCTGCTTTCATCGAACAATGTTATCTTGATTGGCGCGCGCGGAAGAGGGTTTGAAGCCACCTTGGATGAAGTCGAGGCGTTCATCGCGCGATACGAGTGAATTCCCGTGAGCGGCGGTCATTTTGTCTGCCGGGGAGTGAACGCAAGTTCACTTTGGCCTTTCCTGTTTTGCCCGTTTCTTACGGAGTTTTTCGAAGGCGCGGACTGTGTAACACGCTGAATTTAAACAAGTCGGAGCGGACAGCTTCTTGCGTGCAACGGCCGAAATCCGAAGTTCGGTGCGCATCCGGGCAGATCGGCGCACTTCCAGAAAGTGAGTGAACTTGCGTGCACTTCCCAGCCTTAGACGATCGCCCAAAACGGTTCCGTCACGATGCCCTGCGGCGTCCTTTCGCCAAGCCAACCTATACGGTCGGCTCTGACCCGAACGTCCCGAACGCGCAAGGTGCCGGTCAACCCTGAAGGTCGGGAACGTAAATCTGCTTGAGTGGGATGATCGACCGGTAGCGCGGCGACAGCCGCCCGTAGTGTTCCAGAAGCAATTCTACGAACTGCTCACCGTCGATCAGCCGCAGCTTCGGGCGGTTGCGTTCCAATTCCACAGCCTGACGGCTGAATGATCCAAGCGACACGAAGAGGCCGAACTCCCCGTCCCCTAAAGTGCCCAGCAGTTGGTCGACTTCCGGGCGCGGTGTCTGGTCCGTCTTCCGCTTGCACTGCACCTTCAAGATGGGCGGCTCAAAACCTAGCTTGTCGCGATGGGCTATCACGTCCACGCCGCCGTCGCCCGAACGCGGGGTCACGCGCGCCGTGTAGCCCATGCATTCCAGAAGGTGCGCGACCAGTTCCTCGAACTCATACCCTGACAGCTTACCTGTTATCTGGCGGATGATGAAATCGCCGGTGGTCATCTCGGCCTGTCGAGACACACCTACGGTTGCGGCGTCGTCGTCGGCGACCTCTTCCGGTGCGAGGTCCGTGGGAACCGGTTCAGCTTGGTATGGCTGCGCGCCGACCTTCGCCAGGAACTCCCCGGCGTGACCTTGGATCAGGAATACTGTGATGAAGGCGCCGATCTCGTTCAGCGCGCTCTGGCTGAAGTCGTTTCGCGGGAAATGTCCCAGCCACTCGACGCGGCGTCGGTTTGGGTAGCCGTCCTGATCGTCTGCGACGTAGTCGGTCTCGCCCGTGAAACGCCCGATATTCACCATCCGGTCGTGCTTCGACGGATACACGACGATGTCGCCCGCCTTCATTTGGTGCGTGAACCGATACAGAATCCCCGCATCGACTGGCCGCGAGCCGGCCTTCTTCTCTGGGTAGCAGTCGGCAAGAGCAGACTTGAATGCCTCTCGATCTGAATAGGCGCGAAGGTCACCCAGCTTGGCCCACCCTATCGAGACGTAGCCATTCTCGACGGGGCGTGTGCCGACGTGCTCGCCCATGTGCACGCCCCAGACTGTCAATCGTCCCGTCATGTTACCCTTCTTATACCAAACCGTCCTGCTAGGTCCCTGCTGCACGCTATGTAACCATGCATGACGGATCAAGACGGCCCACCCCGATCATCTCATTGACAACCAAAGCGCAGCTGCGCCTCGACCCGGTGGAAAATCTTTGGGCCCGTCGGTGGCTGCTCGACATCAATCCTTGAAAAGTGGATGCGACTTGGTCGATGCTTCATCTCGTCCACTTCGCGGGAGCATCTACACCGATGAAGGCACATGATTGGCTAGCAAGCAAAGGAGTAGGCTACGGCAGCCTTGATGATGGTGAGAGATCAGCAGTTGCCGACTTTACAATGGTTTGGACAATATTTGAGGCTATGGCCCTCAACTCGAATGGTGGCTCACGACAGATCAGGCATTTTGTTGACAGAAACAGCCTGAAATTTAATGACGCTACAGCCTTCGAAGAAAGTCTCCGGCACTTTCAGCGAAGATGCACGGATGGAAACGTCGTGAATAGAAACTTTGATCGGCTCAATCTTAGGGCAAATGATTTCCCAGACTTGGTAAAAGATGTGCTGCTCGGAAATGAAAAGCGAGCTAATGAGATTGTCACAGCATTGCTTATCATCGTGCTTAGGATACGAAACAATCTTTTCCATGGCCTGAAGTGGTCTTTTGAAATGCGGGATCAGAGAGAGAACTTTGAACATTCTGCACGCATAATGATGCTTGCCATGGATCGCGCCCTCTTCAGACACTAGGCTTGGCCGCCTGACAAAAGGCACTCGCGAGCTGAACGTTATCAGACAAGAGCCCAACATCCTAAATTTGGCAGTTCTGTTAGCGCAACATTTCGAAGAAGCGATCCTGCAGCTCCGCCTTCGGTATACTTGCCGGATCATATCCGTCCCCAAAGAGCGCACTCAGATTAGGCTCTGCATCAAACCGCGCGGTCAGTCGTCCCGCGCCGCGAATGACCTCGGCGAGGTGCCACAGGTAGTTGCTTTTCCCGCCCGCGATCCGGTTCTTGGCGTTACGCCTCAGGCCAATGCTTTGCTAGAGGTCTGCCAGTTCGCGTTGGGCAGTGTCCCAGCACATGGTGTAGGAGGCCGCGCGCGGAGCCTCCGGCGTAGCGCAGCGCGCGGCCGCGGGTGACGCTGGCGGTCATCGCCGATCTTCGGAGAAGGTTCGGGTTGCGAGACCTGG
>NZ_WBUS01000263.1 GCF_008933605.1 Albidovulum sp.
GATCGAGGCGCCCGCGGCGCGTCCCGTCCGCGCACCCGTCACGGCGACCGCCGGCGCCACGGCCGACGCGCTCTCCGCCCTCGTCAACCTCGGCTACGGCCAGGGCGAGGCCGCCGCCGCCGTCGCCCAGGCGGCTGGCGAGAACGATGGCAGCGCCACCCCGGCCCTGATCCGCGCCGCGCTGAAACTGCTCGCGCCGAAGGGGTAGGCGATGGAACCCGATCCCACCCTTCGCCCCGCGCCGCAGCCCGAGGATGCCGACCGCAGCCTGAGACCCCAGGCGCTGACCGACTTCGTCGGCCAGGAGGAGGCGCGGGCGAACCTGCGGGTCTTCATCGAAAGCGCGCGGCGGCGCGGCGAGGCGATGGACCACACGCTTTTCCACGGCCCCCCCGGCCTCGGCAAGACCACGCTGGCGCAGATCATGGCGAAGGAGCTCGGCGTCAACTTCCGCATGACCTCGGGCCCGGTCCTCGCCCGCGCGGGCGACCTCGCGGCGATTCTGACCAACCTCGAGGCGCGCGATGTCCTCTTCATCGACGAGATCCACCGACTGAACCCGGCGGTGGAGGAGGTGCTCTATCCGGCGATGGAGGATTTCGAGCTTGACCTCGTGATCGGCGAGGGTCCGGCCGCGCGCACCGTCAGGATCGAGTTGCAGCCCTTCACGCTCGTCGGCGCCACCACGCGGCTCGGGCTTCTGACGACGCCCTTGCGCGACCGGTTCGGAATCCCCACGCGGCTCCAGTTCTACACGGTGGAGGAGCTTCACCGCATCGTCGCGCGGGGCGCGCGCCTGATGGGGGTGGAGGCCGACCCCGCCGGCACACAAGAGATCGCTCGCCGCGCGCGGGGGACGCCCAGGATCGCGGGGCGGCTCCTGCGCCGGGTCGTCGATTTCGCGCTCGTCGAGGGCGACGGGCGGCTTACCCGCGACATCGCGGACTCGGCGCTGACGCGGCTCGGAGTGGACCACCTCGGACTCGACGGGGCGGACCGGCGCTATCTCGGCGTCATTGCCGAGAACTACGCCGGGGGGCCGGTGGGGGTGGAGACGCTCTCGGCCGCGCTCAGCGAAAGCCGCGACGCGATCGAGGAGGTGATCGAGCCCTACCTTCTCCAGCAGGGCCTGATCCAGCGCACCCCGCGCGGGCGGATGCTGGCGGCGAAGGCCTGGGCACATCTCGGCCTGCCGGCGCCGCGCGCCCCCGGGCAGGCGGACCTGTTCGGGAAATAGGCCCCGCGCCGGCGGCGGAGGCACGCGAAGACCACCCGCAAGTGCATCGGGGCCATGGTGAAGGGGAAGGACGTGACGGCAGAGGAAGTGGCGGCGCTCTTCACCCGGTCGGACGGGAGCTATGTCTTCGCCCGTTGGGTGCGGCCGATCGTGCCGGTCATCTTCGGCGTCGACGATGCGACCCTGGCGGTCATCAAGGGCGCGATCGAGGCGGTGGTGGCGCTCGCCGGCCACCGGATGGCCGAGACGGATCCGGAGCAGGGCGCAAACCTGATGGTCTTCTTCTGCCGCGATTGGCGCGAACTGGAGGATGTAACCGACCTCGACCGGCTGGTTCACGGGCTCGGGCAGGTCGTGGTCCGGCTGGAGTCCGAAGGGGCGCACCACTACCGCCATTTCCGCTTCGAGGAGGGCGGTGCGATCCGGGCCTGCATCGCCTTCGTCAGGATCGATGGCGAGACCGCCGACACGCCGGCGGAGACGCTTGCGCTCAGCCTCGCCGCGCAGACAATCCTGCTCTGGTCCGACGTCGCGTTCCGGGACCGCTCCATCCTCGCCCGCGCCGGTGAGGCAGTGGTCCTGCGGCCCGAGATCGCTGACCTGATCCGCGTGGCCTACGATCCGGTCCTGCCGGTCGCGGCGCGCGATGCGAGCCATGCGCTCAGGCTTGCGGCGCGGACCGCATAGGGCCGCGCATCCGGCGGTCAGGATCGGCGGGCGGCAAAGAGATTCATGACGGCCGGCACCCTCATGCCCTGCGGCGTCTCGAAGCGGCGGAACCGCGTGGCGAGGTCTGCCGCGATCGCGACGCGGTCGGACTCCGTCCCGCCCCTGACGCGAACCACGTAGTTCACGGGGCCGATGGCGGCGGCGAGGGCGGCGGCATCCCCGGCGGTGCCCTCGAGATGAAGCTCGGTTCGCAGCGCCTCGGCGGCGATGCCGGTGAAACCCGCCGCCGCGAGCAGCCCCGCCACATGGTCGCGATCGGTGAAGGCGAACATCCCGGGTGTGCGCGGCGGGTCGGGAGGCACCGGGCCGAGCCGCGCCTCGGCGGCGGCGCGTGCCTCGCGCACCCAGGGGTTCAGACGGGCGTCGGCCCAAGCGAGAAAAACGATCCGCCCGCCCGGGCGCAAAGCCACCGCGAGGTTGCGGAAGGCGGCCAGCGGATCGGCGAAGAACATCAGACCGTGGCGCGAGAGGATCGCGTCCTGCGAGGCCGGGTCGAAGCGATGGGTCTGGGCGTCGGCTTCCAGAAATGCGACGTTCGGCCGGCCGCCGGCACGGTGCCGGGCGATGGCCAGGAGCGTCTCCGAAATGTCGAGCCCGGTCACGCGCCCCCCGGGCGCGGCGCGTTCCGCCGCCGCGATCCGCCCCGGCGAGAATGTCCTCGAC
>NZ_WBUS01000077.1 GCF_008933605.1 Albidovulum sp.
GCGCTCGACCGGGCGCTTCGAGCGGCGGCGCGGTAACGGGCTGCCGACGGCACTTCGCTTGCCGCGATGTCGCGGGCGGGACAGACGGGCCTCGACCGGGCTGGCAGAGCCAAGGCATGACAACGCTCGACCCGACCAATGCCGAGGCGCGAACCCGGATCATCGGTGTGCTCTGCATCGTGGGCGGAATGCTGTTCTTTTCGCTCAACGACATGGGAATCAAGTTCCTGAGCGGCGCCTATGCGCTCCACCAGGTCGTCCTGATCCGCACGCTCATCGCCCTGACGGTCCTGCTCGCCTTCGTGATGCCGCTGCAGGGCGGCTTCAGTGGGCTCAGGACGCGTCGGCTGCGCGTGCATCTCCTGCGCGGGGTCTTCGTCGTCCTCGCCAACATGCTCTTCTTCGTCGCGCTGGCCGCGATGCCCCTGGCCGAGGCCGTCGCGATCTCCTTCGTGAGCCCCCTGCTGATCACCGCCCTGTCCGTACTCCTCCTCGGGGAAATGGTGGGCCCGCGCCGCTGGCTCGCCGTCGGCATCGGCCTTCTCGGCGTCTTGGTCATCCTCCGGCCGGGAACGGAGGCGTTCCGCCCGGTGGCGATCCTGCCGCTCCTCGGCGCGGTGGCCTATGCGATGGTCAACATCCTCACCCGCCGGCTCGGCGGCACGGAAAGCGCGGTCACGCTCGCCTTCTACATCCAGATCACCTTCGTCGCGGTCTCGGCGGCGATGGGTCTCGGCGTGGGCCACGGGCGTTACGCGGGCACCGGCGATGCCTCGCTCGACTTCCTCCTGCGCGCCTGGATCTGGCCCGAGCCGGGCGACTGGCCGATCCTCGCCATGCTCGGCGTCTCGGCGGCGATCGGCTCGCTCCTCGTCGCGCAGGGCTACCGGCTCTGCGAGGCCGCCCTTGCCGCCCCTTTCGAGTACACCGCCATGCCGCTTGCCGTCTTCTGGGGCGTCGTCGTCTTTGGCGACTGGCCCGACCCGGTCTCCTGGACGGGGATCGCCCTCATCCTCGCTGGCGGGCTCTATCTCATCTGGCGCGAGACGCGCCGCGGCCTCGAGACCGAGGGCCCGCGCGCGCGGCGTTGATCGGGGGTTTCCTTTCCCGGCGCACCCGCTAGGTTGGCTCGGACCAAGGGGATGGCAGGCATGGCAGAAGAACGGGCGGTCGTCTTCGACATCGGCAATGTGCTGATCGAATGGCAGCCGGAACAATTCTATGACCACGCCATCGGCCGCGAGGCCCGCACGAGGATGTTCGCCGAGGTCGACCTCCACGGGATGAACGAGGCGGTGGACCGAGGCGCCCCCTTCCGCGAGACGATCTATGCCACCGCCGCCCGCTACCCCGCGTGGGAGGCGGAGATCCGGCTCTGGCACGACAACTGGATCGACATGGCCTCGCCCGCCATCCCGCATTCGGTGCGGCTCCTGCAGGCCCTGAAGGCCAGGGGCGTCCCGGTCTTCGCGCTGACGAACTTCGGGGACGATACCTTCGCCTTCGCCGAGCGCCATTACCCGTTCCTCGGCGAATTCGACCGGGCCTTCGTCTCCGGCCGGCTGCGCATGACCAAGCCCGACCCCGCGATCTACGCCGCCGTCGAGGCCGGAACCGGCCGCACCGGGCCCGAGCTTCTCTTCACCGACGACCGGGCCGACAACATCGCGGTCGCCGTTGCGCGCGGCTGGGCGACGCATCATTTCGACGGCCCTGCCGGGCTGGCGGCAAGGCTGGTGGCGGAGGGGTTCCTGACGCGGGAGGAAGCGGCATGACGATCGAGATCGTCGGTCCCGAGGTCGAGGGCAGGCTCGACTGGATCGCCCTGACCGAGGCTATCGAGGCCGGCCACCGCCTGCCCCGCGCGGAGGTTGCCGACACCATCCTGCGCCGGGGGGCGGACACGCTGCTTACCCGCTCCGCCTGGATCGACGGGCTCGGGCTCGCGGTCAAGGCGGCCTCGATCTTTCCGGGCAACGTGCGCCGTGGCCTCCCTGCGATCAGCGGCGCGGTGAACCTGCTGTCCGACGCCTCGGGCGAACTGGAGGCGCTCGTGGACTTCCGGCTCGTGACCAAGTGGAAGACGGCCGGCGACAGCCTGCTTGCCGCCCGTCGGCTCGCGCGCAAGGACGCGCGCGCCATCCTGATCGTCGGCGCCGGCGCCGTGGCGCATTCCCTGGTGGAGGCGTATTCGGCAGGCTTTCCGGGCGCCCGCTTCAGCGTCTGGGCGCGCAACCCCGACGCCGCGCGGACCTTTGCCGAGGCAACCGGCGCGACGCCCGTGGCCGACCTCGCCGCCGCCGTCGGCGCCGCCGACATCGTCACCAGCGCGACGATGGCGACCGAACCCCTCATCAGGGGCGCATGGCTCAGGCCCGGCACCCACCTCGACCTCATCGGCGCCTACCGGCCCGACATGCGCGAGGCCGACAGCGACTGCTTCCGCCGCGCCCGGGTCTTCTGCGATTCCCGCGCGACCACGGTCCACCACATCGGCGAGTTCATCACCCCGCTGGCCGAAGGCGCGATCACCGAGGCGGACATCGTCGCGGACTACTACGACCTTGCCTCGAGCGCCTTCGCGCGCCGGTCAGACGACGAGATCACGCTCTGCAAGAACGGCGGCGGCGCGCATCTCGACCTGATGACGGCGCGCTACATCCTCGGGGTCGCGCGCGGGGCCTGATCCCTTGCGGCCTGGCCCACATGCGTCGGGGCCGCGGCGGTGGTGAATCCGCCGCCGTCGCTTCAGGCCGGCAGCGCGGCCCCCATGCGGTGCTCGCGGATCGGCAGATGGACGATCGCCGAAAAGGCCCCGACCCCGACCCCGATCCACCAGACCAGCGTGTAGTCGCCGTAGATATCGTACATCCGCCCGCCGAGCCACACGCCGAGGAAGCCGCCGATCTGGTGGCTGAGAAAGACGATGCCGTAGAGCGTGCCCATGTAGCGCAGTCCGTAGATATGCGCGACAAGCCCGCTCGTCAGCGGCACCGTGGCGAGCCAGAGCGCCCCCATGAGGAGCGAGAAGATGAGCACGGAGGCGGGCGTGATCGGCATCAGGATGAAGACCGCCGCCACCACGGTGCGCGCGAGGTAGATGCCGGCGAGAAGGTATTTCTTCGTGTATCGCTTGCCGAGCCAGCCCGCGGTGATCGAGCCGACGATGTTCGCCATCCCTATGACCGAGATCGCGATGGCACCCAAGGCCGAGGTCGTCGTGATCCCGAGTGCCGCGAGCATGCCCCCCGGCGCGATCGCACCGCACATCTCGGTCACCATCGCCGGGAAATGCGCGGTGATGAAGGCGAGTTGGTAGCCGCAGGAGAAGAAGCCGAGGAAGATGAGGATGTAGGACGGATCGCGGAACGCCTTCAGCAGAACCTCTCCCATCGACTCTTCCAGTTCCGCCCGGCTCGCCCGTTCCGGCGCCCGCATCATCGGCAGTGCGAAGAGGCTGAGCAGGATCACGGCGGCGAAGATCATGAAGACGGCCGGCCAGGCGTAGTGGCCCAGGAGGATCTCGGCCACGGGCGCCCCGAACACCTGACCCGCGGACCCCGCCGCCGTGGCGATGCCAAGCGCCAGCGACCGGTTCTCGGCGCTCGCCGCGCGGCCGACGACAGCGAGGATCACGCCGAAACCGGTGCCGGCGATGCCGAATCCCACGAGGATTTCCAGAAGCTGCATCTGGCCGGGCGTCACCGCGAAGGCCGAAAGGACCAGTCCGGCGGCATAGAAGAGCGCCCCTGCGACGATCGCGCGGCGGTCGCCGAACCTCTCGGCGAGCGCGCCGAAGATCGGCTGGCCGATCCCCCAGGCAAGGTTCTGGACCGCGATGGCGAGCGAGAACTCCGCGCGCGGCCAGCCGAACTCGGCGGCGATCGGGATCTGGAAGACACCGAAACTCGCGCGGATCGCGAAACCCAGCATAATGATGACACACCCGCCGATCAGCACGGGGGTGAAGAGGGGGGCGCGCGCGGACATGCCGGGGTCTCCTTTCGAACCAGGCGAGATAGCCCCCGGCCGGAAGCGCCGTCAAATCGAGAATTGTGATCGCGACAATTCCGGACCGCCCGTCGGCTCGGGCTTTTCCTCGCCCCCGCGCCGCGCTATCGGGCGTGCATGGCCGAGACGCTGACCGAGATCTACGACCGGATGACGCACGAGGGGGGGCTCCGCCAGGACGCCGCCCAGCGCGCGATCCTGCCGGAGCTCGAGCGCATTCGCGGCGGTCTCGAAGAGGCTAACGGGAAGAAGCGCGGACTTCTCGGCGGCCTCTTCGCGAGGGCGCCTGAGCCCGTGAGGGGCCTCTACCTCTGGGGCGGGGTCGGGCGTGGCAAGTCGATGCTGATGGACCTCTTCCACGGCCATGTGGCGATCGAGGCCAAGCGCCGCGTGCATTTCCACGCCTTCATGCAGGAGGTGCAGGCCGCCCTGCACGCCGCCCGCAAGACCGGGGTCGACGACGCGATCCGGCCCGTGGCCGAAGACATCGCCGGCAAGCTCCGGCTGCTCAGCTTCGACGAGATGCAGATCACCGACATCGCCGACGCGATGATCGTGGGCCGCCTCTTCCAGATGCTCTTCGACCGTGGCGTGACGGTCGTCACCACGTCGAACCGCGTGCCCGACGATCTCTACAAGGACGGGCTGAACCGGCCGCTCTTTCTTCCCTTCATCCAGCTCCTGAAGGAGCGGATGGTCGTCCGCGAACTGGAGAGCGAGACGGACTACCGCCAGCACCGGCTCCAGGGGGCGCAGGTGTGGTTCACGCCCGCCGGTCCGGATGCGCGCGCGGCGATCTCGCGTATCTGGCTGGAACTGACCGGCGGCGGGGCCGACAGCCAGCTCAGCCTCCAGGTCAAGGGGCGCGAGGTGGTCCTGCGGGAGTATCACGCCGGCGTTGCCCGCGTGTCGTTCTGGGAACTGTGCGGCCGCCCCCTCGGACCGGCCGACTACCTTGCCATCGCCGCGGCGCTCCGGGTGCTGATCCTCGAGGACATTCCGCATCTCTCGGCCGAGAACTATAACGAGGCGAAACGCTTCGTCACCCTCATCGACGCGCTCTACGAGGCGAAGGTGCGGCTGATCTGCTCGGCGGCCGACGAACCCGAACGGCTCTACATCGAGGGCGAGGGCGCCTTCGAGTTCGAGCGCACGGCAAGCCGGCTCAGGGAAATGCAGGGCGTCGAATGGGGCGGCGGCGCAGGGCGCTGACCGCACTCAGCTCCGTGCCAGCTTGCGTGCCTGGTCGAGGAGCGCGTCCACGACCGGCCGGTGCGGTTCACGCGGGTCGGCGATGAGCCCGACAAGGTGGCTCGCGTCGGGCGCCACGATCGGGATCGATTTCACCCCCGCCCCGTGCATCTCGGCAAGAGTCGCGGCCACGATGGCGACCCACTGACCCGTCCGCACATGGGAGATGAGCGCGATCGAGGAGTTCGCCTCCACCCGCGCCCGCACGCTGGCCCCGGCCTCGCCGAGGTGGCGGTTGACGATCCGCCGGTTCTGCATGTCGCCGGTCAGGAGGCAGAGCGGCAGGGTCGCCACCTCGGCCCAGGGGACCGAGTTGCGCCCGGCGAGGGCAGAGCCTTCGGCGACGAGCAGACAGTAGCCCTCTCGGTAGAGCGGAACCCGCGCGACGCGCCCCAGCGGCTCGTTTTCGAGGTAGGTGATCCCGGCATCGAGGTCCAGCCGCTCAATGCCAGCGAGGATCTCGACTGAGGTGCGCGACAGGAGCGTGAGATCGACGTTCGGATTGGCGGCGAGAAAGGGGGCGGTGAGCCGCGCGATCATCGGCAGCGCCGTCGGGATGACGCCGATCCGGAGGTTGCCCGAGAGCCCGTGCCGCCGCGCCCGCATCTCCTCGCGCAGGGCGCGCGCATCCCCGACGATCCGGAGCGCCCAGTCGAGCACACGGTGGCCCTCGGGCGTCAGTCCCTTGAAGCGCGAGCCGCGGAACACGAGCTGCACGCCAAGCTGCTCCTCCAGCTGGCGGATGGCCGAAGAAAGCGTCGGCTGCGTCACGCCCATGGTCTCGGCCGCGCGGCCGAAGTGGCGTTCATTGGCGAGCGCGATGAACATTTCAAGCTTGTCGATCATGGCCGGAGCCTATCCCGCCGGGACCGGCCGCGAAAGGGCGGGCTATTGTCGCCCGCGCGCCCCCGGATTACATCGGGGGCATGGCAGCGTTCATCCCCTTCCTGAAGTCTCCCCCCCGTGTCGCAGTGCTGCGCCTGCAGGGGATGATCGTCGCCGGCGGTCGCATGAGCGGCGGGCTCAGCGACGCGGCGCTCGCCCCGGTGGTCGAGAAGGCGTTCCGCAAGGGCCGGCCCGTCGCCGTGGCGCTCGCCGTCAATTCCCCAGGTGGTTCGCCGGTGCAGTCTGCGCTCATCGCCGCGCGGATTCGGCGGCTGGCCGAGGAGAAGAAGCTGCCGGTCCACGCCTTCGTGGAGGATGTGGCGGCATCGGGCGGCTACTGGCTGGCCACCGCCGCGGACGACATCTGGGTCGATGCGAGCTCCGTCGTCGGTTCCATCGGCGTGATCTCGGCCGGCTTCGGCTTCCCGGAGTTCCTCGCCCGCCACGGGATCGAGCGCCGCGTCCACACCGCCGGCCGGTCCAAGAGCTTTCTCGACCCGTTCCGGCCCGAGAAGGCTGAAGACGTGGCGCGTCTCATGGCGATTCTCGATCCCGTCCACGAGGCGTTCAAGGCACAGGTGCGCAGCCGGCGCGGCGGAAGGCTCGCCTCCGGCGACCTCTTCACGGGGGATATCTGGGTCGGCCAGGCGGCCGTCGATCAGGGGTTGGCCGACGGGCTTGGCCACATGGTACCGAAGCTGAAGGCGCTTTACGGCGACAAGGTGCGGCTCGTGCCCTATGGCGTGAAGAAGCCCTTCCTGCAGCGCTTCGGCGGGCGCTTGCTCGGCGCGGCGATGGACGAGATCGAGGAGCGCGCGCTCTGGGCGCGCTACGGGGTCTGACATGGTCAAGGTGGTCACGCTCCTTCTCGTTTTCCTCGCGGCGCTCGCGGTCTTCGGACGGCTGAGGTTCCCCCGGCCCGGTCGGCGGCGGCTTGGCGCGGCGCGTTGCCCTGCCTGCGGCCGGCCTCGCATCGGCACCACACCCTGTCCCTGCGGCGGAAAGGCGTGATGCGGCGCGCGCTGGTCACCGGCGCGGCGCGGCGGCTTGGCCGGTCCATGGCGCTTCACCTCGCGGGCCGCGGCATCGATGTCGCCATCCACTACGCGAGTTCGGCCGAGGATGCGGAAGTCACCGCCGCCGAAGCGCGCGCGCTCGGCGCCAGGGCCGAGACGTTGCGCGCCGATCTCCTGCAGGAGGCCGAGAGCCGCGCGCTCGTCGTCCGGGCGGCCGCAGCACTCGGCGGGCCCATCGACCTTCTGGTCAACAACGCCTCCATCTTCGAGTACGACACGATCCGCACCGGCACCCGCGAGAGCTGGGACCGGCACATCGAATCGAACCTTCGCGCCCCCGTCGCGCTGACGCAGGACTTCGCGGCCCAGGCGCCGAAGGCCGTGCGGCAGGCCGATGGCTCCGCGCTTGCGCAGGGGCTGGTCGTCAACATGCTCGACCAGCGGGTGCTGAAGCTCACGCCGGAATTCATGTCCTACACCGTGGCCAAGATGGGTCTATGGGCCTTCACCCAGACCGCCGCCCGCGCACTCGCCCCCCATATCCGCGTCAACGCCATCGGCCCGGGCACGACGCTTCCGGGCGCCCGACAGACCGCGGAACACTTCCATGGGCAGCGTGCCAGTTCGGTCCTGGAGCGCGGCGCCGACCCGGAGGACATCTGTGCGGCACTTGGCTATCTGATCGATGCCCGCGCCGTCACCGGGCAATTGATCTGCGTCGATGGGGGCCAGCATCTGGGCTGGAAGACGCCCGACATTTTGGGTGTGGACTAGCGAAAAACCGGCCCGAAACGCTTGGCCGGGCTTGACTTGTCCACTTGTAACGCGGCCGTGACAAATGCGTGACGATTCTCCCAATGGTTTCAGTGATTTGCCTGCAGGTCGGAAAATATTGCCGCGTTTTCAATTGGTTGCCAGATTGCCTAAAAATTAGGCAACTCAACGAAGCCAGCCGAATACAAGGAAAATTTCCCCGCGCCCAATTCTTTTCGACAGAGTTATCCACATCTTCCGTGGACAGGATTTCACTTGCCTTTGGCCACGCAAGGTTGCAGCCGAAGACAGGAATCGGCGGCGATGCAGGGATCGCGGGAAGAGGGCGTTTCGAGATGGTCGAGATGACGCAAGGTAAGCTTTCGGGGCACGCGCTCATCCAGTCGTACCTCAAGACCCTGACCGCGCAACCGGGGGTCTACCGCATGCTCGATCCCGAGGGGCGGGTGCTCTACGTCGGCAAGGCGCGCAACCTGAAAGCGCGGGTATCGAACTACGCCCGACCCTCGGGCCATTCGGCGCGGATTGCGCGGATGATTCATGCCACCCACGCGATGATGTTCCTGACGACGCGGACCGAGACCGAGGCGCTGCTGCTGGAGCAAAACCTCATCAAGCAGCTCAAGCCCTATTTCAACGTGCTGCTGCGCGACGACAAGTCCTTCCCGAACATCCTCGTGTCCAAGGAACACCCGTTCCCGCAAATCAAGAAGCATCGCGGCGCGAAGAAGGAGAAGGGCGACTACTACGGCCCCTTCGCCAGCGCCGGCGCGGTCAACCGGACGCTGAACCAGTTGCAGAAGGTGTTTCTGCTCCGCAACTGTTCGGACGCGATGTTCGCCAGCCGCACACGGCCCTGCCTGCTCTACCAGATCAAGCGGTGCAGCGCGCCCTGCGTGGGCCATGTCAGCGAAGCCGAGTACCGCGCGCTGGTCGCCGATGCGGAGCGCTTCCTGCGAGGCAAGTCGACGCAGGTACAGGCCAAGCTGGCCGAGGACATGGCGGCGGCCTCCGAGGCGATGGAGTTCGAGCGCGCCGCCGCCCTGCGCGATCGCATCAAGGCGCTGACGCAGGTGCAGTCGGCCCAGGGCATCAACCCGCGCGGCGTGGCCGAGGCCGATGTCGTCGCGCTGCACATGGAGGGGGGGCAGGTCTGCGTGCAGGTCTTTTTCATCCGCGCCAACCAGAGCTGGGGGAACCGCGACTTCTACCCCAAGACCGGGGCAGGCGCGGAGGCGCCCGAGGTGCTGGAGGCCTTCCTCGGCCAGTTCTACGCCGACAAGGCGCCGCCGCGCCTCATCCTCCTGTCGCACCCGATCGAGGATGCCGACCTGATGACCGAGCTTCTCAGCGACCGGGCCGGCCGCAAGGTGGAGATCGCGGTGCCACAGCGGGGCGAGAAGGCGGAACTGGTCGAGAACGCCGCCCGCAACGCCCGCGAGAGCCTTGGCCGCAAGATGAGCGAAAGCGCCGCGCAGTCGAAGCTTCTGGAAGGGCTTGCCGAGGCCCTCGACCTCGACGCGCCGCCGCGCCGGATCGAGGTCTACGACAACTCGCACATCATGGGCACCCATGCCGTCGGCGGGATGATCGTCGCCGGGCCCGAGGGCTTTGTCAAAAGCCAGTACCGCAAGTTCAACATCAAGGGTACGGACCTGACCCCCGGCGACGATTTCGGCATGATGAAAGAGGTGCTGACGCGCCGGTTCCAGCGCCTCCTGAAGGAAGACCCCGACCGTGACAGCGAGGCCTGGCCCGACCTCATCCTGATCGACGGCGGCGCCGGGCAGGTCTCGGCGGTGATGGAGATCATGGAGGAACTGGGCGTCGAGGACGTGCCGATCATCGGCGTCGCCAAGGGCATCGACCGCGACGCCGGCAAGGAGGAGTTCCACCGCCCCGGCAAGCCGCCGTTCGCCCTTCCGCACAACTCTCCGGTCCTCTACTTCATCCAGCGCCTGAGGGATGAGGCGCATCGCTGGGCCATCGGCGCGCATAGGGCGAAGCGCGCGAAGTCCATCGGCGCCACGCCCCTTGACGAGGTTCCCGGCATCGGCGCGGCGCGCAAGCGGGCGCTCCTACAGCATTTCGGCTCGGCCAAGGCGGTAAGCCGGGCCGGGCTCGACGACCTCAAGGCGGTGGACGGGATTTCGGCGACGATGGCACAGACGGTCTACGACTACTTCCATGCGGGCGGATAAGGACGCGCGCGCCATTGCCCCGCCGGAGGTCACGTCACCCCGCGCCCGACATGGCGGCCTCGATCGTCCTGAGATGGACCGCCATCCTTTCGGCCGCCCCGGCGGCGTCGGCGGCGGCGATCCGGTCCACGATATCCCGGTGCTGGTCGCTGTGGATCGTGCGGAATTCGTCCGCGCCGATCCTGCGATAGGTTCGGTGCCATTCCCGCTGCCAGGCGGCGCGGCGGCGCGCGCCGGACAGATAGGTCAGCAGGCCGATCAGCACCGGGTTGCGCGACACCTCCGCGACCGCCCGGTGAAAGGCGTCATCCGCCTGCTCGCACGCCGCGAGGTCGGGCGCACGGCGTCCGGCAGCAAGCCTGCCGCGCAGGTGGGCGATGTCCGGCGCATCGGCGCGGCGCGCCGCTTCGGCGGCGACCTGCGGTTCGAGAAGGATGCGCGCGCGCATCAGGTCGGGCGGCGTCGCCCCTTCGACCAGGAGCATGTCCCTGACCGGCAGGTGCCGCGGTCGCGCGCCGCGAAAGGTGCCCTGGCCGACATGCCGCCAGATCTCGCCCTCGCGCTCCAGCGTGGAAAGCCCCTTGCGCAAGGTCTCGCGGCTGCATCCCAGGCGCATCGCGAGCATGCGTTCGGCGGGCAGCCGGTCTCCCGCGTCGGGGGCCAGCTCGGCGAGAAGCCGGCGCAGCCGCGATTCGGCCGCTTCGAAGCTCAGCCTCGTCATCGGGTTCCCTTTCCAGACCAATTTGCAGACCAATACACCGCTGTGCCAGGAGAGGCCAGAACAGGACAAGGATGAGGCGCGGATGTTCGAGATTCTCCTTCTGGCCGGTGCCGGCTTCGCGGCGGGCGTGCTCAACGCCGTCGCGGGCGGCGGGACCTTCCTGACCCTGCCGGCGCTCATCCATGTCGGCATCCCGCCGGTCAGCGCCAATGCCACCGCGACGCTGACCGCGCTGCCGGGCTATCTGAGCAGCGCCTGGGCCTTCAGGAACGACATGGAGCCCGAGGGCAGCCTCGGACTGCGCGCGATCCTCGCGATCTCGGCGGTCGGCGCCATTCTCGGCGCGCTGCTGCTGATCGTGACGCCGGGGGATACGTTCCTATGGATCGTGCCCTGGCTCCTGCTTCTCGCGACGGTGCTGTTTGCGGCCGGACCTCGCCTGATCCGGCTCTTGCGCCGGCAGGGCGGCCATGCCGCCGGTCGCCTGCCATCGGCCCTCGCGATCCTCGCCGTGTCGGTCTATGGCGGATACTTCAATGGCGGGCTCGGGATCATGTTGCTCGCGGCTTTCGGCCTCATCGGCTATGCCAACCTGTACGGCATGAACGGGCTGAAGAACGTCCTGTCGGCGGTCCTGTCGCTGCTGTCGGCGCTCGCCTTCGTCGCCGCCGGCCTGATCGCCTGGGAACAGGCGCTGGTCATGGCGGCGAGCGCGGCGTTTGGCGGCTATGTCGGCGCGCGACAAAGCCGGCGGATCGCGAGGACCGACCTCTTGCGCCATTTCGTGACGGCGGTCGGGGCGATCATGACGATCCTGTTCTTCCTGCGCTGAGCATGGCACCCCTTTTCGGCGATCCTCGACGCCGTTAGGCTCTCCCTCCGGGGGCAGGGACCCCTGCCGCACAGGACGACAACCGGCATGACCGACGACAACCGCCCCTCCCGGGCCGAACTCCTCCACCTGCGCGGCAGGACATTGTCAAAGGGCGATCCGCTGGTGCCGCCGCTGACGCTCGCATCGATGTATCACCTGCCCGGCGATCCGGCGGGCCACCGGGGTTACGGTCGGTCCGACAACCCGACCTGGGAGGCGACCGAGGAGATGCTCACCCATCTCGAAGGCGCCGAGTCGGTTCTTTTCCCCTCGGGCATGGCCGCTATCGCCGCGCCGTTCTTCGCCCTCCTGTCCGCCGGGGACAGGGTGCTGCTGCCATCGGACGGCTACTACACGACCCGGCTTCTGGCCGACCGGATCCTCGCCAAGCTCGGCGTGACATTCGACCGGCGGCCCACTGCCAGCTTCGCCGAGGGGGGCTTCGCGGGCTACCGGCTGGTTTTCGTTGAGAGCCCCTCGAACCCAGGCCTCGACCTCTGCGACATCGCCGATGTGGCGCGCCAGGTCCGCGCCGCGGGCGGCCTCACCATCGTCGACAACACCACCATGACACCCTTCGGCCAGCGTCCGCTCGACCTCGGCGCCGATATCGTCGTGGCTTCGGACACGAAGGCCCCGGGCGGGCATTCCGACCTCTTGCTGGGCCATGCGGCCAGCCGCGATCCTGCGCTGATCGCGGCGCTGCGCGAGTGGCGGAAGCTCTCCGGGTCCATCCCCGGCCCGTTCGAGGCCTGGCTCCTGCACCGGAGCCTGGAGACGCTGGAGTTGCGCTTCGACCGGATGTGCGCAACGGCCGGCATGGTCGCGGAACGGCTTGCCGCGCATCCGTCCGTAAAGACCGTTCGCTACCCGGGCCTGCCCGGCGATCCCGCCCACAACCTCGCCGCGCGACAGATGCAGCGGCCGGGGTTCCTCATCGGGCTGACACTCGCCTCGGGCGAGGCGGCCGAGGCGTTCATCGCGGCCTGTCCCTTCCTCCGGCCCGCCACCTCTTTCGGAGGCGTCCACAGTTCGGCGGAACGCCGCGACCGCTGGGGCGACGCGGTAGCCGCCGGCTTCGTGCGCCTTGCCATCGGCTGCGAACCGCCGGAGGAACTCTGGCCGGCCCTCGACGGGGCGCTCGCGGCGGCGCGCTGAGCGGTCGGTCGCGCCCCTTCCAGTTGCCGCTGCCAGTCGCTAGGGTGCCAGCATGAAATGGACGATCCCGAACACGCTGACGGTCCTCCGCCTGTTCGCCGCACCCGGCGTTGCGGTGATGTTTCTCTATTTCCACCGGCCCTGGGCGGACTGGTTCGCGCTCGTCCTCTTCGTCTCCGCCGCGATCACCGACTATTTCGACGGCTACCTCGCACGGCTCTGGAAGCAGGAATCCAAGTTCGGCGCCATGCTCGACCCGATCGCCGACAAGGCGATGGTCGTCATCGCGATCATGGTGCTGACCGGCTATTCCGGGATGAACCCCTGGCTGATCCTGCCCGCGACCGTTATCCTCTTCCGCGAGGTCTTCGTCTCCGGCCTCAGGGAGTATCTTGGCGCCCGGGCCAGCTTGCTGAAGGTGACGAAGCTGGCCAAGTGGAAGACCACGGCGCAGATGATTGCCATCGCCATCCTCTTTCTCGGCACGGGGCTGGAGCATCTCGAAGGCATCGCGCGGCGGGGCCTCACCCCCGAGGAATATGCCGAGCTCGTCACCGCCGGGCTCGCGGACCCGATCCGCTCCTGCGGGGTGCGCGGCTGCTCCTCCTATGCGACCTTCGTCGGGCTCGGCTTGATCTGGATCGCGGCCGTCCTCACATTCGTCACGGGGTGGGAATACTTCCGCAAGGCCCTGCCGTTCCTCAAGGACGAAAGATGATCGACGTACTTTACTTCGCCTGGGTGCGCGAGCGCATCGGGCTGCCGCGCGAACGGGTCGAGACCTCGGCCGCGACCGTGGCCGAGCTTGTCGCGGAACTGGCGTCACGCGAAGACCGCTATGCCGCCGCCTTTGCCGACCTGCGGAGCCTGCGGGTTGCGCTCGACCAGCAGCTCGCCGATTTCTCCGCGCCGCTTGACGGCGTGCGCGAGGTCGCTTTCTTCCCGCCGATGACGGGGGGCTGAGCGGTGCAGGTGCGCGTCCAGGCCGAACCGTTCGACTATGGCGCGGAATGCGCCGGTTTCGGCGATGGCGGGCGTGACGTGGGCGCCGTCGTCACCTTTCTTGGCGTCGTCCGTGACGACAGCGGACAGCTCGCGCGGATGGAGATCGAGCACTATCCCGGGATGACCGAGAAGGCCATCGCCGCCATCGCGGAGGAGGCGCGGGCGCGCTGGAGCCTTGCGGATGTCCTTGTCGTCCACCGCCATGGGGCACTCATGCCCGGCGAGCCGATCATGATGGTTGCGACGGCCGCGCGCCATCGTGTCGCGGCCTTCGAAGCGGCGGAGTTCCTCATGGACTACCTGAAGTCCAGGGCGCCCTTCTGGAAGAAGGAGATCGGCCCGGACGGGGCGGCATGGGTTGCGGCGAAGGACGACGACGAGGACGCGCTGGCTCGGTGGTAGGCCGGGCGTCTCAACCTGCGTTCATCCGCTCGATATAGGCGCGCAGTTCCTCGGCCTCGGCCCTTGCGTCGCGCAGGCCGTCCATCGCGGCCCGCAGTTCCGCCTGCGACTGGTTGAGCCGATTCGTCAGTTCCGCCTCGCGGCTTTCGAGGAAGGTGATCGCGGCATCGCGGGTTTCCTCGGCCTCGTGCAGGTCGCGCGCCATCTTTTCCAGATCGTCCATCTCTGCCTGCGTCACACGGTTGAGGCGATGGACGAACCAGCAGGCGAACCAGCCGAGCCCGAAGGCCACGAAGAGGATGATCGCCGTGGCGATGATGAGTTCGGTTCTGTTCATGGCCCTGCTTTGGCTCTTCGCTTTCCGTCGGTCAAGCCCCGCCGATCAGGCCGCATCGGGACCTCGCGCGGGCGCATCGCCGGGGCGTCCTAACCGTCGGGCCGCTGCTTCGGCCTTAGCGTGTCGTCATCCGGCGTCATGACGACGACCGGCGTCTCGGCCCCGGCGTCCGGGGCGGCAGCGGTCGCCAACGGCTTGATCAGACGGAACTCGATCCGGCGGTTGGCCTCGCGGCCCACCTCGGTCTCGTTGTCGCCGATGGGCACCGTTTCGCCGTAGCCGGCGGCCGTCAGGTTGCCGGTAAGGACCCGCCGCTCCATCAGCGCGGCGATGACCGCCTCGGCCCGCTTCTGGCTGAGGTCGAGGTTCATCTCCTCGCGGCCCTGGGCATCGGTGTGGCCGCCCACCTCCATCGGGAAATCGGAGCACTGCTTCATCTGTTCGGCAATCCGGTCGAGCGTGCCTGCCGCATCGCGGGCGATCTGGGCCGAGCCGGGTTCGAAGTTGATCTTGTGCTCGGCGAGGGTCGCGTTGATCCCGGCCACGCAATCCTCATCCGTCGGCAGGCCGAGAAGCGGATCGAGCTTCTCGTCGTAGCGGATATCGAGCTTGAAGTTCAGCCCTTCGCCCAGTCGGCTCGACAGGATCCGGGCGACGTTGTCGGACGCCGTGGAAGAGCCGGTCACGCCGGAGACCCTGATGATCTCGGGGCGCACCTGCGCGGTGCCGCTGTCGAGTTCCGCCAGCGCCTCGAGCGCCGCGAGGACCCGCACCGGCCAGCCGGCGGGCATGTCGGGGGCGAGGCGCGTCGCCGCATGGACGGAGGCGGAGCCGAAGCGCGCCCGGGCGAAGCTGTCCACCGCATCGCGTGAGAGCGCGTCGCCGAGCCGGCCGCGCATCTCGAGCTTTCCCTCGGGCGAAAGTGTCGCGACGAATTCCGGCACCACCGGCGCGCCCGATTCCTCGGCGGGCCTGGGCGTGAGCACGGCGTGAAGCGAAAAGACCTCGGGCAGGTTCGATTCGAGTTCCCCCACCACGCGATCGAATACCTCCTGGGACACGGTCTCCGCCGCGATGAGCGAAATATCGGCATCCGAGAAGGTGATCGACCCGGCACCGAGTTCCTTCATCGCGGCGAGGCCCATCGTTACCGCGTCGGCCCACGTGGGCGTCGGCACGCCGAGGCCGATGGTGCAGGCGTTCTTGCGGGTGGCACCCGCTTCGGTCGCCGCCGCGACGATGCGGTCGCGCGCGCGCTCGTTGTCGGCCGAGCACGCATCGAAACGCGCACCCCGGTCGTCGATGAGAAAACGCAACGTGAAGGGCGTGATGACCGGCCGCGGGGCAGAGATGTCGAGCATGAGTCGAATGCCCCTCGGCGCACCGCGGCTAAGGTCCGATTCGATCCGCGCCTTCTCGGCCGCGCTGTCGGAAATCGCGGTAATCGCCACGCGATCGGCGAAGATGGAGACCTTCGAGCGCGGCAGCGTGGCCAGCGCCTTGATCCCGAAATCGAGCGCCGCCGCCCAGCCTTCGGGCACCGGATGGTCTGCGGCTTCCAGCATGTCCGTTACCTGGCCGTCGCCGGCGACTGCGGCGAGTTTCGCTGCCAGACCCTCGCGGTCGGTCGCGGTGGGGACGAGACCGATCAGCGAAATGCCGTCGCCGTTGCGGAGGATCTCGACCGTGAAGTCCGGCGCCTTCAGGGCGGCAGGATCGGCGACGCCCATCGAGTCGATCACGCGATCCGGGTCCACCACGGTCCCCGCCGCCGTCAGCGCGCGGAAGCGCTCGGCCTCGGACGGCGCGGTGCCGGCCAGCGTGATCTGCAGCCCGTCGGCCAGCACCTCGGCCCAGTC
>NZ_WBUS01000264.1 GCF_008933605.1 Albidovulum sp.
GCCCGAGGCAGCGGCACGTTTCGCCGCCGCCGTCGCGGCCCGCGCCGCCCGCCAGCCGGTCGCCCAGATCACCGGCCGGCGCGACTTCTTCGGGCGCAGCTTCCGCGTCACCCGCGACACGCTCGACCCCCGCCCCGAGACGGAACTGCTTGTCGCGGCGGCGCTGGAACGCCCCTTCGTGAAGATGCTTGACCTCGGCACCGGCACGGGCTGCATCCTCCTTTCCTGCCTCGCGGGGATGCCCTTCGCCACCGGCACCGGCACCGACATCTCGGCCGCGGCGCTGGACGTCGCGCGGGAGAATGCCGGCCGCCTCGGCCTCGACGCGCGGGCGCGGTTCCTCGTCTCGGACTGGTTCGCCGGCGTCACCGGGCGCTTTGACCTCATCGTGTCCAACCCGCCCTACCTTGCCGAGGCGGAGATGGCCGCGCTCGCGCCCGAGGAGCGTGACTGGGAGCCGCGGGGGGCGCTGACGCCCGGGGGCGACGGGCTCGACGCCTACCGGGCGATCGCCGCGGGGGCCGGGGCGCGGCTCATGGCCGGGGGACGGCTGATCGTGGAGATCGGGCCGACGCAGGCGGCGGCGGTCGCCGCCCTTCTCGTCGCGCAGGGCTTCGCCGCGCCGGAGGTGCGCCCCGACCTCGATGGCCGCGACCGGGTGGTGATCGCCGTGAAGGCCGGCGACGGATCGGACTGCGGCGCGGCCTGAGCGGGCTTTCCCGCGCGGTCCGGGGCGGCCGGCCTGTCCGTGGCATTTCGGCACGTTTCCCGCCTCCGGCCGCGCTAACTGGCCTTTTCTTGAAGAATCCGCTTGTCAGGCGCGGCGCATCGTGCATTAAGGACCTCGTGACGGGCTGGTGGTTTTCACTGCCCGCTGCGCCTCGCCCGGAAATATCTCGATCCGCGATCGCGCCCGGTACGGTGGCGACGCAGGCCGACAGGGCAGGCGGAAGAACAGCCCTAGGCTCGGACAGACAAGAACACATGAGATCATCCAAATCCCGTTCGCGTTCGAAATCGAACCGGCAGCGTTCGCTTGGCAATGTCGTCAATCGGGTCTTCGACTCCTCGGGTCCCGAGGGCAAGGTCCGCGGCACGCCGCAGCAGATCATCGACAAGTACCTGATGCTGGCCCGCGACGCGCAGCTGTCCAACGACCGCGTGGCCGAGCAGAACTTCCTCCAGCATGCCGAGCACTACACGCGGATGTTGGGCGAGGCGCAGCGCGAGATGAGCCGCGAACACGAGATGCGGCAGGGACAGCAGGGCGAGGGCGGGCAGAACGGCGGCCAGGGATATGGCGGGCAGGGTCAGGGCGGCCAGAACGGCCACCACGGCCAGCCAAACGGCGACCGCCAGCCGCAACACCACCGCCCGCGCTACGAGGACCGGGCCGAACGCGAGGCGCCCGAACAGCACCCGGCCGGCCCCGCGCGCGAGGAGGAGGCGGACGAAGGCCCCGGCCTCGTCGAGACGCCCGAGGCGCGGATGGAACAGCGCCGCTCCGCCGTGATGATGCCGGAGCTGCCCGTATCCGACGCGCCGGAGGCGGCGGCCGCGGAGCCGTCGGCACAGCCGAAGAAGCCGCGCGGGCCGCGCAAGCCCAGGGAAAAGCGCGGCGATGCTGAGGGCAAGGAGCCCTCGGCGGACGCGGCCGAGTAGGCCCCCGCTCAATCCGCCGCGACGATCCGGGCGAGCGTGCAGAACGCTTCCAGTGACACTTCCTCGGCCCGCGCGGTCGGCGCAATGCCGGCCGCGACGAGCTTCGCCTCGATCTCCGGCGCGACGCCCCTGAGGCTCGCCCTGAGCATCTTGCGGCGCTGGTTGAACCCGGCCGCCACGATCCGGCTCAGCACCTTCGCGTCCGCCGGAAACCGCGGCGCGGGCAGGGCGGTCAGCTGCACCACCGCCGAATGGACCTTGGGCGCGGGCGTGAAGGCCTCGGGCGGCAGCACCATGACGATCCGCGCCTCGCACCGCCACTGCGCGAGGATCGCGAGCCGGCCGTAGGCCTTCGTCCCCGGCCGGGCCACGATCCGCTCGGCCACTTCCTTCTGGAACATCAGCGTCAGGCTCTGCCAGAAGGGCGGCCATCGGGGCGGCGTCAGCCAGCCGGTCAGAAGCTCGGTCCCGACGTTGTAGGGAAGGTTCGCTACCACCCGGATCGGCGGGGTCAGCCGGGCCGCCGCGTCGACCTCAAGCGCATCGCCGTGGACGACCTCCAGCCGCCCCGGCCAGGCGGAGGCGATCTCGGCCAGGGCGGGCAGGCAGCGTTCGTCCTTCTCCACGGCCAGCACATGCCGCGCGCCTTCGGCGAGCAGCGCGCGGGTGAGACCGCCGGGACCGGGGCCCACTTCCAGCACGTCGCAGTGCGCGAGATCGCCTGCCGAGCGCGCGATCTTTGCCGTCAGGTTCAGGTCGAGCAGGAAGTTCTGCCCGAGCGCCTTCCTCGCGGCCAGACCGTGGCGCGCGATCACCTCGCGCAGGGGCGGCAGCCCGTCAATCGCGGCCATGCGCCCCGCCTTCCATGGGGCGCCGGACACGACCGGCGCGCGCCCGCGCGGCGCGGCGGGCGCGAGGGGGCGCCACCGTCGCCATCACC
>NZ_WBUS01000265.1 GCF_008933605.1 Albidovulum sp.
GGCCTATTCGATCGCGCGGCTCTACAACGTCAACGTCAAGGCGCTGGCGGACTGGAACGGCCTCGGCCCGGACCTCGCCGTGCGCGAGGGCCAGACGCTGCTGATCCCCGTCGCCGCGACAATGGCCGCGCCGCAGGAGGTCGTGACGGCACCGGGCCAGGGCTCGCCCACGCCAACGCCGCCCTCGGCCGCCACACCGCTGCCGGCCGAGAAGACGAAGCCCGCGGCCGAGCCGGTGAAGACCCCGCCCGCCCCCGACCTCGGCGCGCAGAAGACCGCCGCCTCGGGCACCGCGAAGCTCGCCATGCCGGTCGCGGGCAAGATCATCCGCGGCTACCAGAAAAAGAAGAACGAGGGCATCGACATAGCCGCCTCGGCCGGAACCTCGGTGGCGGCGGCCGGCGACGGCACGGTCGCGGCGATCACCAAGGACACCGACCAGGTGCCGATCCTGGTGATCCGGCATGAGGGCAACCTGCTTACCGTCTATGCCAATATCGACGGGATCGCGGTAGCCAAGGGCGACCGGGTAAGGCGCGGCCAGCCGATTGCCAGGGTGCGCTCCTCTGACCCCGCCTTCCTGCACTTCGAGGTGCGCCAGGGCTTCGACAGCGTCGATCCCGTCCCCTACCTCCAGTAGGGCGCGCGCGCCACGGACGGCGCGGGCGCGAGGACGCGCGACACCCTGTCAGAGACGGACGCCCCGGCGCCCGGCGAGATCGCAGAAGAACTGCCAGGCGACGCGGCCCGACCGTGCGCCGCGCGTGGCCTGCCATTCGATCGCCTCGGCGCGCAGGGTGGATTCGTCGACCTCCAGCCCGTGATTGGCGCAGTAGCCCCTGATCATCTCCAGGTACTCGTCCTGGCTGCAGGGGTGGAACCCGAGCCAGAGGCCGAAGCGGTCGGAGAGCGAGACCTTCTCCTCCACCGCTTCCGACGGGTTGATCGCGCTCGACCGCTCGTTCTCGATCATGTCCCGCGGCATCAGGTGCCGGCGGTTCGAGGTGGCGTAGAAGAGGACATTCTCGGGCCGCCCCTCGATGCCGCCGTCGAGGACCGCCTTCAGCGCCTTGTAATGCTGGTCGTCATGCGAGAACGACAGGTCGTCGCAGAAGAGGATGAACCGGTGGTCCCGCGCCGCGCGTAGCAGCGCGAGCAGGCGCCCGATCGAGGACAGGTCCTCGCGGCTGAGTTCGACGATCTTGAGGTCGGTCCCCTGGGCGCGGACCGCGGCGTGGACCGCCTTCACCAGCGAGGACTTGCCCATCCCGCGCGCGCCCCAGAGAAGCGCGTTGTTGGCCGGCAGGCCCTGCGCGAACTGCGCCGTGTTGGCCAGGAGCGTGTCGCGCGCGCGGTCGATGCCGACGAGCAGCGGAAGGTCCACCCGCGCGACTTCCGCCACCGGCACCAAACGGTCCGGGTCCGCATGCCAGACGAAGGCCTCGGCGGTAAGATCCGGCGCGGCGTGGGGCGCCGGCGCGAGCCGCTCCAGAGCCTCGGCGATCCGGGTCAGGAGCGGCCCGGTCATGACCCGGCCTTGTCTGTCCGCGCGACGGCCTCGCCCTCGGCGTCGTCCTTTTCTTCGTCGAAGAGGCTCTCGCCCTCGCCGATGATTCCCTCGGCGCGCGCTTCCTCGTCCTTCTTCTTCTCGACCCAGGCGACGAGAAAGATCGAGATCTCGTAAAGCCCATAGACGACGGCGAAGAGCAAGACCTGGCTCGCCACGTCCGGCGGGGTGACGATTGCGGCGACGGTCAGGATGCCGACGATCGCGTACTTGCGCACGTCGCGAAGCCCGCGCGAGCTTGCCAGCCCGGCCTTTCCCATCAGCGTCAGGAGCACGGGCAACTGGAAGCAGATGCCGAAGGCGACGATCATCTTCAAGGTGATCTCGAGCGTCTCGTTGACCTTGCCGTTGAAGACGATCTGGATGCCCTCGCCCGCCGGTTTAACCGCATCCTCGCCGGTGAAAACAGCGGCGAAGTAGGACGGCAGGTCCGCGAAGCCGAGGAAGAACTGCATCGCCATCGGCACGACGAGGAAATGCGCGAAGGATGCGCCAAGCAGGAAAAGCGCCGGCGAGGCGATGAGGAAGGGCAGGAAGGCCTGTTTCTCGCTGCGGTAGAGGCCGGGCGCCACGAAGCGCCACATCTGGTAGGCAATGACCGGGAAGGACAGTGTCAGCCCGCCGACCATCGAGATCCGGATCAGGGTGAAGAAATATTCCTGCGGCGCGGTGTATTGCATCACCGGGTTCTCGTTGCCGAGATTCCGCATCGTCTTCTCGATCGGCAGCAGGAGGAAGTCCAGAAGCGCGCTGCCGAAGGAGAAGCAGACGACCATGGCCACGAGAAAGGCCGCGAGCGACCAGAGGATGCGCGTCCTGAGTTCTGCCAGATGCTCGACCAGCGGCGCGGTGCTGTCGTCGATGTGATCTTCGGCGCCGCTCATGCGTCACCCTTCTTGGCGCGGGGTTTCGCCGCGGCTTTCGGACGCGGCGCGGCCGGCGACGCCTCCGCCGGCTTGGAAACGGGCTTGGGTTTCGCCATTGCGCGACGCCTGCCCGGTGCCGCGGCTGCGGCCGGGGCCGCAGG
>NZ_WBUS01000266.1 GCF_008933605.1 Albidovulum sp.
GGTCCGGGCGCGCGGCGCGCGGCCGACAGGGCAGGCGCTCGCCCACCTCGTCGCGGTCGAGATCCTGATCGCGCTGTCGCTCGCCCCGCTTCATCTTTACGATTTCGTCGTCGTCGGCATCGCCATGACCGCGCTTGCGGGGCTCCGGGGGGCGCCGGCCCTGGCCGGTCTCGCGGGCCTTTCGTTGTGCCTGCGTCCCAGCGACCTCCACATCGCGCTCCTTGCCGGGGACTTCGTTCCGCTCTTCCCGGGAACCGTGCTTGCGACCTTCGGCGTGGCGATGATGCTCCTTGCGGCTATGGGGTCAGGGCGTTTCGCCCGCCGGTCCGGGGTGAGCGAAGCCGCACCGCGCCCCTGATTTCCGGCCCCGCGCCAATCCCCGCTGGCATTGCGCCCGACCGCTCGCTAAAAGCGGGCCGAGTTGCCGGAGGTGCCGTCATGACCGATGCGATCCGCCCCAGGCCGGGGATCATGGATATCGCGCTCTACGAGGGCGGCGCGGCGCATGTGGCGGGCATCACCGACGCGGTGAAGCTCAGCTCGAACGAGAACCCCTTCGGACCCTCGGAGAAGGCGAAGGAAGCCTACCTCCGCGCCGTGCACCAGTTGCACCGCTATCCCTCCACCGACCACGCGCGGCTGCGCCAGGCGATCGGCGAGGTCCACGCGCTCGACCCCGCGCGGATCATCTGCGGCGTCGGCTCGGACGAGGTCATCGGCCTGCTCTGCCACGCCTATGCGGGGCCGGAAGACGAAGTCGTGTTCACCGAGCACGGGTTCCTGATGTACCGCATCTATGCCCAGGCCACGGGTGCGACGCCGGTGGCCGTGCAGGAGCGCGAGCGGACGACGGACGTGGACGCGATCCTGGCGGCCTGCGGCCCCGCAACGCGGCTCGTCTTCCTCGCCAACCCCAACAACCCCACCGGCACGATGATCGGGCTGGCCGAGGTCGAGCGGCTTGCGCGCGGGCTGCCGGCGCAGGCGATCCTCGTCCTCGACGGGGCCTATGCCGAATACGTCGAGGGCTACGACGGCGGCGCCGAGCTTGCCACGCGGCTGCCCAACGTGTTCATGACCCGGACCTTTTCCAAGATCTACGGCCTTGGCGGGCTCAGGATCGGCTGGGGCTACGGGCCGAAGGCAATCATCGACGTATTGAACCGCATCCGGGGGCCGTTCAACCTTTCGACCGCGCAGATGGAAGCCGCCGAGGCCGCCGTGCGCGACCGGGAGCATGTCGACCGCTGCCGCGCCGAGAACGCGCGGATGCGCGGCTGGCTGGCCGAGGCGCTGGCGGAAAAGGGCGTGCCGTCCGACACCTCGACCGCGAACTTCATCCTCGCCCGCTTCGCCGACGAGGCCGAGGCCGCGGCCTGCGACGCCGCCCTCCAGTCGCAGGGACTGATCGTGCGGCGGGTGGCGGGCTACGGCCTGCCGCAGTGCCTGAGGATCACCGTCGGCGACGAAGCCTCCTGCCGCCGGGTCGCCCATGCCATCGGCCAGTTCAAGGCACAGAGATGACCGCACCGCTCTATGAAAGGGTGGCCCTGATCGGGCTCGGCCTCATCGCATCGTCGATGGGGCATGCGATGAAGGCGGCGGGGCTCGCGCGCAGCATCGCGGGCCATGCCAAGACGGAGGAGACGCGCGCGGCGGCGCTCGAGGTCGGCTTTTGCGACGCCGTCTTCGCCACGGCGGCGGAAGCCGTCAAGGGCGCGGACCTCGTCGTGCTGGCCGTGCCCGTGGGCGCCATGGGCGCCGTCGCGGCCGAGATCGCGCCGCATCTGAAGCCGGGCGCGACGGTGACCGACGTGGGTTCGGTCAAGCAGGCGGTGATCGAGGCGGTGGCGCCGCACATGCCCCCGGGCGTCCACTTCATCCCCGGCCACCCCCTTGCCGGGACCGAGCATTCCGGGCCCCGGTCGGGCTTCGCCACGCTCTTCGAGAACCGCTGGTGCCTGCTGACACCGGGCGCGGCAGACCCCGCCGCCGTCGCACGGCTGCGTGCGCTCTGGCAGGGGATGGGCGCGAACGTCGAGGAGATGGATCCGGCCCACCACGACCTCGTGCTGGCTGTCACCAGCCACACGCCTCACCTCATCGCCTATACGATGGTAGGCGTGGCCGATCACCTCAGGCGGGTGACGGAAAGCGAGATCATCAAGTATTCGGCGGCGGGTTTCCGCGACTTCACGCGGATTGCCGCCTCCGACCCCACGATGTGGCGCGACGTGTTCTTGACGAACAAGGAGGCGACGCTGGATATTCTCGGTCGCTTCACCGAAGAACTCTTCATGCTGCAACGCGCGATCCGGATGGGGGACGGAGAGATGCTCCACGACTATTTCACGCGGACGCGGGCCATTCGCCGCGGCATCATCGAGGCGGGGCAGGACACTGCCGCGCCGGACTTCGGCCGGACGAAGGCGCCGGACGCATGAGGGTCCGGTTCCTTCCCGCGCTTGCACTCGCTCTCGCCTCCAGCGGCGCCTTGGCCGCACCGATTCCCGAAAGCCCCCGTCCCGAGGCGCGCCCCGGCAGTGGCGCCGCGGCCCTCGCACCGATCGGACAGGTGCGGCC
>NZ_WBUS01000078.1 GCF_008933605.1 Albidovulum sp.
CGCCTGCTCCAGCCGCGTCGCCGCCGCGGCGCGGCTGGAGCAGGCGCAGGCGGACGTGGCGCGCGCGCGAGACAATCTTGGCCTCGCCACGCTGACGGCGCCGCAGGATGGTGTCGTCACCTCCGTCTCGGCGGAACCCGGCGGGGCGGTCGCGGCGGGCCAGCCGGTCCTCCGGCTTGCGGCAACCGACGAGCGCGAGGTCGCGATCGACCTGACCGAGCAGGACGTGGCCGCCCATCCCGTCGGCACCCGGTTCATCGTGCGGCTCGTCGCCAATGCCGAGGTCGCCGCCGAGGCGACGCTGAACCGGATCGACCCGGTGGCTTTCGCGGCCACCCGGACCCGTACCGCGCACCTGACGCTCCGGAATGCGGCCAGGGATTTTCGCCTCGGCGCGCTTGTCCTCGTGACGCGCGCCGCCGAGGCGGGCGCCGGCGTCGCGCTGCCGGTTGCCGCGGTCCTCGATGCCGATGGCGCAGCCGCGGTCTGGGTCGTCGCGGGTGCCGACCGCCGCGTCGAGCGGCGCCCGGTCACTCTCGGCCCCGCGGTGGGCGACTTCGTCGTCGTCGCCTCGGGCCTGAATCCCGGGGACGAGGTCGTCACCAAGGGCATCCATTCGCTTGAGGAGGGGCAGATGGTCGGCCCGCGCGTGACCGAATGACCGGCTTCAACCTTTCGGACTGGGCGATCAAGCACCGGTCCTTCGTCTGGTTCCTGATGATCGTCTCGACCCTAGCGGGCGTGCTTTCCTATGTCTCGATCGGGCGCGAGGAAGACCCGAACTTCGCGATCAAGACCATGATCATCTCGGCCGCGCTGCCCGGCGCCACCACCGCCGAGACCCTCGCCCAGGTCACCGACCGGATCGAGAAGAAGCTCGAGGATCTCGACGAACTCGACTTCACCCGTTCGGTGACGGCCCCCGGCCAGGCCGTCGTCTACGTCGAGCTTCTGCCGACCACCAAGCCCGATCGCCTGCCGCTGATCTGGCAGCGCGTGCGCAACATGATGGCCGACATCCGGCCGGAGTTCCCGTCCGAGTTCGCGGGCTTCCAGTTCAACGACAACTTCGGCGACGTCTTCGGAAACATCTACGCCTTCACCGCCGACGGCTTCACCCCGCGAGAGGTGCGCGACTACGTCGAAAACGTCCGCCGCGCGGTCCAGGCGCTGCCGGACGCGGGCAAGGTGGAGATCTTCGGGACGCAGGACGAGGTGATCTACCTCGAATTCTCGACCGAGAAGCTTGCCGCGCTGGGGCTCAACCAACAGGCGGTGATGGCCACGCTCGCCGCGCAGAACGCCATCCTGCCCTCCGGCGTGATCGACGCCGGACCCGAGCAGGTGCTCGTGCGCATCGGTGGGCAGTTCTCAGGCACCGAAAGCCTCGAGGCGATCAACCTGCGCGTCGGCGACCGCTTCTTCCGCCTGTCGGACGTGGCCGACATCCGCCGCACCTACGAGGACCCGCCATCCACCCTCTTCCGTTTCCGCGGCGAGGAGGCGGTGGGCCTTTCGGTCGGGATGAAGGCCGGGGCCAACATCGTCGATTTCGGCGCCGCGCTCGACGCGGTGATTGCGACCGCGCAGGCGAACCTGCCGGTCGGGATCGAGATTCACCAGGTCGCCAACCAGCCCCATGTCGTGGACGAGGCGGTGGGCCACTTCCTCCAGGCGCTTCTCGAGGCCGTGCTGATCGTGCTGGCGGTCAGCTTCATCTCGCTCGGGGTGCGCGCGGGGCTTGTTGTCACGCTGACGATCCCGCTCGTGCTCGCGATCACCTTCGTGGTCATGGATTATGCCGGTTTCACGCTGCAGCGAATCTCGCTCGGCGCGCTGATCATCGCGCTCGGTCTTCTCGTCGATGACGCGATGATCGCCATCGAGACGATGGTCGCCCGGCTAGAAAAGGGCGCGACACTGACGGCCGCCGCCTCCCATGCCTGGACGTCCATCGCCTTCCCGATGCTCACCGGCACGCTCGTGACCATTGCCGGATTCATTCCCGTCGGGCTCAACGATTCCGCGGCCGGCGAGTTCGTCTTCTCGCTCTTCGTGGTCATCGCGGTCTCGCTCATCGTCTCGTGGATCGTCGCCGTGCTGTTCGCGCCGCTGCTGGGGGTCACGTTCCTGCCCGCGAAGCTTGCGCACCACGACCACGGGCCGGGCCGGGTGCGGCGCGCGTTCCACCGGATGCTCCGGCTCGCGATGCGCTTCCGCTGGGTGACGATCGCGCTTACCCTCGCGGCCTTCGCGGTGTCGATCTGGGCCATGCGCTTCGTCGAGAACCAGTTCTTTCCCAACTCCGACCGGCCCGAACTCATCATCGATTTCGCCCTGCCGCAGAACGCCGCCATCTCGGAGACCTCGGCCCAGATGGCGCGGATGGAGGACTATCTGGCCGGCAACGACAAGGCGCTCTTCTGGGCCGCCTACGTCGGCCGCGGCGCGCCGCGGTTCCTTCTGGCCTACGACGTGCCGACACCCGGCCCCAACATGGGACAGATCGTGATCCAGACGCCCTCGGTCGAGGCGCGCAACGCGCTGCGGGCCGAACTGCGCGAGATCGCGGCACGGGACTTCCCCGGCATCGACATCTACGTGAAGCTTCTCGACATCGGCCCGCCTGTCGGACGGCCGGTGCAGTACCGGCTGAGCGGGCCCGACATCGACATGGTGCGCGACAGGGCGCGGGAGCTTGCCGCCGTTATGGCCACCGACGCAAGGCTCGCGAACATCGTGATGGACTGGAACGAGCCCGCGCGTGTGGTGCGGGTCAACGTCCTGCAGGACAAGGCCCGCCAGCTTGGCATCAGCCCGAGCGACATCGCAGCCGCGCTCAGCACGATCTATGACGGCAAGACGGTCACGCAACTGCGCGACGCGGCCTATCTCGTCGACATCGTCACGCGCGGCGACGAGCGCTCGCGCACCTCGGTCGAGGAACTCGCCGGGCTCCAGCTTTCGGGAAGCGGCAACGTGACGATCCCGCTGCGGACCGTTGCCACCTTCGACTATGGCACCGAGCAGCCGGTCATCCACCAGCGCAACCGGATGCCGACGATCACCGTCAAGGCGGCGATCACCACGAAGGACCAGCCCGACACCATCGTGAAGGCGCTTCAGCCCCGCATCGACGCCTTCGCGGCAAGCCTTACCGCGGGCCTCCATGTCGAGGTCGGCGGCACCGTCGCCGAAAGCGCCAAGAGCCAGGCGCCCATCGCCGCCGTCGTTCCCCTCATGATCCTCATCATGCTGACCCTGATCATGGTGCAGGTGCAGGGTTTCCGGCTGACCTTCGTTGTGCTCTGCGCCGCGCCCCTGGGCCTCATCGGCGTCGTGGCGGCACTCGTCCCCTCGGGCGCGCCCCTCGGCTTCGTCGCGATCCTCGGGGTACTGGCGCTCATCGGCATCCTGATCCGCAACTCGATCATCCTCGTGGACGAGATCGAGGTGCTGCGCGCGAAGGGCCACAACGCCTGGGAGGCGGTCTTCGAGGCCTCCGACGCGCGCGCCCGGCCGATCCTCCTGACCGCGGCGGCGGCGAGCCTCGCGCTGATCCCGATCTCGCGGCAGATCTTCTGGGGGCCGATGGCCTATGCGATGATGGGCGGCATCATCGCCGGCACGATCATCACCCTGGTCTTCGTGCCGGCGCTCTACCTCGCGGTCTTCCGCGTGAAGCGCGACCCGCAGCCCTGATCGCATCGGAGCGGTCCGGCCCCAGTTCTGCCGCATTTTCCGCCCCGGGCAGAGAAAATACAACCCATCGGTGAAACTTTCATCGTTTCAGACGATGCGCCGCCACATTTCCGCCTCAATGCTGAGGGGGAGCCGCAAGCCTGCCTTCCGGTTCGTCTCTCTCTGACCCCGGGGCCTGCCCGGAAATCCTGACCGCATTTGAGGAGAACGAAATGCGCGCAACCCTGATGAAGAAACTCCGCTCGTTCCGCCGCGACGAAGAAGGCGTGACGCTGGTCGAATACGGCATCGCGCTGGTGCTCGCCGTCGTCGTCGGCACCTCGACGCTGAGCCTGCTCGCGCAGGACGTCGAAGGCCAGATGGACGCCGCCTGCAACGTGATGAACACCACCGGGACCGTGGGCACCGGCGGCTGCTGACGCACGAGACAGCGAAACACTCCTGTTCCGCGGCCGGGAGGGGCTGCCCGGTCGCGGAACAGGCACCACCCGGCCGCCCGTCGGCGGCCGTCTCAGCCGGAGGAAAAGCCCATGGGCATACGTTCCGTTCTCGTCGCCATGCTCGGCGTCGCCGTCGCCGGAGGCTCGGCCTACGGTGCCCGCGAGTATCTCGACCAGAGCCGCGCCGTGGCCGCCACCGACCCCGCCGCCGCGCTCGTCACCGTCGTCGTCGCGGGGCGGGACATTCCCTTCGGCCAGCCGATCCAGCCGCAGATGCTCCAGGTCCTGTCCTGGCCGCGTGCCGCCCTTCCGCCGGGGGCGATCACGGATCTCAACGCGCTCGTCGCCCAGCCCGGGATGCAGCCGCGCCGCGCCACGCACGAGATCGCGCAGGGAGAACTCATCCTCGCGTCCAAGGTCTCGAACTTCGGCGAGAAGGTCACGATCGTGCAGAGCCTCGGCGAGAACAGCCGCGCCATGGCGATCCGGGTCGATGCCGAAACCGCCGTCGGCGGCTTCGTGACCCCCGGGGACAGCGTCGACATCGTGCTGACGCAGGGCAACAACACGACCCTTCGCGCCGTCACCATCCTGCAGAACATCCGCGTCCTCGGCGTCGACCAGCAGGCCGACCAGCAGACCGACCAGCCGCAGATCGCGCGCACCGTCACCGTCGAGGTCACGCCCGAACAGAGCCAGACGCTGGCGCTTGCCCAGAAGGCGGGAACGCTGAGCCTGTCGCTCCGCTCGCTCGAAAATGCCGAGGACAAGCCGCTCGAGTCCATCCGTCTCTCCGACATCCTGCGCGAACAGTCGCCGGTGGAGGAACCGACCGTGGCCAAGCCGACGGTGCGGGTCCGCCGCGCCAACGCGGTCGAGGTCGTGGAAGTCGAGTGAGGGGCGGAGCTTCGGACCATGACGATCGGCAGAACCCTCCGCACCTTCGGCCGGGACGAGGCCGGCGCGATCCTGGTCTTCTGGGCGATGGCGCTGGTCATGCTGCTCGGCATGGTGGCGCTGTCGTTCGACATCGGCCGCCTCGCGGCCACCCAATCCGAGCTTCAGTCCTACGCCGACCAGGTGGCACTTGCCGCCGCCGGCGAGCTTGACGGACGCGATGACGCGATCACACGCGCCACCGCCGCCGCAGCGAACTTCGTCACCGACAGCCAGACTTTCGGAAACGGTTCGCGGGCGCTCGGCGGCGGGACAGACTACGTGATCGGCTTCTACGAATCGCTTCCCGCAAGCGACAGCGGCAGCCTCGCCCCCGGCCAGACGACGGTACCCGAGGATGCGATCTATGCCAGCGTGATCGTGAACCAGCAGACAGTCGGCTTCTCCTTCGGATCGGTCATCTCGGTGCTGACCGGAGGGGCCATGGCCACGCCGGCGACAAGTGCCTCGGCCGTGGCCGGCTTCACCCAGTACGCCTGCGACATCACGCCGATGATGTTTTGCATCCCGAGCCCGAGCTTCGACGCCTCGAACCCGGCCACCGTGGGCGACATGATCCGGCTCCGGTCGGGTGGCCAGGGGGCCGCCTGGGGGCCGGGCAACTTCGGCTTTCTGGAGCCCTCGACGCTCGCCCTCGACGCCACCGGCAACTGCGCAGGCTCGGGCGGCACGGGGCCGACGCTGCGCTGTGTCCTCGGGGCCGTCGGCAGCATCACCCAATGCTTCGCCCAGCGCGGCGTGGACACCGAACCGGGCCAGAAGGTCGGCATCACCAATGACGCGCTCAACACCCGCTTCGACATGTGGGCGGGCGCGATGAAGAACGAGAAGAACAACCCGATCTACGCGCCGGCGGCGAACGTCATCAAGGGGCTGGAGCCGAAGGGCGGCAACGCCTGCAGCTGGTCCAACCCGCAGGCCACGGCCGACACGAAGGCCGTTCCGCGCGACGACTGCTTCCCCGGCTGCGCGCCCTATGGCGACGGCAACTGGTCGGCCGGGCGCATGGCTTACGTAACGGCCAATTATGGCGGCACCGACCCGCATTCGGGCGCCGGGACGCGCTATGAGTACTACCTCGCCGAGATCGCCGCTGCGGGCGGCGGCATGTCCAGCACGCCGATCCTGAACGGATTGTCCGAGACCGGCCGGCCGATGTGCTCGCCCCACCAGGACCCGGACCCCGAGCGTCGCGTCATCATCGCGGCCGGGATCGACTGCAGCGCGAACCCGATCAGCGGCCGCGCGACCGGCGTGCCCGTGCACCAGTTCGTCAAGATGTTCATCACCGAGCCCGTGGTGGACAACGGCTCGACCAACGGGCTCGACATCTACGCCGAGATCATCGGCTCGGCCGGGGGCAACGCGGGCAGCGGCGGCTCGGCCGGCGTGATCCACGACGTCGTGCAGCTTTACCGGTGACGCCCGTGAGCCATAGTCCAAACCATCCGATCCACGCCAGGCTTCGCCACTTCGTCAGGGCCGACGACGGCGCCGCGCTCGTCGAGTTCGCCCTGGTGCTGCCGATGATGCTTCTGATCTTTGCCGTGATCGTCGAGGGCAGCCGCATGATGATCGCCTACCAGAGTGCGATCGGCGGCGTCCGCGATGCCACGCGCTACCTCGCCCGCGTCGTGCCGGGGAACATCTGCGCGGCTGGCGGAACCGTCACCGGCTACGCGCCGAAGCTCGCCGCCATCGTCGGCCAGAGCACGACGGGAAGCGCGGTCTTCGCCCCGTCCGTCACCGTCACCTCGGTCACGCCGTCCCTCGCCTGTGTCGGCGTCGCTGGCGCCTACCGCGTCAGTCCCGCCCCCGTCGCCACCGTGAGTGCGGTGGTGGAGATCGCATTTCCCTTCCGCGGGCTCTTCACGCTTTTCGGCGCCGGCCCCTCGGCCACGCTCACGACCACGGTCACCGACCGCGCGAAGGTCTTCGGGACATGACGGGCTTCCTTCATATCCTCCGGCGTTTCTGGGCCGACGAGTCGGGAACGACGCTGGTCGAGCTTGCCTTCGTGATCCCGCTCTTCCTGCTCCTTTTCTTCGGGCTGATCGACTTCGGCCGGATGGGGGCGGAGTTTGTCATGACCGACAAGGCCATGCAGATCGCGAGCCGGATCGCCGTGGTCCGCCCGGCCGCCTGTGCCGGCGTTCCGGCCAGCAACGCGCGAGGTGCGACACCCGTCGGCACTGTCCCGCCACGGTTCGGCACGCCCTGCTCGGCAGGAGGGACGGTCTGTGCGGCGACGGCCACGATCACCTGCGCGGGGGCGACGGGCAACGCCACCGCCAACGAGATCTGGACAGCCATCGCGCCCCTGATGCCGGCAGGATCGAGCGTGGCGAACCTCAGCTTCCGCTACGAGTTCGACCCAGCGCTGAACTTCCTCGGCGGGCCCTACGTGCCGGTCGTCACGGTCGAGCTCACCAACCTGAATTTCGCCTTCGTGACACCGCTCGGCAACCTCGCCGCGCTCGCGCGCGGTGCCGTGCCGGGCGGTCCCGGCTGGGGCGTGCCCTTCCCTGCGATGAGCATGTCGCTGCCGGCAGAGGACCTGAACCTTGGCGAGAACGGATGAGTATGGCGGGTGGACCGCCGAAAGGATGACGAGATGACCGACGCTGCGAAATCCCTGCTCGTGATCGCGCCGGAGCCCCGCGTTTCGGAGGCCATCGCGGCGTCCTTCGCCAGCGACGCGGGCGTGAGGGTGGACCGGCGCACGGCGACGCTCGCCGGACTGAACGGCCACGCCATCGAGGCGCTGGCGACCTATGACGTCATCCTCTTCCAGACCAACCCGAACGACCAGGCCGATCTGGCCGCGATCCGCGAGCTCGTGGCGCATCGGCGCGAGCAGACGAAACTCATCGCCCTTGCCGACGGCGACATTTCGCTGGCACAGGCCCGGGCGCTGTCGGACGCCGGGGTGGACGAGGTCCTACCGTTGCCGCCGGAAGCCCGAACCTCGACACAAGGGCGCGCCCATGCCGGCGGTTCGAGGCGCGCGGGGCGGATCATCGCGGTGGCCCAGGCGCGCGGCGGGATCGGATCGACCACCGTGGCCGTCAACCTCGCCGACCAGCTGGCGACCGGCGTGGGGCTGAGGCGCTCGGATCCGCGGCCGAAGGTTGCACTCGTCGACCTCGACCTTCAGTTCGGCACCGTCGGCTCGTTCCTCGACCTCGCCGAGCAGGACACGCTGCTGAAGCTCGCCATGGACGGCACCGTCCCCGACGCCACCTTCCTCGAGCAGTCGATGGCAACCCTGCCGAACGGCCTTTCCGTCCTCGCCGCTCCCGCAAGGTTCGCCCCGCTCGACGCGTTGCGGGCCGAGCAGGTTGCGGCGATCCTCGACACGCTGCGCCAGACTTGCGACTACGTTGTCGTGGACCTGCCCCGCGCGCTCGTCGGCTGGATCGAGCCGGTGATCGAACGGGCCGACGAGATGCTGATCGTCACCGATATCTCGGTGCCCTCGATCCGGCATTGCCGCCGCCTGATAGAGTTCCTGACGCAGGACAATCTGGCCCTGCCCGTCGAGATCGTGGTGAACCACCAGCGCAAGCCGCTCTTCCGTTCGAAGCTTCAGCGCGAGGCGGCGAAGGCCCTCGACCGCCGGCTCGACCACTGGCTGCCACACGACCCGAGCGCCGCGGCCGTCGCGGCCGACAGGGGCCAGCCCCTGTCGCAGTCAGCGCCCCGATCCGCGCTCGGCAAGGCCATGCGGGCGCTCGCGCGCGAAACCCGCGCGAGGCTCCCGGCCGCCACCCAGAAATCCGCAAAGTAGGAGATCCGGACCGTGTTCAGGCAATTCACCCGTAGCGACAAGCCGGCCGGCTCCAACGTCGTCGATCTGGGCGCAAAGACCGGCCGGCCGGCCGTCTCCCCGACCGCGACCGACCCGCTCGACCAGGAACTCGTCCAGCGACTGGAACTGAAGAGCCATCTTCACGACATCCTCCTCGACCGGCTCAACCTCGCCGTCATCGACAAGGTCCAGCCCGAGGAACTTCGCCGCGAGGTCGCCGCGCTCGTCGCGCAGGTCCTGTCGGACGAAAGCCGGCCGATGCGGACCGAGGAGTTCAAGCAGCTCGTGGACGAGCTCCTCGACGAGGTCCTGGGCTTCGGGCCGCTGGAGCCGCTGCTGGCCGATCCTACCGTGAACGACATCCTCGTGAACTCGCACCGCAGCGTCTATGTCGAGCGCTTCGGCGTCCTCGAAAAGACCAGGGTGCGGTTCCGCGACGAGCGCCATCTCTTGCGCATCATCGACAAAATCGTGAGCCGCGTGGGGCGGCGGGTGGACGAGTCGAGCCCCTGGGTCGATGCGCGGCTCGAGGATGGCAGCCGCGTGAACGCGATCATCCGACCCTGCGCAATCGACGGCCCCTCGGTGTCGATCCGCAAGTTCGCGCGCAACCCCCTGACGTTCGAGCGCCTTGTCGAACTCGGCACGCTGAACGATCACGCCGCCGCTCTCCTCAAGGCCCTGGTGCAGGCGCGGATGAACGTCCTCATCTCGGGCGGCACCGGGTCCGGCAAGACGACGATGCTGAACGCCATGTCGTCCTACATCGGGGCGCGCGAGCGGGTCGTGACCATCGAGGACGCGGCCGAACTCCAGCTTCAGCAGGACCACGTCGTGCGGCTCGAAACGCGGCCCGCGGGCCCCTCCGGCACCGGCATGGTCACCCAGCGCGACCTTGTGCGCAACGCGCTCAGGATGCGTCCGGACCGGATCATCGTCGGCGAGGTGCGCGGGGCGGAAACCTTCGACATGCTGCAGGCGATGAACACCGGCCACGAGGGGTCGATGACGACGGTCCATGCCAACACGGCGCGCGACGCGCTCGGCCGGATCGAGCAGATGGTGACGATGATCGGGCTCGACTTCCCGGTCTCGGCCATCCGTGCGCAGATCGCCTCCGGGCTCAACGTCGTGATCCAGCTCAACCGTCTCAGCGACGGGTCGCGCCGCGTCATGAGCATTGCCGAGATCACCGGAATGGAGGGAAGCACGATCACGATGCAGGACATCTTCGTCTTCCGGAAGACCGGCATCGGCGAGGACGGGAGCGTGCGGGGGCACTTCACCGCAACCGGCATCCGCCCGCAGTGCTACGACCGTCTGGTGCAGGCCGGCGTCGATCTGCGGCCCGACCTCTTCTCGGCGGAAGGAGTGCGCGCATGAACCCGCTGCCGGAGTTCGAGATCGGCGCCCTTGCCTATGTCGGCGTCTTCATCGGCGTCCTGCTGGCCTTCGAGGGGTTCCGGCAGATTTTGTCGCGCCGTGAGAGCCGGGCCGAGGCGCGCAACCGCCGGATGCGGCTCATCGCAGCCGGAGCGACGACCGAGGAGAGGCTGAGCCTGCTGAAGCCACGGCACGATGCCTGGCGGCTGTCCGGCCTGCCGCTGATCGGGACGCTTCCGTCGGAACTGGCGCGGGCCGGTATGACGATCCGGCCCGAGCTTTTCGTTGCGCTGTCGGCCAGCGCCGCGGCAATCCTCGGCCTTGCGGCGTCGACGGTCATGGACCCGCTGGTGGCGGGCCTCGTCGCGGTGACGCTCGCGGTCGCCGTGCCGGTCCTCTGGGTGCGCGCCCGCCGGAAGAAACGGATGAACGCGCTCGTCGCGCAATTGCCCGACGCGCTCGACCTGATGGCGCGGGGCCTGACGGTGGGCCACCCGCTGAACGCGACCATCGCCTCGGTCGCGCAGGACATGAAGGATCCGGTGGCCATGGAGTTCGGCATCATCGTCGACCAGATCGCCTACGGCGAGGATCTGCCCGAAGCGGTGATGGATTTCGCCGATCGCACCGACCTCGAGGATACCCGCTACCTCGCCGTGTCGATCGCGATCCAGCACGGGACGGGGGGTGACCTCGCGCGGGTGCTGATGACGCTGTCGAAGGTGATCCGCGACCGGCTGACAATGCGCCAGCGGATCAAGGCGATCTCGGCGGAGGGGCGGCTGACCTCGGTCTTCCTCTCGAGCCTGCCGATCGTCATCCTGACCTCGACGATGGTTTCGTCGCCCGACTACTACGCAGGCGTAAGCGACGACCCGCTATTCAGGCCCTTCGCCATCATCGTCGGCACGCTCGTTATCGCGAACTACCTCACGATGCGGAAGCTCGTGAATTTCCGGTTCTGAGGAGAAACCCATGTTCGACGCCCTGTTCGGCCAGATCGAAACCGCCGGCGTTCCGCCGGCGACGGTGTTCATCCTCGGCGTCGGCCTCGGCGCGATGCTGCTCGTCTTCGGGCTCTTCGGCGCCTTCTCCGGCAAGGACCCGGTCCTTCGGAGGATGGAGGCGCAGGGAAGGCGACGTCCGGCGGTGGCCGACGCGGGCATCCTGCGGGACCGGGCCGAGGATCCCAAGGGTCTGATGAAGACGCTCATCCCGGCCGATACCAAGGAAAGGTCAGACGTGGAGCGCCAGCTCGCGCTCGCGGGGTTCTCCGGTCCTCACGCGGTGCGGAACTTCTACCTCATCCGCCTTGCGCTCGGACTGGTGCTGCCGGGCCTTCTCGTCGGCGCGGTCTGGGCGATCCGGACCGGGACGATCGCCGCCCCCGACTCCGTCGTGGCGCTGGTCGGCGGGTGGGGTTCGGCGCGGCTCGCGCAGGTCCTGAGCGTGATCGTGGCGCTTGGCTTCTTCGGCCCGGCCCTCTGGCTCCGGTCCCGCGCCGCGGAACGGCGGCGGGCGATCGAGGAAGCCTTCCCGAACGCCCTCGACCTCCTGCAGATCTCGGTCGAGGCCGGACTTGGCTTCGACGCCGCCATGATCCGCGTCGGCAACGAGATGATGGCCAGCGCCCCCGCCGTCGCGGAGGAGTTCCTTGCCGTGCAGCACGAGATCCAGGCCGGACGGACGCGCGAACGCGCGCTCGTCGACATGGCCGCGCGGATGGGCGTGGACGAGGTGACGGCCTTCGCCAACGTCGTGCTGCAATCCATGCGCTTCGGCACCAGCATGTCGGACACGCTCATCGCCTATGCCGGCGAGATGCGCCGCGCGCGCGAACTCAGGGCGCAGGAGAAGGCCAACCGCCTGCCGGTCTACATGTCCGGCGTCATGGCAACGATGATGCTGCCCGCACTGGTTCTCCTGACGGTTGGGCCGGTCGTGATCCGCTATCTGCGCAACATCGCGGGATGACCGCAGGGCGGGTCGAACCGCAACCGCGGTGCAGAATCGGTACGGCCCGAGCCCGACTCACGCGTCGTCGAGGCGCCGGAACCTCAACAATTCGGGGGAGATCTTCGGACTTTGGTCGGAAGAGCTGTGGATAAATCTACCGGAAGTTGAATTTCTCACCGTTCACCCGCAGCCGGCAGGCAATCATTTGACAGCAGGACCCGTGACCCGGACGCTTGGTCTCACGGGGAACGGCGAGGGGTGCCGCCCGCAGGTTGGGTACAGGGTTCGCGACACGGGTGACCGCAGATTGTTGCATGCGGTGAACGCGCGCCCTCGTGGGTGATTTGAGGAAGCTATGGGGCGTTTCTACACTGAAGGCATGACGGCGGCGGCCGTTCAGGCGCAATCTGTCGACGCGAGCGTCGTTGAAGCCATTGCCGACTGGTGCGATGCACTGCATGGGGACTTGCCGCTGGAGGATGCCTTCGCGGCCCTTGCGGCGGGCCTCGGGGCCGAGGCGGGAATGCTCGTTCGGACGCATTTCAGCGACTTCCGGCCCATGCGGATCGCCGTCTGGGACCGGAATGGCGCGCGCAGCGCATCGCCTCTCGCCACCTCCTTCGCCGACGGACGTTTCGGGCCCCACATCGCCCGGCCGCGTGCGGCCTCGGTCTGGCTCCATTCCCACGCAGACGATGCGGCCGATGTCGATCCGGCGCTCGAGGCATGGCAGGCGCGGCGCGGGCTCGCCGAGCTTGCGGTTCTGGTCCTTTCCGGCGGCCCGGGGATGCGCGACCACATCGAGCTGCATTTCCGCGCCGCGCTCGGCCCACCGACGCAGGCGGCGCTCGGCGCGGTCCTGCCCACGATGGCTCGGACATGGGCGAACCGGCAGGTCGGGCTCGTCACCCGCATGGTCGTCAACCACCGTGCGGCTGCCGAGCCGGCCCCGGCCCGCCCGGTGCCCGCCATGATCCTCAGCCCATCGAACCCGGCGCGGCTCAGCCGGGCCGAGTTTCGGGTTTGCCTTCTGCTCAGCCGCGGCCTCTCGGTGACGGGCGTTTCTGACGAATTGGCGGTGTCGGAAGCCACGGTCCGGTCGCATCTGCGCAGCATCTTCTCCAAGACCGAAACGTCGGGCCTGGCCGAGCTTGTCTTCGCCCTGTTGCGGTCCAAGCCGGACGCCTCGGCCCAGTCCGGCCTGCGTTGCGCCTGAGGCACGGGCGTGGACCTGATGCCCCTCGTCCTCGTCGCACCCATCTTCCTCTGGGGCGCGTGGAGCGATCTGCGGCGGATGCGGATTCCGAACGCCGTCAGCATAATCGCCGTGGCCGTCTTCGTGGCAACGGCGGTCGTCGCCCCGCCCGAGGACCTCGGGCTCAGGGTCGCGGCCGCGGCGGCCGTCTTCGCGCTGGGTTTCGTCACCTACCTCTTCGGCCTGTTCGGCGGCGGCGACGTGAAGATGCTTTCGGCGCTCGTGCTCTTCGTGCCGGTGCCGACGCTTGCGCTCTTTGCCTATGTGTTCTCGGCGGCGATGCTGGCCGGGATGGCGGCGATCCTTCTGCTGCGCCGCCTGCCGGCGGCGCAGCGGCTCGGGTGGAAGTCGATCTCGGGTAGCACCGGCTTCCCGATGGGACTGTCGATCGCGATGGCAGGTCTCGCGCACCCGGCCGCGGCGACGCTCCTCGGGGTCTGACCGCGGTCAGAGCACGACCGCGCTGAACCGGTCCACCAGCACCACCGGCTTCGCGCCCAGGCCGCGCGCCTCGCGTTCCTCCACGCGGTCGAGCGGATCGGCGGCGGCAAGCGGCCCGAAACCGTAGCCGGTCATCGTCTCCAGATCGCGCACCCGGACCTGAAAGGTCCGGTAGGCACCGAAGACGAAGCCCTCGGCGGCCTCGACCACCCGCTGGCCGGAGAGGAGCCGCTGGATGAGCTGGCCCTGGCTCAGGACATAGGCGGTGGCATGGAGCCGCCGGCCGCCCGCGTCGTCCGCGGCCAGCATTGACACCACCTTCCAGAAGCTGAGCGGTAACGGCGCCCCGCTGGTCCCGAACTGAGGATCGTCGTCGGCGTAGACCGGTCCGGAGAACACGTTGGCGCAAAAGCCGTGGGTGACCGCGCTGGTCAGGATGTAGTCCTCCAGCCCCAGCCACATCTCGTCGTTGCGGTTCAGCCCGGCGTGCTGGGGACTCGCATTGGTGTAGTGGAAGCTGTCGAGGTCAGCCCTGCGCGCCTCGGCGTCGCTGTCGCCCCAGTTGGTCTCGGCCCGGCGCACCATGTGGCCCCGGTCGATGGCCGCGTCGGCATAGTCCTCGCGGTCCAGCTGGATCTCGCGCGGGATGCGCAGGTCATGGAACCATGTGCTGTTGGCGCGCTTCAATGGCCGGTAGCGGGATGCGTCGAGGTTGTGCGCGGCAACGACCGGGCCCTTGTTCCGGGCGCTGAAGAGCACGCCGAAGTGTTCATAGCGAAGTTCGTGCGGGCGCGTCGCGGTCGCATCCGCCGGCCGCGCGAGGTCGAGTGCGGCGGGGACGGTCGGCAGCGGAACGCGCGCGTCGCCCAGGAAATCCGGGTCATAGCCGCCGCGCCCCGCGAAGAAGTCGGGCGCGTGGGTGCGGTCCCGCGCCTCTTCTCCACCGCCCGCCGCCGGCAGCGCGGCTCCGGACACCGCGCCGCCAAGCCCCGCCAGCACCGTCTTCAGCGTGCTGATGCGGACGGCGCTGTTGCCGACACCGTACTTGCCGGCGAAGTGCAGCCCCACCACCCTGCCGGTTTCGAGGCTGATCACCGGCGAGCCGGAGTTGCCGCCCAGGGTCGTGCAGTCATGGCCGAGGACGGCCGCGCCATCGCCCGGGGCGAGCTTCAGATAGCCGGGCGAGAATCGCTTCACGTCGTAGAGGCCCCTGAAGTACCGCTCCATGTCGTCGGGGTCGTTGCGGTATGGGTCGGACGCCGGATAGCCCACGACGCCGACGATCTCGCCGTCGCCGCCGTCTGCTTCGGCGAGGTCGAGAATCCCGATTCCCGCCGCGCCGGCGGGACGCGGGATGCGACCGATGGCGATGTCGGCGGAGATGTCGTCGGCAAGGTAGCTGAAGCGGTCGAGTGCGAAGAGCTTCGCGGGATCCGGTTCCATCTCGGCCTCTTCGCCGAAGTCGATGGCGGCGCCGTAGCGCTGGTTGTTGTACGGGTTGAACATGAAGACGCCGTCGCCGCGGAAGGTCCGCCGCGCGACGATCGCCGCCACGTGCCGGTTGGTGGCCACGAGAAGGTGGCCGGGTCCATCCTCGCCCACCACCCAGCCGGTGCCGCCCCAGGCCATGTCGTGATTGACGAATTCGATCCGACCCACGGATGGCAGGAACTTCTCGACCGCCGCGATCTTCGCGTCGGTGCCGGCCGGGAACTCGTTTCCGAGGGTGGTCTTGCCCTCCACGATGCCGTTGCGCACCACCAGCGGCGGACGGCCCGACACGCGGACGATGGCCTCGAGCACGGGAAGCGGCATCGCCCCGCTGGCCTCGAGCGCCGGAAGGGGCGTGTCGAGGGCCTCGCGGATCGTCTCGGCGCTGAAGCCGAACTCGGCGACGACCGGGTTGCGCCGGCCAAGTGCCGCGCGGACCTTGTCGAACCCGCCCTTCGCCGCGAGCCCTTCGAGCCGCCGCAGCGTCTCTTCGTTGGTTCTCCGTGCCATCTCGATCCCTCCTTCACCTCGCCACGTCGCCGTCCGGCC